>NZ_JAKZBW010000012.1:0-99925 GCF_022539275.1 Pseudoxanthomonas sp. LH2527 | reverse complement strand
CCATCCGCCGGGTGAAAACTCGGCGCCCCCGATGACGTTCGGTGCGAAGATCGAGAAGCGGCCGCCACCGCCGATGTCCTCGTCTTCGCCCAGCGTTGCGTCGAAGTGCACCGCCTTGTCGAAGGGGAACTCGTCGACGAAGATCAGGTTGTCCCGGGGGCCGCGGCCGCGCACGCTGAAGGCCGCGAACTCGCTGGCGGACGCCAGGCCCGGCAGGCCATCCAGCGAGAGCAGCGGATCCGCGCCGCCGCCAACGGCATCCCGCAAGGCCTCGCGATCGAGATAGGTGCTGGAGGGCGATGCGAAGGCATCGAGTGCCCGTGCTTGCACCACCACTTCTTCCAGCGTCGGCGCTCCAAGTTCGAGTTCGATCATGGAATTCTTCCGCGTAATGACGCGCACGCTGGGTTCGTACACGGCGGCGAACCCAACCTTGTTCACGGTGACCGCATAGAGACCGGGATCGAGCTGTTCAACGACGATGCGACCTTGTGCATCCGTCTCCAGGGATCGCACTCGGGCGGTTTCCCGTTCCGTGATCGTGACCTGCACGCTGGGAAGAGGCCGTTCGGTGTACTGGTCCCTGACGACGATGGTCAGTGCGCCCGGCGCCTCCGCGGCGTGGGCGGACAGGGCGTATCCGCTCAAGTGCGCCGATAGCGCCAACCACAACGCCCGTCTGAAGTACTTTTTCATGTCGCGCTACCCCCAGGAAGTGGCCATGTTCAGTTGATGAAGCAGCGCGAAACTAGCAATGCAAATGTCGCCAAAAGGTCACCAGCGGGGCGCGAAAGTGCGGGATGTGCGCCTCGGGGTGAAAGCAGGCGCGCTGGCGTGTCGCATGGCCCTGCCCGGGCAAACCGCGTCTCCCTTCCTCACCGCCCAAGCACTGCTCCGTTTGCACGCCAGGTGGCGTCGTCCAGTGCGGACGCAAAGGCGATCCTGGGCAGGCGGCGCACCATCGACGCGCCTGCCATAGCCTGATCTTCCGGATCGGCTGCGGCAGCCGACGGCAAGCCCGTACAGCAATGTGGAGACGGCGTGAGGAGCGCTGAAAGGGCGCTTACGTCCCGCATCCCGTTGAATCCGTTTCCACCACTCTCGCGTAGATCACCTGCCTACATTGGGTAGGCGTTACCCGTTCCGAGGGGAGAGGACCATGCAGATCAAACTTCTTGGCGTTGCCTTGTTGATGGCGGCAGGGCCGGCATTCGCAGCAGGCCCCGAGCAGGGAAAATTCTCGATGTCGGTGTTGGGCGGCGTCGACTTTCCGGTCAGCGGCGACGTCCACGCCGGCGCCGTGGCGCCGGTGCCGGATCTCGGTCCGTTGAATCCCGCACTTGCGGGCGTCAGCGCGGAGTTGCGCATCCGCTCCCGCAGCCACGACCAGATCTACGGCAACGCCATGTCCTGGGGCCTGGAAGTGGGCTATGGACTGAGTGACCGGAGCGAAGTGTTCCTTCAGGCCAGGGAGACCAGCGCCGATGACGGTCGCGTGCGCGTCGGTGCCGCCTACGTGCCGGCGCTCGATACCGAGCTCGACGTCTTCGGCAGGTTCTCGGGCTATGACGCGTACACGTGGGAAGTGGGTTACCGGCACTTCTTCCGCGACGGTGGCCGGGTCAGGCCGTTCGTCGCTGCGCGACTGGGTGCCACCGAAACCGATGTCATCCGCGCCACCTTCGAGATTCCCGACGCCGCGATCACGATTCCCAATGCGCCGTTCTATGAGAAGGAATGGGCGCTGAGCGGCGGGATCGAGGCCGGCGTGCACGTCCCGTTCACCGAGCGCTTCAGCATGAAATTCGCCGCAGGGGTGAACTACATCGGCGATCTTGCCGACGACGATTCGGCGATCGCCGGACTCGGCCTGGCGTCCATCAACGACACCGGCAGCCGCGTCTCGGTTCCGCTGTCCATTACCGGCCGCTGGGACTTCTGAGCACTTGCAGCGGCGGGCACGGCAGCGTGCCCGCCGTTCGCGTCTGGCGCCGGCAGCTGGGATCAGGCTGTACGGGTTCGACGTAATGGAGGCGCCCGCCAAGCAGGTGCCTCTGTTTTGTTGGATCGATCTCTGTTATCGGCCACGAGCTGGCATTGCCTGGCCTGTGACTGTGTTTCGACGGGCGCGTTGTCCCGCAAGCGGACCTCAGCTTCCCGTCCGCTGCCCGATCCATAGCCGATTGCCATCGGGATCCTCGGTGCGGAACTCGCTCATGCCGTAGAAGGGATGGCTGATCGAAGGCACGTCCACACCGCGCCGTCGCACGTCGCGGTGGAAGGCGAAGATGTCGTCGGGGTACAGGTAGATCACCGACGTGCGTGGCGCATCCGGCGGCTGGTTGATCGATTCGTCCACCATCAGCCGGCACTCGTCCAGCACCAGCATTGCCCAACGCCATTCGTCGTTGCGCTTTTCCACCGCAAAGCCCAGTTTTGCGTAGAACTCGACGCTCGTCGGCATGTGGCGGACGGGCAGCATCGGAATCGCGCGCTGCATCTTCATTCTTTTCTCCTGGGCTGATCGTCGGCGGGAAGGCCGGTCTGCAGTGCGCGCGTGGCCGCTGCCGTGGACAGCTGCAACGCCACGGCCAGTTCCTGCGCACTGCACTTGGCCTCGCCCAGCAACCAGGCCACCACCGGCGAGAAAAGACCATCGGCAAGCCCGTGCGCGGCGAGGCGCGCGGGAATGCGCAGGCGACTGCGTTGCGCGGGAGACAGCGCGTTCTCCACGTGCACGACCAGCGTGCCGCGGACAATGCGTAGCGCAGCGCCCTGGAACAGGCTGCGTGCGAGTGCGCGGTTCTGCCAGAAGTGCTCGAGGATCGCGCACACCTTGTTGACGTCCGCCCGCTCGCCCACCAGATGGGCCAGCGTCTGGAACGGTCCTTCCAGGCTGGCGGCGAGCAGTTCGTCCTTGTTGCGGAAGTGCTCGTAGAACGTCGAGCGGCTGACGCCCGATCGCGCCAGCACATCGCCGACGCGGATCTCGTGATAGCGCTGACTGAGCACCAGCGAGAAGAACGCCGCCATCAGGTCCTGGCGCGTGCGCCGTCTACGGGGATCTTCGTTGGGCTCAAGCGGGGTCATGGGCCGGATCATCCCACGAACCCTGCCGGACATTGGGTCGCGATTGTCCGGAAACGGCGGTGATCGCACCGCTAGCCTGTGTGCTCTTCCTTGCAGGGGCATCGCATGAACACGACATCATCCCCCGCACCCCATGTCCTGCCCTGCGGCCTGCTGCTGATCGCCGCCGGCGTGCTGGCTCCGCTCATCATGATCTTCCATCCCACCGCGCAAGGCGCCGACATGGCGGCGCGGCTCATCAGCCTCACCGAGATATCGTCGCTCAGCCGGCACGTGCACCTGGCGATGATCGCCTGCATCGTCGCCCTCTGGTTGTCGCTGGCCCACCTCGCGCGCTGGTGGCCGAGGAGTGGCGCGGTAGGGGCTGCGGCGCGCCTGTACACGCTCGGCGCGGTCGCCATGCTGGGTGCAGCGCTGATCAGCGGCTTCCTCATCGGCGACTACCTGCAGCGGGTGCTGCCGCTGATCCCGCACGCCGAGGACGCACTGCCGTCGGTGCTGCTTGCCTTCTCCGCCAACCAGGTGCTGGCGGGATCCGGCACGCTCGGCATGTCGGCCGGCATCGTGCTGTGGTCTGCCGCCATGCTGCGCCAATCCGGGCCGCTGGCGATCGCATGCGGCGCGTACGGCGTGATCGCGGGCCTGCTGTGCCTGATCGGCTATGCCGCGGGATGGATCCGGCTCGACGTCACCGGCATGACCTTCGTGGTCGTCGCCCACAGTCTCTGGTACTGCCTGCTGGGCCTGTGGGTCGTGCGGGCTTCGCAGCACTCCGCGACCACGACATCCTCCGAAGACGGCCATCGCGATTGACGCCTGGCTCACCTTCGCTCCACCCCAGGAACACACCATGCTCGTTCCCTATTCTCCCACCTGGCCGCTGGTCTTCCAGGACCTCCGCCAGGAACTGCTGCCGGCTTTCGCCGGTGTGCCGATCGATATCCTGCACATCGGCAGCACCTCGGTCCCCGGCCTGGCAGCCAAGCCGGTCATCGACCTCCTGCTGGGTGCACCCACGCTCGCCACGATCGAAGCCCGCGTCGCGGACATCGTGAGGCTGGACTACACCTATCGGCCGCACTATGAAGCCGCGATCCCGCAGCGCCGCTACTTCGTCAAGGACATCGCCGGCGACCTGCGCATCCATCTGCATGGCGTCGAGCATGGTGGGCGGCTCTGGCGGGAACATCTCCGCTTCCGCGACCTGCTGCGCGCCGACGACGCACGCCGATCCGAGTACGAAGCCCTGAAGCGGCGACTCGCCATCGCGCATGCGGGCGACAAGGCGGCGTATACGGTGGAGAAGGGTGTCTACATTCGATCCCTGTTGTCCGCCATGGAGGAATGACCTTCCGACAATGCCGCGCCGAACGGAGACCGTTCGCGACACGCTGTCCGGATTCGATCCTGCACAAGCGCCATGCCCATGCCTGCTGACCGCGGAAGCGGACTGCGTTCTCCCATCCCGTGAAGCGCTTCCGCATGCACCCGAAGCATCGCCTCCAGCCTCGCCTGCACGTGCGCGAGATCATCCGCGCCCGCCTCCCGCAGGATGGCGTCCGCCAACGCATCGAACTGCGGCCAGAACTGGGCTTCGTGGCGGAGGTGCTGCAGCCAGGGCGGCAGCATGTCGGCCAGTCGATCCAGTTCCGCATCGAGCTGCGCGCGCGATTTCACGGCGCGGCACGGGGCCAGCGTGCGTCCACCCGGTGCACGCTGCCATCGTCCACCAGCGGGAAGCGCATGCCCGCCTGTTCCATGCCATCCAGTTGCAGCGTGGCCGCGCCGTCATCGCGCTGTTCCACCGCGATGACGTAGAGCGTGGAACCGAAGCGGTAGCGCAGTTCGTACTGTGTCCACTCGCGCGGCAGGCAGGGATGCAGGGCCAGCTCGTCGCCGAGGCGCTGCAGGCCGAGCAGTGATTCGGTCAGCAGGCGGTACATCCAGCCGGCCGAGCCGGTGTACCAGGTCCAGCCGCCGCGACCGACATGCGGCGCCACGCCATACACGTCGGCGGCCAGCACGTAGGGCTCCACCTTGTAGACGGCGGTCGCATCCGGATCCTGCGCGTGGTGGATCGGGTTGATCATGCGCGCCAGTTCCCACGCCCGCTCCGCATCGCCCTGGTGCGCGAAGGCCATCGCGGCCCAGACCGCGGCATGGGTGTACTGGCCGCCGTTCTCGCGCACGCCGGGCACGTAGCCGCGGATGTAGCCGGGGTCCTTCGGCGTGGTGTCGAACGGCGGGTCGAGCAGCTGGATCAGGCCCGCTTCGCGCTTCAGCAGATGGCGGTCCAGCGAGGCCATCGCCTGTCGTGCACGCGCGGGATCGGCGGCGCCCGACAGCACCGACCAGCTCTGCGAAATCGAATCGATCCTGCACTCGTCGCTGGTCGCCGATCCCAGCGGCGTGCCGTCGTCGAACCACGCGCGCCGGTACCACTGGCCATCCCAGGCGTGGGCTTCCAGGTTCGCGCGCAGGCGCTCGGCGTGCTCCACGCATTCGTCGGCGAACGCGTCATCGCCGCGCACGCGTGCGACCTCGATGAAGCGCTGCAGCGTGTCGTAGAGGAAGAAGCCCAGCCACACGCTCTCGCCACGGCCGGCTTCGCCGACGCGGTTCATGCCGTCGTTCCAGTCGCCGGTGCCGATCAGCGGCAGGCCGCGTTCGCCCAGCAGGCTGCAGCCACGCCGCAAGGCCAGCACGCAATGCTGGTAGAACGACTGCCGCAGGTGCGACATCGCGGGCATGTCGTAGTACGACTCCTCGTCGGCGTTGACCGGGCGCCCATCGACGAAGCCCACCTGTTCGTCCAGCACGCTGGCATCGCCGGTCACCTGCAGGTAGCGCGCGGCCGCCAGCGGCAGCCACAGGTAGTCGTCCGAGCAGCGCGTGCGCACGCCGCGCCCCTGCGGCGGATGCCACCAGTGCAGCACGTCGCCCTGCGGGAACTGATGCGCCGCGCACAGCAGCAGGTGCGAGCGGGTCAACGCCGGCCGGGCATGCAGGGTCGCCATGGTGTCCTGCAACTGGTCGCGGAAGCCGAACGCGCCGCCGGACTGGTAATAGCCGCTGCGCGCCACGTAGCGGCAGGCGAGGGTCTGGTACATCAGCCAGCCGTTCACCAGCGCGTCGACGGCGGGCTCGGGGGTGCTGACCTGCACGGAGGTCAGCAGTCCGCGCCAGTGGATGCGCACCGCATCCAGCGCGTCGTGCGCGCGCTGCGTGCCCTGCACGCGGCGGGCGAGGTACAGCGCGTCGTCTTCGTCCTTGCCCATGCCGAGCCGGAACACCGTCTCCGACGCCTCGCCATCGGTCAGCGACAGCGGTACCTGGATGGCCGCGCACGGATCCAGTCCCACGCCCACGCGACCGGACAGGCGTTCGCGTTGCAGCGCCGCCGGATCGGCCATGCTGCCGTTGCGGCCGAGGAACTCCGTGCGGTCGCCGGTGAAGCTGCAGCCGCTGGCATCGGTGTCGAAGAACGCGACCCGGCCGCCGAACTCGGTGTTGTACGGGTTGCGTGCGGTCAGCACGCCGCTGGCGGCATCCTGGGCGGTGACGATGTGCATCTGCGACCTGACGCGCAGGTCGCCCAGCACCCACTCCACGTAAGCGGTGGCCGTGAGGCGGCGTGCGCGCCCGGACAGGTTGCGCAGCTTCAACACCGAGTATTTGACCGCATCGTCGACGGCCACGTACACCCATAGTTCGCTGGCGATGCCGTCCTCGACGTGTTCGTACACGCTGTAGCCGAAGCCGTGTCGCGTGCGGTACGCGCCATGGCCGCGACGCGGCAACGGCAGCGGCGACCACACGTGACCACTGTCCTCGTCGCGCAGGTAGAAGGCTTCGCCGCCGCTGTCGGCGACCGGGTCGTTGTGCCAGGGCGTGAGGCGGAACTCGTGCGCGTTCTCGAACCAGGTGTAGCCGGCCATGCTTTCGCTGACTACCGTGCCCAGCCGGTCGTTGGCCATCACGTTGCACCAGGGCGCGGGCGTCGGGCCGCCCTCGCGGGTGACGATCACGTACTCGCGGCCATCGGCGGCGAACGCGCCGGTGCCGTTCTCGTGGACGAACGTGTCGGCCACCGGCTCGAACGGCCAGGTGTCGTCCTCTTCATCGATGACGACCGGCGCCGGCAGCCCGGTGGATGCCGTGGGTTCCGGACGTTCGGCATGTTCCTCGCGCGGCCCCTCCCCGAGCAGCGCCGGCATGATCCGCTCGGCGGGCTCGCGGCGGCCGATCTGCGCGGCCAACGAGCCCTGCTGGTCGCTGATGATCACCCGCGCCACCGACTGCAGCAGGATGCGGTCCTCCTGCGACATCTGCTGGCCGGGGCGCACGAAGATTCCGCCCGGCCGATCCAGCACGTTGGCCTCGGGATCGGCCGAGATCATGCCCAGGATCAGGTCCTGCAGCTGCTGCCGGTAGCCGGCCTGGCTCTCGTTCCAGATCACCAGGTCCGCACGCAGTCCCTTGAGGCGCCAGTACGCGTGCGCCTGCACCATCTGCCGCACCAGTTCGATGTTGTCGGCATCGGCGACCTGCAGCAGCACGATCGGCAGGTCGCCCGAAATCGCATGGCCCCACAGGCCCGACTGGCCGCGCTGGTTCTGCAGCAGCACGTCGGCGTCCGCGCGCAGCAGCGGGTGCGCATAGACGATCAGTCCGGCCAGCCGCTCGTAGAGTTGCGCATCCGCCTGCGAGGCGTTGATCTGCCGGCGCACGACCTGGCTGTGCGTCCAGGCGAGGTCGAACACGCGGTCGGCCAGCCGGCGGTCGCGGTACTTGTCGATCAGGCCGGCACAGGCGTCGCGGTCCAGGCCCACGCCATGCACCATGTCGATCATCGCCGTCTGCCCCGGCGCCAGTTCGATCCGGCAACGGATGGCGACGATCGGATCCAGCACCGAGCCCTCGCTGTCGGACAGCGTGTCCTGCGCCGACAGGGCCACCGGCGTGCGCGGAGTGTTGCCGCGGCCGAGGAAGCGGGCGCGGTCGGTCTCGTACGAGATCGCGGTGATGTCGGCATCGTGCACGGCCACCAGGTGGAACATCCACGGCGGCACTTCGTCGTGCGCGCGCGGCCGTCGCGTGCACAGCAGCGCCTGCTTCTCGCGCACGATCTCCGACTGCACGAACAGGTTGCTGAAGGCCGGGTGCAGTTCGTCCGCGATGGCGGGCGCCAGCACCACTTCGGCATACGTGGTGATCTCGACGGTGCGCGTGCGCCGGCTGCGGTTGCCCAGCCGCAGCCGGCGCAGTTCGATGTCGTCCTCGGCGGAGATGGCGATCTCCAGATGGCTTTCGTAGCCGCGCTTGCGGCCGCGGAACTCGGCCTTGGCATCGGAGAAGATCGCTTCGTACTGGTCCACCGGCACGCACGCCGGCTGCAGCGAGGTGGACCAGAACTCGCCGCTCTCCACGTCGCGCAGGTAGCAGAAGTTGCCCCAGTGGTCGCGCGTGCCGTCCTCGCGCCAGCGCGTGACCGCCATGTCGCGGTGACGGCTGTAGCCGCCGCCGGCGCTGGTGACCAGGCCGTGGTAGCGGCCGTTGGAGAGCAGCTGCACCGCCGGCCGCGACGTGCCCGGGTTGCGGAAGATGCGCAGCTGGGTTTCGGTTTCGGTGGGCGCGGCACGGGTGCCCAGCGTCTCGGCCTCGTGCGGGTGGAACACGCCGGTATGCGGAATGCGTTCCTGCAGCAACAGCAGGGTCGCCTGGAACTCGGCATCGGCCACGAAGCGCTGCTGCATCGGCTGCTGCCGCAGCAGGTGGACGAGCGCGAGGAAGCCCATGCCCTGGTGGTGGGCCATGAACGACCGCACCACCACGCAGTCCTGTCCGGGCGGCACCCGCGCCGGAGTGTAGTCGATGGCCTCGTACATGCCGAAATGCCCGCCGAAACCCAGCGCGGCCTGCCGCTGCAGGTTCTCGCAGGCGGCTTCCGGCGCCACCATCAAGGCCATCATGCTGGCGTAGGGCGCGATGACCAGGTCCTGGCCCAGGCCGCGCTTCAGGCCCAGTCCGGGCACGCCGAAGGCGCGGTACTGGTAGTTCATGCGGGCGTCGACGGTGTTGTAGCCCGACTCGGAAATGCCCCACGGCACGCCATGGTGTTCGCCGTGCTGGATCTGCGCTTCCACCGCATGCCGGGAGGTCTGGTCCAGCAGCGTGTCCGGATAGCTGGGCATGACCAGCGGCGGCATCAGGTACTCGAACATCGAGCCGCTCCACGACAGCAGCGTGGCATCGCCGTTGACCTCGGTGAGCAGGCGGCCCAGTGCGAACCAGCTCTCCTGCGGCAGCTGACCCTGCGCGATCGCCACGAAGCTGCACAGCCGCGCTTCCGACGCCAGCAGGTCGTACAGCCCGCTGTCCAGGCGGTGCTCGTCGACGTTGTAGCCGATCGCCAGCAGGTGGCGCGCGCGGTCGTAGAGGAATTCGTATTCCATCAGCGAGAACTGCCCGGCGATGTGCGCCAGCCGTTCGAGCTGGTGGACGCGTTCGCGCGCGCGCCGGGTGGCCAGCGGATGGGCGGAGCCGTCCTGCAGGTCGTGCAACGTGGGAATGCCTTCTCCCGTCCAGGCGCTGGCGTCGGGCAACAGGAACTGCAGCTCCGCATGCGCCGACCGGCAGCCCTCGACCAGCGCGGTCGGCCAGTGGTGCGGATGCAGAGGCACCGGTTCGGCGGCAGGCCACGCCGCCGCGATGGCGTCCGCGTGCACCACCAGGCGCGCCAGCATGCGTTCGGCGTCGATGACGGTCGCCGGCGGCTCCCGCAGCGCCTGCGCCAGCACCGCGCGGAACTCGCCCACCGCCAGCGACACCGCATCGCCGTCGGCCTTCACCTGCGTGGCGGCGTCTTCCAGCGCGGCCAGCGTATCGCCCAGTCCGCCGAAGGTGGCAGGCGCGAGCACCGGCGCGTCGGCCAGTGCCAGCAGACCTTGGCGCAGGGTCAGCAGGTGCCCGGCCAGGTTGCCGCTGTCCACGGTGGAGATGTAGGCCGGCGGCAGCGGCTGCAGGGTTTCGGTGTCGTACCAGTTGTAGAAGTGGCCACGATGGCGCGGCAGCGCTTCCAGCGTGTCGAACACCAGGCGGGTGCGTTCCATCACGCCACCGGCCTGCAGGTAACCGAAGTCGTACGCGGCCAGGTTGGCCAGCAGCGACAGGCCGATGTTGGTCGGCGACGTGCGTCGCGCCACTACCAGCGCCGGATGCTCCTGCACGTTGTCGGGCGGCAGCCAGTGATCCTCAGCGCGCACATAGGTCTCGAAGAACGCCCAGGTACGCCGCGACAGCGTGCCGAGGAAGGCGAGCTGCGGCGTGGACAGCTTCTCCGTGCGCTGGCCCGAAGGACGGCCCAGCCAGGCCATGACGGCAGGCGACACCAGCCACAGCAGCAGCAACGGCGCGGCCACCCACAGCGCGGCCGGTTGCCGCACCGCCAGCAGGGCGGCGATGGCGGTCGCGATCAGCGGTGCGGGTGCCATGCCGAGCAGTTCGGCGCGCATGCCGCCGCCGAGGCTGCGTTCCACTTCGCTGGAGGGATTCCATTGCAGCAGATGCCGGCGCGTGACCAGCAGGCGCCACAGCGTGCGCAGGATCGCGTCCACGCTGAAGAACGCCTCGTACGGCAGGCAGGCCACATTGACCACCGCGCGCTGGAGTTGCCGCAGGCTGGACCGGCCGACCTGCACCAGATGCGTTTCCAGCGGCATGTCGACCGGCCAGGCGAACACGTCGCGCAACGCCGGCAGCAGCACGGGCAGCGCCCACAGGCTCAGCAGCCAGGCGGTCCAGGCGAGCGGGGCCGGCGAGAACAGCCAGCCCAGCACCAGCAACGCAACCGTCGCCGCCGGCACCAGGCTGCGGCGCAGGTTGTCGAGCAGCTTGCCGCGCGAGAGCCAGGACAACGGATTGCGCTCGAACCCGCCATCGCGGCGCGGCACCCACGGCAGCAGCCAGGGCAGCAACTGCCAGTCGCCGCGGATCCAGCGGTAGCGGCGCTTCACGTCTGCCGCATAGCGCGCCGGATACTCCTCGAACAGGCGCACGTCGCTGACCAGGCCGGCGCGCGCGTAGCAGCCTTCCAGCAGGTCGTGGCTGAGGATGCGGTTGTCGGGAAAGCGGTCGGCCAGCGCATGCTCGAACGCATCCACATCGTAGATGCCCTTGCCGACGAACGAGCCTTCGCCGAACAGGTCCTGGTACACATCCGACACGGTGCGCGTATACGGATCGATGCCCGGTTCGCTGCCGAACATGCGCGCATAACGCGAGCTCGGCCGTCCGCTCAGGCTGGTGCCGACGCTGGGCTGCAGGATGCCGTAGCCGCGGACCACGCGGCGCCGGCGCGCATCGAACACGGCCTGGTTGAGCGGATGCGCCAGCGTCCCGGCGAACTCGCGTGCGGCGTCGCGCGGCAGGCGCGTATCGGTGTCCAGCGTGATCACGTAGCGCACCTGCGCCAGCACGCCGAGGTTGCCGGTCACCTGCAGGAAGTCGTCGCCGGTCCCGCCGCGCAACAACCGGTTCAGCGCCGCCAGCTTGCCGCGCTTGCGCTCGTACCCCATCCAGCGGCGCTCGCGCGGATTCCACAGGCGCGGGCGGTGGAACAGGAAGAACAGATCACCGCCGTCCTCGCCGGCGCGCTCCGGCGCATAGCGGCGGTTGAGCTGTTCGATCCGCTGCGCGGCGTGGGCGACCAGGGCGGCATCGCCCGGCATCGATGCCGCGTCGGCATCCAGAAAATCGGTGAGCAGGGCGAAGTGCAAGTGGCGGTCACGGTTGGCCAGGAAGCGCACTTCCAGCGCCTCGACCAGGGCGTCCACGCCTTCCGTGCTGCCCAGCATGCTGGGCACCGCCACCAGGGTGCGCGCCGTTGCCGGAATGCCCTTGGAGAAATCCATCCGCGGCAGCGGCCGCGGCGCCACCCACAAGGTCGCTACCCAGTTGACCAGGGCGATGCCCAGTTCGCTGAACGCCAGCAGCGCCAGCGCCGCCAGCAGCCAGAGGGGCACGCCTTGCGCAGGCGCAGCCGCGGTCAGCAGGCCATGGGTGAACAGGCCGATGATGGCGGCGATGGGAAGCAGATAACCCGCCAGCGGAACGCGATGCGGACGCAGGCGGACTGGACGCGCATCCGGCAGCGAGGCGACCGCCGCCTGCGTCTGGCCGACGCCGTCATCCACCAGGTAGAAGCCGACGTGCGCTTGCGGATGCGTCGGCGTCGCCGCGGCGGCGGCGGCGGCCTGTGCACGCTGCAGCGCGATCTCCGCCACGGTGTTTTCGTCGACACCGGACAGGCGCGCGATCTTTTCCACCACATGGCGGTAGTCATCGCGCGTGCTGAAGTCCATCAGCGCATAGGTGCGGTCCGGGTCGGCGCGCAGCGTGCGCTCGACCACGCTCATGTCCTCGACGAATTCCCGCCAGTCCATGTTGGCCAGGAAGCGCAGGCTGCCGATGCTGTTGCTGATCGACACCTGGTCCGCGGCCTGCTGCTGGCTTTCCAGGTGCACCAGTTCCTCGATGCGCAGGCCGCCGTCGGCGGCCCACTGTTCCAGCCAGGTGACCGGCATGGAGAACACGCCGCCGCGTCCCTGCAATCCACGCATCAGTTCGGACACGAAGGCGCCACTGAGCGGCGGGCCGGAGCGCGCCATGTCGGCGATGACCAGCACCACGTCCTTGGGATCTTCCGCCGCGGTGCGATTGAGCTGCGCGGCCCACTCGCTGGCCAGGCGGTGATCGTCGCCGTCGCGCATCACCCGCACCGCCATCCGGCGCAGGTTGTCGATCAGCGCCAGCCGCAACATGATCGGGATCGCCCACAGCTCGCCCAGTTTCAGTGGCGTGATGGACTGGTACGCGGCGAAGAAGCGGCGCAAGGTCTCCGCGTCGATGCGCCCGTCGCCGTGCGCGATGGCTTCCAGCGACAGGTCGTACACGCGCGGCAGGCCGGTGGATGCGCCCTGGCTCAACGAGGGCAGCTGGCGGCTGTAACCCTTAGGCAAGTGCCGGCGTGCGGTGACGATCTGCTCTTCCAGCAGGTACGAGTTGTCCAGCAACCACTCGCCGGCAGGCGTGATGCGCATGTCGTCCTGCACCATCCGCGTGAGCAGCGCGCAGACATCCTGTAGCAGGCCTTCGTTCTCGGCCAGGCGGTCCAGCAGGCGCTCCGGCCCCGCATGCGCGCGCACGCGGTGCGCGCGAGCCAGTGCACGCCCATGCCGTTCCATCTGTTCGACATTGAACAGCTGCGCGCGCAGCGGCGCTTCAGCGCTCAGCGGTTTCTGGATCGCGGCACGCCGCCAGCGCCACAGGCGACGACGCAGGCGCAACCAGCGGCTGAAGACCCTCCAGACCTGGGGCATCGGAAATCCTGTGAGGAGCGGCTGACCGACGTGGAACCCATCCTTGCACGCACCCCGGGAGGTGAGCGTGAAGGGGTGGGTGATGCGCGCGCGTCGCCGCTAGATGGGCATCGGCGTCAGCGTGAAGAGATAGCCACGCGCATCCAGCATCGCGCGCAGGCGCTCCTCGGCGGCGACCCGGTTGAAGGTGCGGCGCACCCACAGGCCGTAGCAGGGACGCGCGCCGTCCACGCTGCTCTGCTGCACGCGACGGCTCACGTGGACATCGCCGGATTCACAGGCGGTCGCCCAGATGACCCGCAGATCGTCCGGCCCGATCGACTGGCGGCTGCCCAGATGCAGCAGGAAGACCTGTTTCTGTTCGCGTCGCATGCGTGGGTGCCCGTCGATTCCTGCGAGGTGCCGGCCTAGTGCCTGAAGCCCGGCCAGTCCGGATGCCGCGAGGTCTCGTACCACTGCTGCGCGCGCGTCATCGCTTCGGGTTTCGACAGGTCGGCCTTGGCGAAGAAGAACCAGCGCACGTCGCTGCCGGGCCCTTGCTGTTCGTGGACCAGTCGATACGCGTTGACGCGCGTGTCCCGCTCCGGATCCAGACGCGCGTCGATGGACTCGACGCCGAACGGGGAGATGAGCAGCGAGATGCTGCTCATGGCAAGGCGCCCGCGGCAGGCAGCGGAACGAACGGGCGCACCCGGATGCGTCGCTGGATGTCGCGCTTGCCCGACCAGAAATGCCATTCCTTCCTGACATGCCGATGGAACAGCACCGCGACGCGTTGCACGAAGCCGGAACGCGCCACGACCCGCGGCGGTTCCCGCGCATCGGCCGGAATCGGCCAGCCCTCGTTCTCCGCACACTCCACGGCACGGTCTTCCAGCAGAAGGGCGATGCGGCGGAATGCGTGTGCGCCCAGAACGACGCGATGCGGCTTGCTGCTCATGGCGGCTCCCGATCTTGTGCGAGCCGGCACACTGCGGGCGCGGAAGTTAGCCAGCCTCGGAATTCCGCGTGGACCCACGGTAGCACGCCGCGGCGACGCGCCCTGTGTATTTCCGCGCGCGAAGCCTCACGCGGCAGTAACGGCAGCAGGCGCAGGGCGTGCGGAGTGCGGTGCAAGACCGCATCGGCGGCACAGCCGCGCTTCATCCACTATCCCCTCTCCGCATCGCGTGTGCCGCTGGCCTCATGCAGGTCGACGCTGCGGCCGCGACCGTTCGCCACGACCCGCACCGGGTCCCTCCCGCAGGAAACGCCATGGACATGCTGCAGAAGCCAGGTCTCTTCCAGCAGGATCTGCTGGGGACGTTGAGAAGCCGGCATTCGTTCCGGACTTTCATGCATGCGATCGACCGGGCCGGCCTGACCGCCTCGCTCAACGGTGCCGACCCGTACACGGTGTTCGCGCCCACGGACGAGGCATTCCGGCAGTTGCCGCACGGCACGCTGGATCGCCTGCTGAACCCCGGCAACCGCGACGAGCTCGCCGCGATGGTGAACTACCACGTGGTTGCCGGCCGCCAGACAGTCGCAGATGTCCGCACGTGGGACGCTGCCTCCACCGTACACGGCCAGGCGGCCGCCATCGGCACGTCGAGTGGCCGCCTGAGCATCGGCGGCGCGCAGATCACGCGTCCCGACATCATGGCCAGGAACGGCGTGATCCATGGCATCGACAAGGTCAACCTGCCCGAACCCAGGCCTCGCTGAGGTGAGGCAGCAAGGGAATGCACGCGGCAGGGCGTAATCCCTGCCGTTTTCTTTTGCATCGGCGATGGCCGGCGACGACATCGCGCCGGTGCGTACCTGCCCGCGTCAGCCCCTGCGCATCAGGATCATCTTTTCCTGCGTCATGTCGCGCATGGTGTACGGGATGCCGCCGGTGCCGTATCCGGATTCGCGGCGACCGGCGAACGGCATCCAGTCGGTGCGGAAGGCGGTGGGGTCGTTGATCATCACCGCCGATGCATCCAGGCGGTTGGCCGCGCGCAGGGCGATATCGATGTCCTGGGCGAAGATGCTGGCCTGGAAGGCGGTAGGCAGGGCGTTGGCGCGCGCGATCGCCTCGTCGAGATCGCCGTAGCGATAGACCGCGACCACCGGACCGAAGACCTCCTGCAGGGAGATCCGCGCGTCGGCCGCGGGGTCGAGCAGCACCGTCGGTTGCAGCGTGGTCTCCGACAGGCGTGCCCCGCCGGTGGCGAGCGTAGCGCCGCCGGCGACCGCGTCATCGATCCATGCCGCAACGCGGTCGGCCTCGCGTGGCAGGATCAGCGGACCGACTTCGGTGTCCTTCAGCGAGGGGTCGCCGGTACGCAGGCGTTCGACACGCGCGATCAGCCGCTGCGTGAAGTCGTCGGCGATGTCGCGGTGCACATAGATGCGCTGCGTCGACACGCAGACCTGGCCCGCATGGTAGTAGCCGCCCTTCACGATCGGCTCGATGATCCTGTCGAGGTCGACGCTGCGGTCGACGATGGCCGGCGCCGCGCCGCCATGTTCCAGCGCCGAGCGCGCCCCGTGGGCGAGCTTGGCATGCAGCGACCAGCCGACCCGGGCCGAGCCGATGAAACTGAGGAAGGCGACGCGCCGATCGGTGGCCAGCTGCTCGGCCAGCTCGTTGCCTTCCGGCAGGAAGCTCTGGCACCAGGGCTCGGGCAGGCCGGCCTCATGGACCAGCGCAACGAACTCAAGGCAGGAGAGCGGCGTCGTGGCCGCCGGCTTGACGATCACCGGGCAACCGACCGCGATGGCAGGCGCGACCTGGTGGACGATCAGGTTCAGCGGATGATTGAACGCCGAGATCGCGGCCACGATGCCGATCGGCTCCTTGGTGGTGAACGCCCAGCGGTTCTCCGCGGCGGCGGACAGGCCCATCGGGATTTCCCGGCCCGCGAAGGTGCGCAGTTCGTCGGCGGCATTGTGGACGCCGTCGATGGCGCGCGTGGTCTCGACGATGGCATCGGTCAGCGGCTTGCCGCCCTCGCGCGCGATCTGCAGGGCCAGGTGGTCGCGCCGGTCCTCCATCAGCGCGGCCAGCCTGCGCAGGATGGCCACGCGCTGATGCGGCTTGAGCCAGCCGTCGCGGTCCTTGAACACGCGTTCGGCAGCCTGCAGCTTGCGTTCCAGGGCCGCGGCATCGTCGACGCCGATCTCTGCGATGGGTGCGCGGTCGAAGGCCTGTACGACGGTCAACATCATGGGTTCCTTGCTTGGGTGCGGGAAGAACGCGCTCGACCGTGTCCGCCTACGAACATTCCACGTCGGGCGTCCGGTTACGCAACTCGTCGACCAGCACGCGGGTGTTCTCGGAATAGTCGATGGGCACATCGACCAGATGGACGCCGCCGCCGGTGAAGGCGGCTTCGAGCGTCGGCACGAGGTCCTCGACCGCGGTCACCCGCGATCCTTTCGCGCCATAGGCCTGGGCATAGCGCACGAAGTCCGGATTGCCGAAGCGCATGCCGAAATCCTCGAAGCCATCGACCGCCTGCTTCCAGCGGATCATGCCGTAGGCACCGTCATTGAGGATCACCACGACCAGGTTCAGTCCGAGCCGAACCGCCGTTTCCATCTCCTGCGAATTCATCATGAAGCCGCCATCGCCGCAGACGGCCATGACCCGGCGCTGCGGATGCAGCATCGCCGCCATCATCGCCGAGGGCAGGCCGGCGCCCATCGTGGCGAGCGCGTTGTCGAGCAGCAGCGTGTTGGCCACATGCGTGCGGTAGTTGCGGGCGAACCAGATCTTGTACATGCCATTGTCGAGGCAGACGATGCCGTCGTCCGGCATGACCTTGCGCACATCGTGGACCAGGCGCTGCGGCGTCACCGGGAAGCGATCCTCCTCGGCGCGATCGTTGAGGCGGGCGAGGATCTTCTGGCGCAGCACGATCATGCCCTCGTCGGCGGACAGTCTGCCGTCCAGCCGCTCGGCGAGCGCTTCGACGGAGCTGCCGATATCGCCGATCACCTCGATGTCCGGGTGGTAGACCTGTTCGACCGTGGCGGACTGGTAGCCGACGTGGATGACGTGCGGACCGCCGCTATGCTTCATCAGGAAGGGCGGCTTCTCGACCGTGTCATGGCCGATGGCGATGATCAGGTCGGCGCGCGCAACGGCTTCGTGGACATAGTCGCCTTCCGACAGCGCGGCGGTGCCCATGTAGAGGTTGGAACCGCCGGTGACCGCGCCCTTGCCCATCTGCGTGTTGAAGAAGGGCAGGCGGGTACGCGTGACGAAGGTGGACAGCGCCTCGGTCAGCCACGGCCGGCTGCCGGCCGCGCCGATCATCACCAGCGGTCGCTTCGCGGCGAGAATCGCTTGAGCAGCCCGGTCGAGCGCGGCAGGCGCGGCGAGCGGACGCTCGATCGGATGGACCGGAATCACCGGTGCGTGCTCGACCTCTTCGGCGGCAACGTCCTCCGGCAGTTCGAGATGCACCGGGCCCGGCCGCTCCTCCATGGCCACACGGAACGCATCACGCACGGTAGCGGGAATGGAGGCCGCGCTGACGATCTGGCGCGTCATCTTGGTCAGCGGCTTCATCGACGCGACGATGTCGACGATCTGGAAGCGCGCCTGCTTGGCGCTCATCACCGCCTTCTGGCCGGTGATCAGGATCAACGGCATGGCGCCCAGATGCGCGTACGCCGCGCCGGTGGAGAAGTTCAGCGCGCCTGGGCCCAGCGTGGCCAGACAGACACCGGGCCGACCCGTGAGCCGCCCATGCGTCGCAGCCATGAAAGCGGCGGCCTGCTCATGGCGTGTCAGCACCAGCTCGATGCGCGAGGTCCGCAGCGCTTCCAGGAAGTCGAGATTCTCCTCGCCCGGCACGCCGAAGATGCGGTCCACGCCCTCATTCTCCAGCGCGTCGACCAATAACGTGGCGCCATTGCGCATCGTGCGAATCCTCGTGGCAGTGGAAGGGACAGGGCTGCATGAATGCGTGCGTGGGCGAGTCTAGCAAGCGTTGCGTTAAACGCGCGGGGTGAGGCGCTGACGGAAGACAAGGGTCCGCGAGTCTCGCGATGCTCTTCGTTCTGGAGCGCAAGGTCTCCCTCCCAATTGACGCGCTCGGAGCGGAGTACGTACTTCGAGTCGTTACAGGTCGCTGCATGTCAGAAGTCGCTGCGCGCAGAGCGGCGAATGAGTGCCTGCGGCAATCTGGTCGGTCTTTCAGCGGTTCTTCCCGTCACCGCGATACGTTGCGGTCGAGGAACTCCATCATGCGGGCCGCGATCTCGTCGCCGTGGGTCTCGATGGCGAAGTGGCCGGCATCCAGGAATCGAACCTCTGCCCTGGGGTTGTCGCGCTTGAAGGCTTCCGCACCGGCAGGGAGGAAGAACGGATCGTTCTTGCCCCAGATCGCCAGCGTCGGCGGCTGGTACTGGCGCAAGAAGGCATGAAACTGCGGGTATTGCCGGACATTGCTGCCGTAATCCAGCAGCAGGTCCATCTGCGGCTCGACGCCGATGCGCGCGATCGCGGCGGATGCCAACTGATAGCTCTCGGGTGCGATCAGTGAGGTATCGCGGACGCCCTCGGTGTATTGCCACTTGATCATGTCGGGCGTGTTGAACCGACGCAGCGCTTCGCGGTTTTCCGCTGTGGGCTCGGCCCATGCCTTGCGCATGTCGGCCCAGCCAGCGCTCAGGCCTTCTTCGTAGGCATTGCCATTCTGGCTGACGATGGCGGTGATCTTCTTCGGGTTGGCCACCGCCAAACGCCAGCCGACCGGTGCGCCGTAGTCGAACACGTAGATCGCATAGCGATCCAGGCCCTTGTCGACCGTGAAGGCATCGATGACCGACGCCACGTTGTCGAACGTGTAGTCGAACGCGACGCCCGGCTTGACCGTGGTCTGGCCGAAGCCCGGCAGGTCGGGGGCGATCACGCGGTAGCGCTGCGCCAGAACCGGGATCAGGTCCCGGAACATATGGGAGGACGCACCAAACCCGTGGAGCAGGAGGACCGCAGGGGCGTCCGCCGGTCCGGCTTCGCGATAGAAGACGCTGACGCCCTGGATATCGGCGGTGCGGTAGTGGACCTGGGCGGCGGGCTGGGCCGCGACAGCTGGGGCCGTACTGCCCAGCGTAGCGGCAGCGAGCAGAAGGCTTTGGAGGTTCATGGCAGATCTCACAAGGGAAGGGAGGTTGAGTGGAGTAACCTTTAAAATGAAACTTTAAGGGTTTCTCGCGGCCGCAGTCTGCGCCGGTCGTGATAACCTGTCAACTATCATTTTTGAGGTTACCTCCATGGGTGCTGTCGAACCGCGTGCCGGCATCAGCGGGATGCCGGATGCCCCGCAGGTCGGGGACCACCTGGCACTGGATCTGCTGAACACCGAGGCGCTCAGCCAGGGACAGGCGATCGATCATTGGGAGAGCGGCGAGGATGTGCACCGCTGGCTGGTGCGGCAGGGCGTTGCTTCGGCAGGCGAGCACACGCCGTCAGACCTGCTGCAACGTGGCCGCGACCTGCGGAACGCGGTGCGGGAAGCAATTGCCGCGCGCAAGGCAGGCGAACCGTTCGATGTGCAGCCGCTCAACGTTCACCTGCAGGCGTATCTGACCGCGCCGCGGCTGCAGCGGGATACGGCAGGCGGATTGGCGATGACCCATGTACCCGCGAATGGGACGGCCGCATCGCTGCTCGGCCCGGTGGCCGAAGCCGCAGCGCACCTTCTCGTGGATGGCGACTTCGCCCTGGTCCGGCAGTGCGAGCACCCGGATTGCATCCTGTGGTTCTACGACCGCACCAAGTCGCACAAGCGGCGCTGGTGCAGCATGGCCCAGTGCGGTAACCGCCAGAAGGCGGCGCGCTTCAGGAATCGGAGCGCCACGCAATCGCCGAAGGTCTCGCCACGCCACAAGCTGCGCCAGGGTTCCTGACGGAATCGTGGGGGTGCGAAGGCGCCTTGGTATCAATGACAGCAGTCGTTGCATGCACCATGAAAGATCGAGCGAGCCCGTCCATGCAGAACGTCTCCCCCATTCTGGAAAACCTGGTGAGCGTCCACAGCATCGCTCGCAGCTGGAGCGGTGTGAATGCGCTCCTGACAGACTTCACCTGCTCGGGTCGCGTCATGTACGAGGTTCCTCACCAGGAGAATGCCCGGGTCGGCATGATCCTCGAGGAGGTGGGCGAGCATCGTTCAGAGCCCAGGTTGAAACGCTCCACGGCGTGCACGGTCGATTACAGGCCGAAGCAGTTGAACTTCGTCCCGGCGGGCATGGACATCTGGGGCTTCAGCAAGGACATCCGCTATGCAAGGGACATACGCGTCTCGTTCGACGCGAAACGACTCGCCGAACATTGCCATCTCAAGCACACGGATGCTGCGTCCGTACCAGATCTCCGATTCTCGGACGAGAAGCTGTCGACGTTGATGCAACTCATCGCAGACGCCGTATCTGATCAGGATGCCGGCGACCAGCTCTACGGCGATGGGCTGATCACCGCGTTCGCCGCGAGATTCTTCTCCCGCAGCAAGGTCGTGGCACGGGGACCGTCAAGACTCTCTCCCGTGCAGTTGCGAAACGCCATCCGCTATCTGGAGGCCCGTATGCCGCTCCGGGTCGAGCTCGCTACCCTGGCTTCTCATGCAGGGCTTTCGCCGTATCACTACAGCCGGGCATTCAAGGCGTCCACGGGGCTTGCGCCCTATCAATGGCAACTCCGATCCAGGATCCAGCACGCCCAACGCCTGCTCCTGACCACGAGCGCCTCACTGGAGAGCGTGGCCGAGGCGACAGGATTTGCGGACGCTGTGCATTTCGGCCGGACATTCCGAAAACTCACTGGCGCGACACCCGCAGCATGGCGCCGGGATCGACGCTCCTGACAATGCGGCATGGGACGCCCGCGCGGCGGCATGGCGCCCCCCTGAGATCCGACCGCAATTTCGAACTGTTCCCGGCAAGAACAGCCAGTGTCGAACACGTCCGCAGACGGGATACTGGTGACGGATCTTGGCATGGCCAAGCAGTCAACCTGGTTCCGAGTGTGCCTTTCGCACGGCGCGTCCCGGTGCCTCTCATCGACAGGATCGACATGATCAGCTTGATTGGAAAACGCGCACTGGTGACCGGCGGCGCGCGTGGCATCGGCGCGGCAATCGTGAGGGCTCTGGCAGAAGGTGGCGCCGACGTAGCGTTTACCTATCGCGCGTCGGCCGACAAGGCGCGGGCATTGGCCACTTCGATCCAAGGCACCGGACGGCGCGCCATCGCCATTCAGGCCGACAGCGCCGAGCCTGCCGCCATCTCGCGCTCGGTGAGCGAGGCTATCGAATTCCTGGGCGGACTCGACATTCTCGTGAACAGTGCGGCGATCGCCCACAACGGGACGATCGAAGATCTTGATATGGACGAATACCAGCGTCTCATGAATACGAATGTGCGAGGTCCCGTCCTCTTCTCCAAGGCGGTGATACCGCACCTGGCCGAGGGTGGGCGAATCATCACGATCGGCTCTGGCTTGTCCGAGCGCGTCCCGTTTCCTGGCGTGACCGCCTATGCGATGACTAAAGCGGCGCTGGTCGCGTTCACCCGCGGTCTGTCACGAGAACTCGGTCCCAAGGGCATCACCGTGAACCTGGTAAACCCTGGCTCCACCGACACGGATGCCAATCCGGCGGATGGTCCTGCGGGCGATTTCCAACGCAGCATGACGTCGCTCGGCCGTTTCGCGCGACCAGAGGAGATTGCCTATGCAGTCGCCTTCCTCGCGAGTCCCGCGGCAGGCGTGATCACCGGAGCGTCCCTCACGGCGGACGCGGGCGCGCTCGCGTAGCCCAGGCTCGCACCAGCCGCAACTTGTGTTGATGTCAGACATGGGCATGTCGACCGCGGCCCGGGAAGACCCGCTTCAGGCGACTGATGTACTTGTCGGCCCCTTTAAGTTCGCTGCGCGCCCAAGGGCCGTAGTGGTCGCGCAGGAACTCGGCGAAAGTGATCTTCGGCGCGGGGGGCTTGGCGATGCTAGGCAGCCCGGTCTGGATGTACTCCGCGATGATCTTGCGGGCAATCTCCCGAGCCTCGTCGAGCGTCAGGTGCCCAGCGGACCCCAGCGTACGACGCTTCCCGTGCTCCCAGGTGACGACCCAGGCCTTATGCCCGCTGGGCTGCACCCGGAGCAGGAGGCCGCGTACCTGCGTGTCCCTGAGCTCGTAGGCGCGTTCCTTGGGCTGGGCGGTGGCAACGAGACGCTTGGTGAGGGTGGTGACTGGCATCCGGGCTGCTTCCGTGGTTGGTGTAAGCCAACGATAGGAAGGGCCGAAGGTTCATGATTGGATGCGGACCATCCGTATTGGGGTACTAGACCCCAGGGCAGGGGCCATTAGCACGATGTGGTAACAGCGGCTAGAAGCCGCGCACCGAGGATCAATAGGGTTGCATGCGTCGACCAGCACGTCTGCGAACAGAGCTAACCATTGCGTGTAACAGCCGCGACAAAGGCATTCTCAACCTGGCGGCGAAGGTCTTCGTCCAGGTCTTTGATTGAGTTCATAGCTCGCTGTTGAAGGGGGTCCAGAAGTTCTATATCACTTGGATCAACATCCTCAAGTCTTCGAAGATCTGTGGGCCAATCCGACTCAAGATCGACTACAAGCGACACTCGTCGGAGGATGCTGGGGATGGACAGAGAAAGGTCCCCCCCACCGCACGAAAGGACGACGACGGGAGACCTTTTCGTCCCTGAGGTTGCATCATCAATAAGTGAGTCGATCAACGAAGCAGCATAGATCTCGATAGGCGAAAGGTCCGAATTGAGGATAGCAAGCCCGCCTGCACCAGCAAGCTCGGCTGCTTCGCTATGAACGAGATCACTTGATGTCAGTCCCATTGAGACTTCCATGAAAGCAGCGTTGTCTCGATCCTGGCGCGCAAGAATTCTGGCGCATTGCCTTGCCAAAGTTCCTACCAGAGCCAATGCTATCCCGCAGGACGCCGCCACAACTGCAAGCGACGACAAGATAGTGGCCTTCCGTCTATTCACTCCTAGCGCCAACATCCTCGAAATCGCATCTTCCGTTGAAATCGCGGTATGGCGAACGAACAAGCCTGGCGGCGCCTTCTCTGCAGGGGTATTACTCGAAAGGCTCGGAGCACGGTATGTGCTAGATAGCGTCTGAAACACCTCGGCATTTGCTAGCGCCACGGTGCCTTCGCGGATGGCTCTATCGAAGGCTTCTTTCACCTGCTTCGCCGCGGACTCGGCTTGTTGGCGGTTGCTGCGCTCTTTATCTCTTGCAGATCTATCAAGCTCAGAAATCCTACTCCTGAGAGCAGAGATCTCGGCTATCAGTCCGGCTCTATCGGACTGCCGCGCTTTCAGCTCCTCGGCTACAAGCTCCTCAACTCTATCGCGAACAGCGTTCTGTGAGCCAAGAAGAGAAAGCACTGCATCCAACTCATCGGAATTCATCGAGATCTGCTCAATGGATGAGGCAATCCTCTTGGCTCGATGAGATATTTCTCCTCCCGCCCTCTTGCGAAGAAGTTCTGAAATCTCGCGTCGCTGGGCTTTGGTGGACGTGAGCTTTGTCTCAGATTCAATGTCTCGAAGCAGTCTCCGGAAAGCGATCTCAAGGGGGGATAGATCTAGATTTGATGAGGGCCCAGTAGGAAGGCTCAAGCAATACTGTTCGCCTTCTATGAGGTGTGTTTCTAATGAGCTCCAGGCCTGCCATGGCTGCTCAAATGCGTCGTCTCGTGCATAAGAGATCCCCTTGGGAGAGACAATCGCAACGTGGTCAGATAGTAAGAAGACGACCTGCTGTCCCGCCTGGGCCCGGCCATGGATCGAGCAAGACTTAATGCGATCCCGGACTTCGTCAGCGTCACTGCTCGGGACTGAGAGCTTAACCACCCTGATAGGCGAATTCTGCTCGCTGCTCATGTGGAATCTTGTCTTGCCCTCCGCGCCATCTCGCTCAGACACGATCCAGCGAACAAGTGCGCCTCGTTTGAATGCAGATCGAAGCGCAGATCTGTGGCTCATCACGGAGCCGCTCTCTGGGAACATATGAAGTCTGTCTTCCCTGCTGAGATAGTAGGGATTGCCCTCCAAGATGATGAGGACAGGATCGACAAAAATTGCTCCGTTACTCAGTTCCGTTGTGTAGATTCCAACAATTTCAAACTGATCGCCCTCTGGTATGCGCGGCAGTGCTGATGGAGTTAGTGCGCGAATTCCCGTCGGAGAGGCGCCATCCGCCTGATGGTGACTGGCCTGCGCGAGTGCACGGCGAACAAGATCAGATTCAGGGCCGCTAGATGGAAGAAGCGACAACTGTTCTCGAGCAGAATCTTTGTCGCCGGCACGTAAGCGAACTAGCGCATTAACTAGCCCACGAGTGCTTTCGGAGAACGGAGCTAAGGCGTCATCGATCGCGTTCTCATCGTTCGCGACAATGGCGGCGATGAGCTCTGCTAGGTGAAAGTTCTGTATAGGACCAACGCTATCGTGCTCTTTTGACGCCGACTCAAAGTCCTGCTCATCTAGATCTGCCGAAACTTCATGGTCCTTTGCCGCAATTTCCTCAACCACCCGTGGACCAAATGGCCGTGCGAGAAGCTCAATCAGACGCTCGTCAGGGTTGTCAGAGAACAGCTGGCTGAGCGCTGAGCGGCATATGGCGAGTTCCTCTGCGGCTGGAAGCGGTTCGTTCTCGTCGAACAGCGTCTCCAGATACATAAGGACCTCTTCCATGGGGACCGGTGTCGCAATGGAAGCATTTGTCGTAAACCAGTTACGGAGGACTTCGTCCGTCTTTCTAGGGAGCCTTTCGCAAATGACCCGAACTCGCTCCTCTCGCCCGTGAGGAAGATTCTGAACCTTGGCGCCCCTCAGAAGTAATAGCTGCTTGGACTCCTGAAAGAATCTTCTTAGCTCGCCTTCGTGGGTCCCCTTCGATATCAGGACGTTGAGCTTTCTTGCATTGATGTTAAGAAACGCCATGGTTGCTCTCAGAAGACAGGGCGATTAGCACAAAGGGAAGGGCGTGCGAGGCATTGTTTTCTATGGCCCAACGGACAGCCTGTTCTTTCGAACAGACATCCGCCAGCTTGCCTGACGCTGCTGGGGATAAAGAACGGAGAATGTGCTGGCTCAATCTGTGGCGCCATGGTCGCGGCTGCTCGCTAACGACGATCGTATTTCTCGGGATATGAACCGACCCAAAGGAGCCAAGATCGAGAGCGCCGAAACTCCCCGAGAATGTATTCTCTAATCCATCCGGCACAGGTCGAACTGCCACGTTATCTATTCTTAGCTTTCTCCACAGCAGCTCCGATGGAACGACAAGGTCGGCATAGCCAGTTCTGGAGATATGCTCAGCCGCTTCAGTTGAGAACAGGTTGATGGCGTCGTGCGCTATGACCACTGCCCCACGTGGTCCAGTCAGGTCGAGTGGTAGAAAGCGGATAGTCCTAACAAATCCCGAATCTAACCAGATGGCGAGTTCACTAGGTCTCTCGCAGAAGTCCACCTGGTAAAAGGCGTCGGCAATCTTTTTCACCGTTACAGCAACATCGGTCTTTGTTGCAGCGGCATGGATGGTAGGTCCCCAGGATCGCACGATCAGCTGCGTGACCGTGTCGGCGAAGATAGGGGATCCATCAAGATCAAAGCGAATCGGCGGTGGCCAAACGATATCGACGCGTGGCTTGGAGGGTACGATAGCGCGCGCCAAGTAATACTTTAGGTCGATGATGTCGCCTGCTTGGTGCTCAGGTGAGTCGCGGAGACGTAGGCGATAGATAGTCCAGCTTCGATGCTGCTTCTGGGGCTCTGTATGAATCAACGCGGGTGGACAAGGCGAGCGCAATTGGCTCTGAGTAACAAGAACGTACTCTTCACCAAGTTGAAGTGGCGCATTCGCCTTCTCGAGCACTCCGCCGATGGCTGTTACTCGAAAGTAGTTTCCAGAGAGGCAGAACTGAGACAAAGCCGCCTCCACTCGCATTGCCAATCCAGGATCAACCGGACTAGTTTCAACTTTAGCAGGCGGGGTGCTCAGCGAAAGCTGTGCGAAAGAAGTTCGTGATAGCTCCTCTCCAGAAAACTCGGCTCTGCCCAATGATGAGCAGACTGCCAGGGTGGATCTATAGCCATCGGCAACTTTCGGAAGGCGAAGTTGTAAGCTAAGCGGAATGGGTCGCTGATCTACCCAGACAACTGCCGGACCTGCTGAGGTCGGCGGCTTAGAATGGGGCGACGCTGCCTTCGGTTTGACTGAGCCAGTGCCGGGCTGATAAAGCTCGCATGCGACACTAAAGTTCCGACTGTAATGTGCAAAGTGCGGTCGATTGTAGTTCCCGTGCCGATGATAGACGCTTGCCTCGCATACCGGGCATCTCAGTAGATGCTGATAGGCCGCAGGAGTTCCGGCCTTGACGTGATCTCTGGAAGAGTCAATTGCCCAGTCCATGCGCTTGCACACCGGCTAGATCGAGTCGAGTCGAATTTCCATGTATCGAGGCGAGGAGGTCGGTGACTAGCCAGTCTCTATAGCGAAGATCTCTTTCACTTCGAGGAATTACCCATCTCTCAAGCGCAGCCCGCGAAGCCTCGCGAACGGTAGGTAGACCGCCATACAAGACGCGTCTTCCCTCGCCTCGGAGCAAAACGTCCGCATTAGAGGCAATCTTACAAAGGAACACCTCTCTGACAAAGCCGTGCTTAGCGAGCTTAGTGTCCATCCCAAGTCGCTCAAGTGCTCGCCGAATAACGCGAATTCGCCAATTCGGACCTGAGCCGAACTCGAAGTTGGTTGCATAGTCATCTTTGACGTGCTCGAGGTACGAGCGAAGCTCGTCAAAGATACTGCCTGAGAAGTGGAAGTGACCCCATCCCGAAGTGAATCCAATTGGCTCGAAGATCTTTCGGCCATTCAACTGAAGCCGGTTGTATGTCGACGACCTCCCAAGTGCAGATGTAGTTGTCACTGCCAGAAGTCGCGCGCTCTTCTTCTTCTTTGAAATGAGGCCTCTTGACCCCCCATATCTTTCCTCGAAGGCGTTGACGACCTTCCGCGATCTGATCAGCGAGGCAACCAACTTGCCTCCGAGCAGGTGGCTGTATGGGGGTAGGGCTCCAAGTACGTAAGCATCCATCAGGTTCACCAGCGCTTCGGAGCGGCGATGGTGATCCCACCCTATGGCAGCGTCACGAGCTGCCTGATTGAAGACGGCATCCCCCAAGGCAAATATGCCAATCAGCTTGTCATTGCCCCGATCCCACACAAGAAACCTCATCCTTCTCCCATAGCCGTCGGACACAGGCACCTGCCAATAAAGGCTCGCCATGCGGAATAGGTCTGACTGCCAGGTGCGACCATCTACGAGCTCCAGTTCTGGACGGATCAAGTGAGGCTTAATGTCAGAACCTGATGCAAACCATCTAAGAAGAGAGCTCTGATGCTTGCCTAACCAAGCCTTGTTTGCAACGAGCTTCTCTTCGCGTTGGCCGCGATGGAACCGCCGATAGGCATCCTTATCCAAACTTGGGGGCTGCAAGCGACCTTCTGCATCGCGCTGAAAGCCGAGCTCCTGGAGATGATGCCGGATCAGATGCTTAAGCCTTGCTTCTCTTGATGCCAGCGGGATCACGTTTCCCTTACTCATACCAGTTCCGCGAACGCACTTGGAAGGTCCCTTGCTAGCTCATAAGGGGTGAAAGTCAGAAGTGTCTCTCCGTCTAGGCGAACCTTTGGGTCGCAGGCTCGTAAGGATGGGCATGCCGCTAAACGAAGCGCTCTGCCATTGTGAGCTACGGAAGTTCCCCGCGGCCCGTTTGTGATCTTCCATCCAGCTAACCTAACCATCTCTAGAAGAGGATGTAGAGCCGCTAATTGCGAATCCTCCGATAACTCTTCTGGTGCCAAGCCGAGTTCCACGTAGTTGGCAAGGTCGATTCCTAGGCTTCTGTCGAGATCTGCATGAAAAAAGCGGTTCGAGTAGTGGCGTAGGCACTTCTCACACGATGTGGTGCAATCGCAGTTGTATAACAGGGTTCTGGCTTCGGCAAATATCGATGCAAAAGACTCTCCGGCCTGCAGCGCGTAGCCAGCGCCGCCAGACAAAGTGTCATAGATAAAAATGTCCGCAAACGATGTCGACCCGTCATTGCCGAGGCGATAGCCCGCGCTGACTTCCTTCGTATCTATGTCAAGAATACGCCCCATTGAAAGAGTTAGCGCTTCGCACAGCGTCTGCAATGCGTCCTCTAGCGGCTTCCTGTCTCGGCGCTCAAGAATTCCGAACCTTAGTGGGCTATCAAGATTTACTCTAAGAAGAAGCACGTCCGATGTGAATGCATAGCCCAAGAAAACGCTCTTGAACTCCCCATCACAGCGCGGCGGAAGCTGTTGGCCAGCGGAGCGAATGTAGTAATCGCGAGCGTGAGTTCCCTCGTGATCTCCCTCTGACAGAACCTTCCCGCATTTGCAGCACACGCGGAAGCCGACTTCATCCGACTCTGGATCGCCCTCATTGACTACCACCAACCGTTGCTTGCGTAGGTGAGCAAGGCCGCCGCGGACTCCAAACGGCTTGGTTTCGATCCGGCGATCCTCTTCGGGTAAGGGGAGCTGTGCTTGAGTAACGCGGCTGAAAACCTGGTCCTCAAACTCATCTATACCTTTACGCCCATCGGGGAACACCATCTCTGGACGGATGACGGTCATCGTTCTTAGCGTGCCAGACCCACACTGAGGGCACTGCTTCTCACCATCATCGCTCGCTATGAACCCAGCGGTGTATGAACACTGTGTGCAGCTTCTATGTACCTTGCTCTGGTCGAACAGGACTTTTGCGCGGTCCACTTCAGTATCCGGCCCAGAAGACGCGACAGTTCCTATGCGATAGGTCTTCTTGTTTACTACTACAAGGCGTCCGGGGGCATACTCCGAGAGGGCAATGCTAAGGCCCTGTTGTGCCTTCTCTACGGTTCGAAAACCGCCCTTGCTAGTCGGCTCCTGTATTTGCAAGGCGCAGAGATCGGTAGGGAACGCGTAGGAAGGCAGTAGTCCCTTTGAGAACAGAAACTCTATGAGGCTTGTCTCTAATCCTTCTTCAGAAGAGGGGCGCCTGGCTTCGATCTCTTGGATCATCGCGTCGGCGACGGATGCAGCGACCTGCCCTTCAGGAAGCCATTCTTCAGCTCTCCGAAGCGAGTCAATTCCCTCAGGTTTTGTGCGCACCCATGATTTGAACTCTTCGAGGCCGGTCGACTTATCCGAGTTGTAGAAGGTCCAAGTGTCACCGAGAGCGGTGTAGATATCCCCGGTCGCCGAGGCGGTTGCGAGAGGGCGAAAGAAGTCTTGCAAGAGCTGGGCAAGAAGATGCCTATCCGTGATCCGCGGGTTAGATGTATCGAGGACAGGCTTTGG
Organism: Pseudoxanthomonas sp. LH2527; assembly: GCF_022539275.1. Classification (NCBI taxonomy): domain Bacteria; kingdom Pseudomonadati; phylum Pseudomonadota; class Gammaproteobacteria; order Lysobacterales; family Lysobacteraceae; genus Pseudoxanthomonas; species Pseudoxanthomonas sp. LH2527. The sequence goes on along the minus strand of NZ_JAKZBW010000012.1, from coordinate 70,059 downwards.
CGGGTCGCCGGCTAAGATCTTGTTCGGATTCTGGAAGTAGTGAGCATCGTGAGCGCTGGATTGCGCATACGTAACGACGGTAGACACCGATGAACCGCGTCGGCCGGCTCGGCCTGCACGCTGCTGGTAGTTCTGGCGCATCGGTGGGACATTGCGCATTGACACCGAAATCAGTGAGCCGATATCGATGCCGACTTCCATAGTCGTTGTGCAACTTAGCACGTCGATTGCCCGCTCTCCGGGACGAAGTATGTCGCGAAACTGTCGTTCAAAGACTTCTGTAGTCGGCGAAGGGCTACTCGCATCCTTGTGGGAAAGCTGGGCGCTGTGCTCCTGCACATCAATGTTCATCAAAGGCGAGCCCAGAGCCACAGCCCTTGCGACTGGATCTCGCCAGAAACCCTTGCGAGCTCGAAGATAGCTGGTGCTGTTCGGGTCGACTAGCGTCGCTGCGCTGTCTGTGCAGTTGGGGCAGCGTCCGAAAAGTAGTCTTGGCGATACGCTCTTGCATCGCGCACACTGCGCCCAATGGTCGTCTAGCGCGGGACGCAGGGATATGTGGGCCGGTCTGAGATAAATTGAACCATCTGGTTTCGCATCGCACAGATTGCTGGCGAGGCAGTTTGCTATGTGGTCAACATTCAGGCCTTTTGACTCAAGTAGAGCTTTCTGTGAGCGCGAGAACCCATCGGCAGCGAACGAACGCTTTATTGGATACCTAGATGCCTGATTCCTTACGCCATCAGGAATGTCTCTCCCGAAAGCAAAACGAGCCAAGAGACGTTGTATCCATACAACGGAGATGGCTTCTAGATCGACTGGCGTGACTCCATCTATTTCAGAGGCGATCTTGAGTCCAATGGGCCGGGCTACCGGGGCAACGTATCCTAGAGTTAGCGCACTCACCGAATAGAAGGGCGTTCCCAACTGTTTGAGGAGGATCGCCCAATAGCTCGGGGGTGGCGACAAGCTATCGTCCTGCAGCTGCGCTTCTAGGTCGCCGTCGTAGAAGCGATTGAAACTCCGAAGGTCATTCTCAATATGTGCTCTGTCATCGCCATCGAAAAAGCGTAGATCATGGACGAGAAGGCACTTAAGAAAGGCGACATACAAGTCTTTGTGCAGCCTCGGCTCCCGCTTGCGCTCCAGAAGGAGCTTGGCAGCTACAAATATTGTCTGACGAAAGACGTCAAGCTCGATTTCGCGAGGGATATCTCGAGCTAGTCTGGCGGCCTTCTGTCGACCATCAGAGAAGACAATCGTCTTTCTGCCGCCATTTGGTGTCTGCGGTGTTTGAGGTCTAGTAAGAGGCTGAGCAGCCACTTGCGCCCGGATTAGATGAGCGAATGGGGCTTCTCCCTTGGTTGCTAGATCCATTGCAAGAGGCGCTTCCGCGCTACTTCTTTGACCGCACGCGGGGCAGTCGCCCTTTAAGCTAAGAACTCGACGTCCCTGCTCTCTTGTCTCTGCGCTTGGACGAAGGAGCGGCAGGTACTCTCCGCTTCTTTTGCCGCTCGGAGCCGTCGGAAGCAATTGCCCGGTCAAAGTGTGCAGCCAAGTCATCGTGCCGCCACTTAAGGTGGCGGCTTCCTGTTCAGAAACGACATAGAACTGAGATTCGACTAATTGGGTTTCTGTCCAGGTCCCGTTGGATGGCTGATGCCACAAGAAGTCACCATCTGCGCCCGACAAGTATCCACGTAAAAAGCTAGCGCCGCATGATCTATGAGTGAGCAGCTCGTAGACTCTGGATCCACACTCGCATCGCAGTCTTGCATTCGCGTGAAGTCGTCCGAGCACATGGCTTCCGGATGATGCGCGTGAGCCACACTCGATGTTGGTGCATGCAAAGAGTCCGGGAAGACCGCGAAAGAACATGTGAGATCGGATAGGGCAGAAGGAGCGGCTCTTGTCGTAGTCCTTTGCGAACGACATCAGCGCCAGAAGAGCCTCCGTTGCGGCTAGCCTGCCTTCGCTATAAGGAAATGCGAGCTCAGCACATTCGGTGAGCGTCAGCGGCGAGCGCGATAGCCGCTCTGCTACTAGCAAGGCCACAGGGAGCTTCTCAAGAAATCTGAAAGCATATTGCTGAAGACCCTCTTGGCTAGGCGATGGATCTGCCACCAAGATGGATAGAGACTTAGACAGTGCGACTATATCGGCCTGCGCCCTGCTAACGTCCATGGAGGCAGAGAGAATCGCAGAGAAGTCGAACTCTGAAAGAGTCTTCTGCGTTAGTGCGTCGGCCGGTTCCCCGCCTGAACGCTTTTCCAGGTCGCCTACTACTAAGTTGAAACTCGAAGAAGGGCCCCCGGTAAGCTTCTCGGCAAAATTCGTGATCTCAGTCTCGGCAGCCTCAGATGATCCTAGACTTGCGCTGGTCAAGATGAATCGGATGCGGTGTGCCGCAACATTTAGCCGTGATCGAAGCCTGCGGAGGAGGTAGGCAACCTCGGCGCCGCCAGAGCCTCTATACATGTGAGCTTCGTCAAGAACAATTATCAGTTCATTCTGACTGTCTTCCTGGAGCCACTCTGCAGTCTGCTGAAAGATGGGCGCTTCGAGAGGCCGCAGCATCATGTACTCAAGCATGGAGTAGTTTGTAACCAGGATGTCTGGAGCAACGCACTGCATCTCATGACGCGTTAGGAGTTCAGAGTCGGTTGGACTTGTTTCAAGTCTCGACCCCAAGAAAGATGCGAGGTCCTTGGCTGGCCATTTACCTTCAACCTTAAGTTGGCTTCTGTAGTCGGCAGTCATTCCCTCGAGGTAGAGTTTTCTGATCTCGTCTTCTATGCGCTCCTTATCCTTCCGGTTCGATCGAATTCCCGGATAGGGAGAGCGGCTTGTATACATGCCGAATGTTGCTCTCCGGGAATTGGCCCCTTGTAGCTTCTCGCTTACCGTTGGATTGCCGAAGAGGCGTCTCAGTCGGCCCAGTTGATCATTGACCAGCGCATTCATCGGATACAGAAGAATCGCGCGAACTCCAGTCTTTCGCCAAGATTGAGGCCTGCTTTCAGCCTCAATGGCGAGGCTCGAAAGGATTGGCATCAAAAAGCTCTCGGTTTTTCCCGAGCCGGTGCCTGTTGCAACAATCAGGTTCTTGCCGGCAAGGAAGTGCTCAAGTGCTTTGCATTGATGCGTGTAAGCGATCTTTGGGATCCCGGTGGAGCCTTCACTGGAGGCGCGCACCAAGATTGACTTTGCGGCTTCGGGAATTTTCAGGTCAGGGTAGCGGCTACCCTGAGAGTATTGCGGTGTCGCCTCGAGCCTAGGCTCCTGGAATGTGTTTCCAGGCTGTTCAAAGATTCGGTCCCGTTCGCTGATAAGCCATTCGTCCCAGATGTGATATTGAGCGCTAAGGTATTGATGTAGTGTGTCAAGCAGCGTCTTATGGACTGAGTGAACGGAATAGGATGGTGTAGTCATTTCAGGGTGTCCGAGAAGCAGCCTAGCTTCGCGATTCGCGAGAGGAGAACTGGTGCTAGTTCCGTTGGTGCTGTGAAGGTTGTTGTAAGGCCGGAACGGACTATCTGCGTAGAGATCGCAAGGGCGAGTCGGTATTCCGCGGCGGGTAGCCTCAGATTTAGAGTGATGCTCGTTTCACGCTCGCCCGACCGAATGATGGCTTTGGGGGCCGATCCAAGGTGACTCGCAACAGAGAAGAACAGCCTGGCAGCCTCAATATTTATCGGTGCCTCGGAGATGACTGAGCCGTTTTGCACGCTCGCGGAGAAGAAGCGAGTGCTGCCATGAGCTCGTTGTCTACATATGGCGATCTGGTCGACTAATGCCGCTTTGTTGGGCTGGTCGGTCCAAAGAAATGGGATGTGTCCGTCTCTTGTGCTCGGCAGGCTCAAGAATTCCACGCCAGACAAGCCAGAAGTCTTGGCTGAATTGAGTTTGTGGCCGGATATGAGTGCAGCGACAACGCTGGCGGGGTCGTGGTCGGAAGCTCCCATCCAATTTTCTAGGACCTGGTGCGGCAAGTTCTCAGCGGTATCTCTCGACACAAAACGAGAAAGCCCGTGGCGTGTGCACCCTCCCAGCAACCCATGCATATTAGGGGCCGCTCCCACGAACATGAATTTTCCATTGATCTCTACGACGCGGTATGGTGTCAGTAGCCAATAGCCACCCATGACGGGCTCTGCTTCTCGCAGAAGTTCGAGCAGTCTCAACGCCACCCTATACAGCGTTGCCGAGCCAAGTCTATTAAAGGAATTTCGTACGCGGGAAACGTGCACTACACCAAAAGCCCCCGCTTCCTGCCTGGCCAGGCCGTAGAGGGTTCCACGGGCGAATTCCATCAGGGAAGAACGATCCCCATCTTCAGGTGACTGAAGCCAAGAAAGCGGTATCGATTGTCTGTAGCCGCTTTGAGAGTCGGTAGGCGCACTGCTCATTCGCTGTCACTATCCGTTTGTCAGCGGTCTTCGACTGCATACGCGTCAGGCTTCGAGCCTGCCGTTGCTGCGAATTTGATCCCCAGCAATGAGAATAGTGCACTCTCCGCTGACATGCGACCGGCCCGCTGGCGCACAACTTTAGTGGACGGTTCTGAGCCTGGCCGCGATGCCTTGCAGGCCGTCCGATGCAGGGCACGGCAAAAGCCGGCGTGAGATGGAAACGGACGCTCCTCATTTTGGAGAGATCGGCGGCTCCTGGAGACTATTGAGCTGAGCGAGGGTCGCCTGTTGCCAGTGAGTGCAGCGAGGCGGCCCACTAAGCCGTCCTTAAGCCGACCTCATCCCATTCCGTAAGCCTTCCCACAGACAACAAAAAACCCGCCATGGGCGGGTTTTTTGCAACGCGTTGAATTTCAAAGAAATTCTGGTGGTATGGGTGCTCCATCAAACTGTCGGCAAGATGTTGATTGTTAGCGAATTTATTGCGCTGAAAATTCTTTGCTACCGTCACCGTTACCGCCAAGAATCTGGTGCTTGAGATTGGACCTGGTGAGGGGGCAATCCAGCCCGACTCTTTGCTGAAGCGGTGTCGATCGCAGCCCTTTCAACCATCCCACTCATCCCTGAGAACCTAGGGACAGACTCCCCGCTCGTAGCTCGAGACGTCCTTTTGATACCAGTACCTCGGCCCGAGCAACTAAAGCTGACCTAAGCTGTGCGCTGGTGGTGCGGTATCCGAGCTTCCTGGAGACATGCAACGCGACCTCGTCAAGCGTGGCGCCGAGGTTCTCTTTGACCAAGCTCAGGATCGCCGCATCAATCTCCATCGGGGGCAACAGCTCCGGCCTGCGGAGAGTGTTGGACCCAGCTCCGCTACGATCCCTGGGAACAGCTTCTCTGCCTGGCCATAGCAGGAAGTCACCCTCGCGTACGACGAGGCCATCTCGTACAGCTTGCGCGATGCCGTCATCAACCGCGGCTTGAATTCTCCCGCCCGTTCGCTGCAGATCCCATAGAGAGCGGATTCTCACAGCTACTTCAGAGCAGTGAACCGGGCCCTCTACTTGAACCACGTCTCGAACGATGGTCGCCATGCGTCCGGGTGGGACCAGGTGGAGTTCGTACTGGTGCTTAGGAACTGAGAACGAGGCCTCCACATAGGCTGGCGCCGGAGGTGTCTCCAGCGCAACCAATCCGACTTCGACGTAGTCCTCGTGCTCAACGGTCTCAAAGTCGACCGGCACAGCACGAGAGCGCGGCGATTGTTCGGTAGCCAGAGGATCGGGCTCCAACTTCGCTGCCTCGATGATGGCCACAAGTTCATCGAGCTTTGCCTTCGGGCGGCGGAACCACTCAGAGCTCCAAATTCTGTGGACGTTCCAGCCTTTGTCGCGAAGCGCTTGCTCGCGCAAACGATCACGATCGCGCGCGCTCTTGGCCTCCCTGTACGAGTCGCCGTCGCATTCAATGCCGAGAATGTATCTGCCCGGTTTAGCCGGATCATAGATGGCGATATCAACGAAGATGCCAGCTTCACCTACATTGGTGTGAAAATCGTAACCACGAGAACGGAGAGCGGCGGCGACCTCCTGCTCGAACACGCCGTCCTTGTGTTCCTCAGCGCTCCTGTCGATGTGCATGCGGCCCGTGCGCGCATAGTGCATAAACAGCTTCAGCGCCGCGGTACCCTTGCCCCTGCCGCGCTCGAGGTCGATATCCTCGTCGGTGATCGAAGAGAAGACCTCGCAGCGTGACTTTGCCCGACTGATCAAGACGTTTAGGCGGCGCTCGCCACCTTCGTTGCTCACGGGGCCAAAGTTCATGCTGACGTTGCCGTGCGCATCGCGGCCGTAACCGATCGAGATCAGGATCACGTCGCGCTCATCGCCTTGGATGTTCTCCAAACTCTTTACGAAGAATGGTTCGTGCGCATGGGCCCCGAAGAAACCTTCAGTCTCAGGGTGCTGGCGCCGGAGAAGCTCAATCTCGTCAAACACCGCGCGTCGTTGCTGAGTTGAGAAGGCGGCAACACCGAGGGTCAGGTTGGGTTTGGTTAGCGCGTGCGCGATGACAGCCTGCGCTATCGCTTTTGCTTCCTTCGGATTGGTGCGCGTGTTGCCTCGGTCGTAGATCGCGTCGGTGAGATGATGAAAACGAAGACCAACACCGGCTTCGCCTGTATAGGGGCTGGGCACGATGACCAGCTTGTTGTCGTAGAACTCCTGGTTGGAAACGGCGATCAGAGACTGATGGCGACTGCGGTAATGCCATCGCAGCATGCGCTCAGGCAGGCCCCTGGCCCTGCAAAGTCCCAGAATACTCTCGACGTCAGCTGGCTGGGCACCGTCGCTATCTGAGCCATCGTTGCCATCGCCCAGTGTTTTGGAGAAGAACCGCGTAGGCGGCAATTGGCGCTCATCACCCACAACCACGATCTGCTTGGCACGTGCGATGGCCCCCAGCGCATCGATTGGCTGGACCTGGCTAGCTTCGTCGACCACGAGCAGATCAAACTCGATCTTGCCGGGCGGCAGGAACTGTGCGACCGACAGAGGGCTCATCATGAAGACGGGCTTGAGTGCTTGGATCGCTGGCGCCGCGCGCTCCATCAGGCCGCGGATCGGCAGGTGACCTCGCTTTCTCGCCATCTCGCCCATCAGCACCGCCGTAGGGCCAGTCGCGCCACCCCGCTGGGGGATATTCGCGCGATGGACCTGACTGACCTGGCGTCGTGCCAGATCGATGCGGTCGCGGTCTAATGAGGTGAAACTTTCTACGAGCGCCGTTTGTCGCTTGCCGTCGAACTGACCTAGCTCGCGATCTCGAGCGATCATCGCGGCCAACAAGGACTCCATGTAGGCCAGGTCAAAGGTGCCTCGCGTGCGGTCTGCCTCGAGGTTCCCGCTCTGAAGCTCTTTGATGATGGAGCTCAGCCCTTGTCGCTGAGCGCGCTTGGCTTGAGCCAGATAGCCAACCCATTGCGGCAGCCCTTCTGGGTCAGACTCCCAGGCGTTGAGTTGTTTGATCGCCTCAGCAACAGAGGCCTTAGCAGGATCCGCACTTAGCAGCTTTGTTCCGGAAAAGGCGAGCGTCGCGAAAAGACCCATAAGCTCGCCTTCCAAGCCCTCACCCGCGGCAAGCAGCTCAAGGCCTTGGGCGCGCTTTGCGGCGGGGTCTCGAATGGCGGCGGCCAGATCACGCAGTTCACCATTCTGATGCATCCACGACAAAGCAGTGCTTAGCGCCGCAGCATCGGACTCGATGTCCAGCCATAGGGGCCCGAATGCAGACCGACCGGTCGGTGCCATCTCAGCAAGTTGCTTGCGCGCGGCTTGGTCCTGCTCTAGTAGGCCAAGGCGCTCAGCCACCTGGGAGATTGTCAGCTCGTTGCGATCAGCCAAGTGTTGGACGTCATCGAACGACGATGCAAAAGGAACGAGCCGTTTGGTGATCACTGACAGCGGCAGCGCCACGAGTGATGTTTCCTCACCCCACAGCTTCTTCTCACCCGCCAGTAGAGCTTCGTGCACCGGCGTTAGTGACTCCTGGGCGCGCTCCAAGATAGGACGAATGCGGGTGGCAAGTTCGACCGCCAAGCGCCTGTCGGAGAGGTCTGCGAGCTGTTCACGAACACCGGTGCCAAGAGGACGCAGAGTGCGCATCCAGGCGACCACGCCACGCATATACGCGGGGTTGGAGCGATCCCGTTCCCAACTGGATCCAAACGCCTCAAGACCCTGGGCATCGCTGTCCTGGACACGCTGCAGCGCGGCCTGGCCATCAAGCAACTGATCGAGCGCGGCCAGCATCTGGTCCGAAGGCAGCTTGGGATTGGCAAGCTGCGCGCGAACAGATCGATTCGCGTTGCGCCATTGGCCGCTAAGGAACCTCAGCCAGCTCCCGCTCCGGCTCGCCAACTCTTCCCGTGCCGTTTCAAAATCCTTCGACCATGCACTGTCACGGAATACACCGGAGACTTGCTTACGGGCGCTCTGCACACGCTCGACGGACTCGACGACCCCTTCAACCGTATCAACCCCACGTTCCCAGATACGGGCCACCAAGGCGTCGCGATCAAGCTCAGGGATCGTGGCCGCGCGCTCGCCGATGGCGACGAGCCTGCTCGCGCTGGCAAACGTGGGCTCGGCGCGCTCCGATAGGAGCTGACCCAGGCGCGTCAGGTCGGGGGCGACGGACGTCAGGTCACGATACGCACTGGCTAGGCCCTGAAACTCCGATCCAACAGTGAAGGACGGCAGCAAATCGTCAAGGCTGGCCCTCGCTCCAGACCACTCCAAGTCGCGGGCTTCGTTCGCGACCAGAGACTGAGTGCTGTCTCTGAGCGCCTGGGCAAGATTCAGTGCTTGCAGAGCCTCCTCGACGGCGGCAATGTTCTCCCAGGCCACGCTTGAGAAAGCCGCGGCATCAAGAGGTGGTGCGGTAAGTAGCAGGTCGCAGCGAGCGACGGCCTGCGTGCAGGAACCTAATTGATCAGGAAAGGGCAACGCCAGTTCGTCGTGAAGGCGCATGGCGGACTCCCGCCATGACGCCAAGCGTTGCTTCAAGACTCCGATCTCTTTGCCTAAACGCTCAACGTCGTTGGGCAGAAGCACGTCGTTGTCCACGCCAGACCAAGTATGGTTGGCGGGCACACCCATGGTCTTGATGCGATCACAGATATCTGCCAGCAGCTTGCGTCGTGCATCGACTTCGTGAGGTGCCCACTTCAGCGGGTCAGACAGCGGGAGATGCTCTGTCGTGAAGCCCTCTCTGCGAAGCCTGACGAGCTCGCCGAACACGGCATAGGGCGTCATTGCGGCTGGCAGTAGAACCTGGTGCAGCCGCTGTGCGTGCGCGTTCAGATCCGCTTGGCGCTCAGCGAGCTGCTCAACAATAGCGCCACCGGGGTCCTGCGGCATCTGTGCCAGCTGCCATGTAAGACGAAGGTCCTCGAGCAGGGTCCGCTTGTTGGCTTTGTTACTGTGAAGCTCAAGACATGCATTGCCGATTCTAACCTGGTCGAGTCGGCGCTTGACCACTTCAAGAGCAGCCAGCTTCTCGGCTACGAACAGGACCCGCTTACCGGCGGCCACAGCACCGGCGATGACATTGGCGATCGTTTGGGACTTACCGGTGCCTGGCGGTCCTTGCACCACCATGCTGTGTCCATTCAGCGCGTCATGAACGACTAGAGATTGCGAACTGTCTGAGTCGACGACATGCCGCATGCGATCGGGCGTGATCTCCTTATCGATGTCGAAGTTGTCCCCTGACAGCGCCGCGCCCGGAAAACCATCCGATACGACGCCCCGAAGCATGGGAATGGACTCCATCCCCCCAAACTGCGTCCAAAGAGCAGGATCGAGGTCGCGATACATCATGAACTTGGCGAACGAAAACAGACCAAGCACTGCGTCGTTGGGGAGCACCTCCCAGTCCGGAGTGTCCTCCACCAACTTTGCGACCGAGGCCAAGTAGGCATCGATGTCGAGAGACTCAAAATCCTCGATGTCCGGAAGCTTCATGCCGAACTGCCGCTGTAGGAACAACTGGAGCGAGAGGTTGGCTTGGATTTCATCTCCCTGCCAGCGAAGATGAAACTTCTCGCCCGCGTTGCTTCGCTCAAGAGCCACAGGGACCAGAACGAGTGGCGCGTATCGGTCCACTTTGGGGGCGCCTGGTGCACGCCACTTCAGATAGCCGATGGCCAGGTAAAGAACGTTGATACCTTGCTCTTCCTGGAGCGTGCGCGCGTCGATGTAGAGATCAAGAAGACGCTTCTGCAAGCCGGTAGGCGTGAACCGTGTGGTGAGATGAGCATCCCACTGGCTAACGACGCGACCATGCTCGTCCAGTTCAAGATCCGGTTGGGACAGGAGTTCAGGGTCTTCCGGTGCTTCATAGAGGCCGGACAGCGGCTCCCCGTCGAGCGTCAACTCTATCGATAGCCCGGGCAGCTCTTCGTCCGCCTGCATCGGTTCGGCCCGACCCGCGACAAACGTAAACCGCTTACCGTCGACGACCAAGGTCTGATACATCACCTTGGCTAGCTCATTGATGACCTCGACGGTCTTAGCTCGTCCACTGCGCGGCGTATTGAGTAGGCGATTGCGCGTGGAGAGGTCTAACAACTCCAGCCGGGCCCGGTTGACCTTGTCTACCAGCGGGCCTGCTTCTCTTAGGACCGAGCCACTCTCTGGGGCGGGCGTGCCCGCCTCTTCTTCAAGTCGTTCCATCGCACCTATCCCCTGCCGCCCCCGGCGGCCGACATGGCGCTATAGTGCTCCCAAATGAGACCGCCATCCACTATTGGAAGGCCCGGGGAGGGGCGCCATGGAGGGGCTTAAATCAAGCGAGATCCACTGGGTAGTTAACAACTACATTGGTGTATCGGGTGGGTATCTTGGCGACTTTAGTTACGCCTCTCATCGCGAGTTCTACGCGAACTATTGTGACCTCGAGGTGGATGTCGATGCATTCGCTGAGGCCACGACTAGAAAGAAGTTCATCGCCATTCTGAGCGCTTCAGAGCCACGCGACCAAGCCTCCATTCTGATGGGCATCGCCCGTCGATTTCCGGCCGGGTCTGAGATGCAGCGCAGCGCGTCCGCCTATCAGACGCTACTGGCACTGGCCAAGCGTTGCCAGCAGGTCGCCGCCGTCGACGGACAAGAGCCGAAAATCACCAGCGACGTCGTTCAGCGTGCACTTGCCGAGGCAACGACGCTCCTCAAAACACACGGCCCCGTCAGTGCCACCGATCGGCTGCACACCGCGCTACATGGATATCTGAGGACAGCCTGTCGTGTTGCCAATCTCGACCTCACGGATGCCCCGGCAGATCCTCGGATCGTTTACTACTTCAAGGTGCTTCGACAGCAACATCCTGGCTTCGAGGTCCCGATGGCTCAGCAGGCGGCCATGAAGAACATTCTCAACAGCACGGCAACGTTGCTGGAGCAGCTGGACCCTATCCGGAACCGCGCCACTCTTGCTCATGCGAATGAGGAACTGATCTCTCACGACGAGGCGCTCCTGGTTATCAACTTGGTTAGGAGCTTGATGCAGTACTTCGACGCAAAGCTGCGATTGCAGAAATCACCGTCGTAGGGAGTCACAGCCTTTGGGGGCCAACAAGCTGGCTTGGCGAACCCCTTCTGCTAGGCAGGTCATGAGCTGGTACTTGGCCTGCAACAGCGTGGGCTCTTGAGGCGCGGGCAGGAGCGCCAACCGATCCAGTGCTGCCGTATCCTGCTGAAGCAAGCTGACAATGTCTTGGGTCAAACGGTACTCAGGCTTCGCCAAGGCTGGGCTCTCAATGGCCCTAAAAGTGTGCATCGCCCTGCGCGTGGTCTTCAGGTCAAGCTTCGCATTTAGTGGAGTCCAATCGGCATGCAGTCGGGGTCGGCACTGCCGGCCAGCTCGAGCCACCGATTGAGCATGGACTGTTGATGCGACAAGCGCGCGGGTTAATGCACTATTTCGGGCCATGGGTCGAAGTTAGACGCTCCACAGAGCGAGAACCCCACTAGCTGCATCGGGAGAAGGCTAAGCTCATGCCCATCTGCAAGCAGTTGCACTGACTATCGCAATTCGTCGCTCTGGCGCTGCGTTCTTGTGAACTCCGGAGGCCGGAGCGGGCTGGGAATCCCTTCCATGCCGAAATCTCGCCAAGTTGTGATGGTGAACGCCTTGAGGAAAGGGATTAAATGGAATTTCAAACCTATATCACGGCTGTGAATCCAGTGATTGCTGGCTTTGCGTCCGGCACTCCGCAACGAAGTGCTCATTCGAGACGTTCGCAATGATGAAAAACAAGGTCGAGTTGATCTACTGCATCATGGTGGTCGCCACGGCCGTTCTGGCCGGCATCGTCAAATGCACGGCTACGGCCACCTGCGGCAACTGCGGTGATTTCCTCGATCCCTGATCTACCTCCTACTACTGGTATCTCCCACAAGGCCCGGCTCGTCCGGGCCTTGTGCATTTATGCCGTCCACTTACAAGGAAACGACAATGCACCTGGTTGAAACCATGGCCTATGCGGGCCAGAAGCCTTGGCATGGCCTGGGCAACAAGCTCCTCCGTCAGCAGCCCATCGAGGTCTGGAAGCAGCAAGCCGGCATGGACTGGCAGATCGAAGAGTCCGAGGTCCGATACGTCACCGGCAGCCACAACATCGGGACCATCAATGCCTTCCCTCAGAACAAGGTCCTGTATCGGTCCGACACCAAGAAGCCCCTGGCCGTGGTCTCCAGGCGGTTCCAGGTCGTACAGCCGGGCGAGATCCTGGAGTTCTACCGGGACCTGACCGCGACCAATGGCTTCGAGCTGGAGACGGCGGGGGTTCTGCGGGAGGGCCGAAAGTTCTGGGCACTGGCCCGGACCGGGCAAAGCACCACGCTTCGTGGCCGGGACCGGGTGAATGGCTATCTGCTACTGGCCACTGCCTGCGACGGGACACTGGCCACCACCGCCCAGTTCACCTCGGTCCGGGTGGTCTGCAACAACACCCTAGCGATTGCCGTGGGCCAAGGGGAGGGCGCCATCAAGGTCCCGCACCGCAGCCAGTTCGATCCGGAGCGGATCAAGCGCCAGCTCGGGATCACCGTCTCGGTCTGGGACGGTTTCGTGGAGCGGATGAAGGCACTGTGCGAACGGCCTGTAGATCCGGATTCGGCGGAGGCCCTGCTTCGTCGCATCCTGACCTACGCCGTTCCCAATGCCGCCCCCGTGGTCAACGAGCACGCGGTAGCCAACGTGCGCGCGCTGATCGAAGGAGGGGGCCGGGGATCCCAACTGTCCTCCAGCCGGGGTACGGCGTGGGGCTTACTCAACGGCATCACCGAGTACGTCGACCATCATCGGCGAGCCCGGAGCGATGACCATCGCCGGGACGCAGCCTGGTTCGGGGAAGGTGCCAGGATCAAACAGCGCGCGTGGGAGGAGGTGACGAGGTGGGTGGCATGACGTTGGCAAGAGCAGCAACAAGCTCACTCACCGATGCCGGAATGGGCCTGTCAGAGGAAGCCAGTCGAAGGCGGGAGGATCGGGCAATTGCACGCGCGTTGCGGATTCTCGAACGACGGGCCGGCAGGCCTGGCCAATCGTTCGGGGAAGTAGCCGCGTGCGAATCGTTCTTCCGGTTGCGACTGGGCGGCGAGACAAGGGAGCACTTCGAGGTAGCGTTCCTCGATAGCCGCCACCGCCTCATCGCCGTGGAGCGCATGTTCTCCGGTTCGGTGGACGGAGCACAGGTGTATCCGCGCGTGGTGGTCCAGCGCGCGCTGGCGCTGAATGCGGCGGCGGTCATGCTGGCCCACAACCACCCCAGTGGTCACGCCGAACCCTCAGCGGCAGACCGGGCAGTCACGGCCCAGCTCAAGAGTGCCTTGGGCATGGTGGAGGTTCGACTGCTGGACCATTTCGTCGTGACTGCTGATCGAGCGGTCTCGATGGCTGCCCGGGGGTGGGTGTAGGGAGCGGCTTGGACAGAGCGCCCGGCAATGGTGCCGGGCGCTACTGGATCAGCGCTTCTCTAAGGACGCGGCGTCCACAATGTCCTTCACCAAAGCCCTTCGCTGGGTCACGGGAAGCTTGGTCAAGGCGCCTAGGACGGTCGCCAAGGACCCCTGCTGGGATTCGCTCTCGCGACCCAACGAAAGGATGGCATCTGCCATGGCTGGCGTAGTTGCAAGTAGATACGCAGGCGGCACGTCTAGAGCATGGGCCAGTTCAAAGAGGGACTCCAGGCTGACTGCCATGGACTCGCTCTCGTAGCGGCTTATGCGAGCCGACGCCGTGTCTTTGTCCAGCCCCATACGCACCCCAACTTCCCTTTGGCTCAGCCCACGTAGCTGGCGAGCTTGGCGCAGACGCGCGGCCACCACGCTACGAGGCGCGGACGGGGCGGTGCTCATTTGCTGACGGAAAGCGCTGTACGCATGCCGACAGGATGGCCCATGGGCTACGCCCCGGGTAGACTCTACGTAGCACGTAAGTTAAGTGCAAGCCCTAAGCGGGCGCATGGGGTCGTTTCGCAATGATCAGAAATTTCACATTGAAAGGAGAAGACATGAAGCATGTGGCTGGAGTGGGCTCATTGTTCGTAGCAGTTCTCGTGTCGGGATGCGCAGGGGGCACGCCCGACTGCGGTGACACGGACACGCTTTCCATCCTCGATCAAGCCATCGAGGCAGAGGTGGAGAAGTACGCCCCTCAGACCCAGCGGGGAACGTCTGAGGAGTTCATGGGGATCCTCGACACCTACGAGATCTCCAACATCCGCACGCAGGCCTACGACGAAGACGTCGACAGCTATCAATGCGATGCCCGCGTCACCTACACCTACTACGAGCGCGTTCGATCCGTGGATTTCAGCTACCGCGTGGATACCGATCAGTCCAGCGGAGAGGTCCTGGTCCAGTACCAGAACAAGATGCTCCACCCGATCCTCGGCTACGCCATGGGCTTCTGAGCCGGCCCGATCTACAACCCAATCAATCAAGGAGCAGCAACAATATGGGCGTTTTCATCTACAGCCTTGCGCTGGTCTTCTTCATCATCCCCGTCACCACTCGGGCCTACCTGAGTTTGAAGAGCGGACACTTCCCGCTGCCGTACTTCCAGAACAACGTGGTGGCCAATCGCATCAAGCTGCGCAAAGCCATCGGCGTCTTCTCGCCGCTGCTGTTCTGGGCGTTCCACGTGTTCTTCCTGTTCGTAGCCCTGATGATGGAGGCTTGGCTCTCGGCCGTGGCGGTCATCGTCTACATGGTGGTCAGCCCACTGCTGTCCGGCGAGATCAGGGCCCGGCAGGTCCAGGTGCTTCAGGAGAGCGTCGCACCGTCACAGGAGCAGGGTTGAGACAATCCAGATCATCGCCGGGCTCTGGGGAGCTGATTCGGCTCTGCCGCATAGACGCAGGGAGGGAGCCGCTGGCTCCCTCCCTGCGTGACAGTCCCATTGATTTTTTCTTTCTCTGGGATCAGAGCGTCCCGGTGCTTGTATACCGCTGCAATCGACAGCAGAGCTGGCCTCTCTGAACCCGCGTATTGAGCCGTCCATCATGTTCGAGACGTTGTGCCGCCCGCTTGAGGGCATTGCCGGTCAAATGGGCCCTGCTCCCTGCCTCGTCCAGACTTACCCACTCCTCGCCTCGCTCTGCAGCGATTTCCTCGATCCGTAGTAAGAGCAGCTGAGCCTTCTGGACGGGGCGGGCCCTACTTGTTGCTCGGACAGCGATCAGAGGACGCGTTGCCTTTGCGCTAGCGACGGGCTTGGCAATCGCGTCCACGAAAATCTTGCGGTGTTGCGTGAGCGACCATTCGACGATGGTCCATGCCCGCTCCACCATCTCCAGGCCGATGGCCGTGGTCTGGTTCGCGCACATCACATGGAAAACCGCGCCCAGTCGAAGCGTGTTCTCCCACACCCTGTCACGGGCCTCTTCAACATCGTCGTACTCCGAACCCCACTCCTTGAGCCAATACTTGAGTCCGATCAGGAAGGCGGCCGCCGACTCGTCCAACACAAGTCGTGTGCGCTCAAGCTGGCCATCATTAGCCCGTTCGCTGGCAAGAAGCAGCAGAGCCTTCAGACGATCCTGGAAGGTGGCTAGCGTGAGCCCGGCGGCAGACGGCCGAGGAAATCGTGCCAAGGGCTCGTTGAACTTCGCCGGGTCATGACATGCCGCGATGGCCCGTGGCCAGAGACCTTGGACAAACGTCTTGCTGCTTGTCTTGATGAGAAAGGGATAGAAGATCTTGGGCTGGATGCGCATTCCCAGTGAACAGCGCGCGTCCCGCGCGGCGAGTGAGACACCATGAACCTTGTGCTTGACCGGGGGCTTTCCACTCCAGAGTTGTGTCAGCTTGTCCGGAAAGTCGTTCAGGAGGGGTCCCTCCAGAAAGCTGGCCCCATCCTCATGCTGGATCGAGACGTTACGCCCCGTTCCTGCAACGGAATCCATGAGCCCGCGATAGCTCACCTCTTGGAGGAGCAGGCTGCCATCTCCCGCCTCGGCTTCGAGCTGATAGAACGGCGCGAAGAACCCCCAATAGGATCCTCCTTTCCCCAAGCCACTGCGACACACAGCGAGCGTATTGATTGTGCAGGGCATAAGTCGCCCATCCGGCCCGGCCACGTCGTAGGAAAGGTGCACCGCGGCTGCCGAAGCGGCGATGGCGTCGGTCAATAGCACGCCCGGTGGTATGTCCGTGTCCTCACGATAGAGGTGATAGGCCGCGTTGTATAGGAGATCAGGAAGCGCGTCGACAGGGCAGTGGGGGTACTGACGGGGGAAAGGAAACATCCGGAGCCTGGTTCGAGTCAGTTAACAATGCAGTGGTCGGAAAGCAAGGCCATTACAGGGCGAGCGTTTCCAACGGTCGGTCACGACGCCCGGAAAGCACGCGGCGGAGCGTGGCCATGCTATCGGAACTCGCCCGAGGAGCGCCACGCGGCTTCTTGTCCTTGTCCCGAGGCTTACTGCTTCGGTAGTGCTGGTCCTTGCCGCCGTGAAGCTTGAGCACGCAGTCGCGTTTGGTTAGATACACCAGCGCGGCGCGCAGGCCAAGAAGCTTCTTCGTGTCAGACACATGCACCAGTCCCAAGCCGTTGAACTTGAACCGGTGCGCTCTCACATAGCAGTTGAAGTAGCTTGATCGGTTGACGCCAGCCAGGCGCATCCAGTCCTCCCCGATCCGCCTTGTCAAACCATAGGCGTCGCGGCGACGGTGGCCGTCCAGCATGATCAGCCAGTGCCAATGCGCTCCTCGGCTGATGCCATCCTCGCGCTTGTAGATGGCGCCCAGGTAGTCATCGACGATGCGTCCATCCCGCAGTCGGCGGTAGAACTTCTCGATCAGATCATCTGCGTCCTGGCTGATGCCCAGGGCCTTGGCCCAGGGGCGGAAGTAGAGATCCACCCGCAGTACCAGCAGCCGCGAGCAGCGCGAGAACAGCTTGAACAGCAGCTTGCGACCGCTGGCGAAGTTGTCCTGGGCCTGCCGCTGGATCTTGCGACACGCATTGATGAACGGCCAGGAGCGACAGACCCGCCTCACAAAGCGGGCAAGCCGGCTCAAGGCGATCACCGACTCCATATCCGGGGAGTCATCGCAGGCAGGAACGCCAGGCTCCAGCCACATGCCGATGGGCTTGGCCCAGCGCTGCAGCGCGCGCAGCATCACCGTGACTTGGGGACTGAAGACATAGTCGGCGTAGGCGCACAGCCAGTCGGGTGTGCGCTCCTCAAGGGCAAGGTAACGCACACAGCACGTATGCAGTGACCTACCCAAGCCGGAGAGGGCGTACTGGTCCACGGCCACCCCGGGCGCTGGCCGCCACGGACCAATGCGCCTGACCGGACTGCGGTCGTTAGCCAGCAGCGCTTTGTGCACGCTGGTCAGCAGGTCCATGAGCTCCTTGAGTGCACGGTCCTGGGTGTCGGCTACAAACTGGCTGCCGTCATCGGTCTGACGGCAGAGAAACCGTTCAGCCGCCTGCTGGTGCTGACGCTCGCGACGCAGAATGTCCTGCGTGCGTTGGTCGGCGTAGTCGTCCTCGCCCTCAGGCTCCAGGGGCGGATTGCGTACCAGGGCAGGCAGCGGCTGCACGCGCTGGTTAAGGTGCATACGATAGGTAACTGCTTTCATAGCATTAGTGGTTATGGATTGGTGTTGCGCTTCGCTATTGGATACAGATCCGCAAATCTCATCTCTTCAAGACGTGGAGAATCTGGAACTGCCCGGGATCGTTGTGCCCATGAACGGCCCGATCTGGCTGAGCGATGGCGTCGTCGAATTAGCGTTAGATGACTCAGGCGGCAAGCTCACGCGCCGCTACCCAGGCAAACACTTCGCTGGCGAACCAACCCACCGCGCGGGCACCAAGCTTGCGCGGCTTGGGAAACTTGTCTTGGCTGATGTAGAGGTAGAGCGTCGACCGCGAGAGGCCGGTTACCTCAAGCACACGGGCCAGGCGGAAGATGGTTTCAAGGGGATACGTGGTCATGCGGATCTCGGTGGGTGAACACGGATCGCATGCTGCCGATCCACGCGGGATAAGGCATTCATTCCGCCGGATTGTTCCAACATTCCGTCATGTGGACGCCGACGAAAGCCATGTGAGACAAGGCTTTGTTCCATTGGAGATGACGATTTTTCCGCGCCCCGGATTTTCTGGTCTACGGGGTTAATTCGACTGTGTCCGAGGACGTCCGTGCGGGAACCGGTATGCGATTCTGAGAGCCGCGAGCGGGGTGTTGCACGACGACCAGTTAGAGAACGACGCCTACGTCGGTAGTTGCTGCAGACGAAGATGCGGGCCGTTGCCTAACCGAGATCTTGTGCGCAAAAATCCGTCCGCCAGATTCGGCAGGCCACACGGATGGGTTGATGAAGAAAAGGAACGCGCAGGACCGAATGATTCCGCTGACCGATGCCGGCTGGCAGAAGTACAAGCCAGAAGGGGTCGAAGGCCTAGAGTTCCTCGCACAGGAGAATGTGCCGGTATACGTGCAGGTGAGCCCAGCCAGACATCTGGTCTACTGCTATCTGCAGGCGGCCCTCGCCCTACCGAGCAAAGCCCACGAGGTGGACGCTGTCGACCATGACACCGCGGTCACCGGCCCTCTCGATGCCGGGACCTTTCCGGTCAAGCGCTTCTGCAATGACGTGCTGTACTTGCAGTTGTCGAACGATTCCTACGAACAGGTCGCTCACTCCCGCCGAGCCGTTAAGCCGACCTTTGCTGGTGGTGGGCTGAGCCGGCGAAGGGTGTACACGGTAACCGGTCGGGATAAGCGGGGTCGCGAAATCCGGAAGTACAGCGAAGTAAGAATTCACGACCTTGAGCGGGTCGAGTTTGACGGCGCCATTCTCATCGACGCGCCACTTTGGAACGAAGTCCTTGCGTACAGGCGCGACCAGATACTGCGTGGCAAGGGCGATCCAGGGATGGGACCTCCGGAGGCCTTCGCTGTCGGCCTGGACCAAATCCTGGAGGCGGACCTCTACCTCGATGCGGAGGACGTAGAGCGTCTCAAAGCCCAGATCCTGGAGCGAGAGGGCCATGGCAACTATCCGTTCGGCCACAAGGAGCGCATGCCGGGCATCTATCTGATGTTCCAGGCCGCGTGGCTGCTCAATGAGAAGAGGGAGGCCATTGATCCGAAGGCATGGATTGCTTCGGAGGCCAAGAGGCAAGGTTTGACGCTCACGGACAAAGAGATACGCACGGCGGCCAAGTTTTCCAGGTTGGAATTTAGCCGGACAAAAGGCGGTGGAAAAAGAGGAGATCTTCGGACGTCTGACTTCGTTGGTTGGGATGACGGTGCCAAGTACAGATTCGCGTTTGTCAGCAGTTGGCTTTCGTTCGTGTTGGCTCTCGCTGACTGGTGGGATGTCCAGTCAGGAACACAAGCTCCGCCGCCGACCGTGGATCTGGCGAAAAAGCTGTTGCGCGCAAATTTCGCAGGACACGAGGTCGGTCACCTAACCTCAATGATCAGTGGCAACTCATTGCAGGAGACGGATCTTCCAGAGCTCCGGTCGTTCTTCAGGATTCTTCGCAAGCCTTGGAGGCCAGTCTTCGAAATCGACAAACGGCGTAGGAAGAGCAAGGGTCATTAGGATGTCAAGGGGGACGGCTGTCCGTTTTCGACCCGAAGCGGACATGATGTAGTGGCTGCTTGATGCAGCGGGCTGACCGTCTCCTGCACCTGCGCTCGGATACAGGCGAGTTGTCGTCTGGCTAGACCAGCTTGTCGGGCGTGATGGGAAGATCGCGAATGCGCTTGCCTGTGGCGTGGTACACCGCATTGGCAATAGCAGCCGGAATGCCGACCATTCCGAGCTCTCCCATGCCCTTGACGCCCAGCGGATTGACGATGGTGTCGTCCTCCTCGACGAAGATCGTCTCGATGGCGTGGATGTCGGCATTCACCGGCACGTGGTAGTGCTGCAGGCTGGCATTCATGATGCGGCCGTAGCGGTGGTCGATCTCGGTGGCTTCTTCCAGGGCCATGCCGATGCCCCAGACCACGCCGCCGATCTCCTGGCTGTGCGAGGCAAGGGGGTTGAGGATCTTGCCGCACGCGGTGATCTCGATGACGCGGCTGACACGGACCGTCCCAAGCTCGGGGTCGACCTTGACCTCGACGAACTGGGCGCCGTGCGCGAGCGATGCGAACTTCTCGCGCTCGGGGGAAGGCTTTGAGTCGTAGACCTCGGTCAGCTCCTGCGTTCCAGCCCGCTGCATGAGAGCGGCGATGTCGACCGAACGTGTCGCGTCGCTCTTCAGGCGCAGGCGGTTCTCGAACATCTCCACCTCATCGATCGAAGCACCTCGCAGCGGCGAGCCCGCGTCCTGGTTGGCCAGGTCCAGCAGCTTCCCGGTGATCGTCAAGGCAGCGCCGCGTACAGCGGACCCTACACTGGACGTGGTCCAGGAGCCGCCTTGCGCGGGCGCGCGCGGCTGATCGGTATCACCCAACTCGAACTTCACCTTTTCCAGCGCCAAGCCCAGGAACTCGGCGGCGATCATGGTCATGACCGTATAGGTGCCGGGCCCGATGTCACTGGTCGCACTGGCGACGCTGGCAGTGCCATCTTCCCGGTAGGTCACCCGCGCACTGGCCGGCATCTGCATGGCGCCCCACACGCTGGAGGCCATACCCCAACCGACCAGCAGGTTGCCATCGCGCATCGAGCGTGGCTCGGGATTGCGCTTGCTCCAGCCGAACTTTTCGGCGCCCAGCCGGTAGCATTCGCGCAAGGCCTTGCTGGAAAACGGTTTGCCGCTCTCCGGATCCACTTCGGCGTAGTTGATCAGGCGAAGTTCCAGCGGATCGATCTTCAGCGCGTAGGCCAACTCATCCATCGCGCTTTCAAGAGCGAACATGCCGCTCACCGCTCCGGGAGCTCGCATCCACGTGGGGGTGGCCAGGTCGGTGGCGGCGATCTTCAGCGGCGCGTGCAGGTTGGGGCAGGCGTAGACCTGCTTTAGAAAGCCCGTGGTGTTGTCCGAGAAGGACTCGAAGGAGGAGGTGTTGTGGAAGGCCTCGTGGATGATGGCCTGCAGCTTGCCGTCGGGTGCTGCGCCCAGTGCGACCTTCTGGATCGTCTCGGGGCGGTACCCGTGTCCGGTGAACATCTGCGCGCGGGTGAAGACCACCTTGACCGGCCGCTTGAGCTCGCGCGCGGCCATGGCGGTCAGCGAAGGGTAGTAGTTGGGCTTGAGCGAGGCGCCGAAGGCACCGCCCACGAAGGGAGACACCACGCGGATATTGCCGGTCGGCACGCCCAGACCTTGCGACAGATGCTGCTGTACGCCGTAGACGTTCTGGGTCTTGTCGAAGATCGTCAGTTGATCGCCTTCCCAGAACGCGATGGCGGCGTGCGGCTCCATCGGATTGTGGTGTTCGATCGGAATTCGATACTCGGAATTGACCTTGACGGCAGCGGCTTGCAGAGCAGCCTTCGGATTGCCGCGCGGTGGCGCCTCTAGGGGCGCTGGCTTGGCCCGATCCAGCAGGGTGGCCACGTTGGTCTCATGTGGCTGCGCCTGGTAGCTCACCTGCACCAGCCGCGCGGCGTGACGCGCTTGCTCGTAGGTCTCTGCCACCACGAGGGCGATCGGTTGGCCGTTGAAGAAGACTTGGTCCGATTGCAGGGGCCAGGCCCACTTGGGCGACGCATCGGCAGCCGGGGGCTTGCCCAGTTTGCCGGCATTGAGATGGGTAAATACCTTGATCACGCCGGCAGAGGCTTCGGCCGCACGGGTGTCGATCCCGGTGATCCGCCCCTTGGCGATCGTGCTCAGGACGATGAAACCGTACGTCAGGTGAGGGATCTGGAACTCGGCGGCGTACTTGGCCTTGCCGGTGACCTTGGCGATCCCGTCTACGCGTGTTGTTTCCTTGCCCAGGTAACGAGCCATGGTGGTTCTCCTCAAGCCAGATGCGCAGCGCGTATCAGGGCGCGCACGATGGCGCGTTGGGCCAGTTCGACCTTGTAGCCGTTGTAGGCCAGGGGCCGCGCCTGCTGCAGCGCCACCTGCGCGGCCTGCTGGAAAACGGCTTCACCAAGTCGCTGGCCCTTCAATGCCGCCTCGGCCTCGGCGCTGCGCCACGGCTTGTGTGCCACGCTACCCAAGACCAGCCGTGCATCCTTGATGGCGCCGTTCTCCACGCGGAGCGCAGCCGCCACGGCCACCAGGGCGAATGCGTAGGAACTGCGGTCGCGGACCTTCAGGTAATACGAATGGCGGGCAAATTCGGCCGAGGCCACCGGCAACTGGATGGCCACGATCAGATCGCCATGCTCCAGCACAGTGTCCCTGTGCGGCTCGTCGCCTGGCAGGCGATGGAACTCGCCAATGGGAATCAAGCGTTCTTTCCCGCCGGCACCACGGACACGCACGCTCGCATCCAAGGCGTAGAGCGCATTGGCCATGTCGCCGGGATAGGTCGCCACGCAGGCCTCGCTCCAGCCCAGGATCGCGTGGATCTTGTTCAGGCCCTCGCGCGCGCCACAGCCACTGCCCGGCTCGCGCTTGTTGCACGGCATGGCGGTGTCGTAGAAGTAGTTGCAGCGCGTGCGCTGGAGCAGGTTGCCACCGTTGGTGGCCATGTTGCGAAGTTGGCCGGAGGCCCCGGCCACGATGGCCTGGGTCAGAAGCGGATAGTTCTCGCGGATCAGCGGATGGTTGGCCGTCTGCGTATTGGTGGTCAGGGCACCCAGCGACAGGCCCGCACGGGAACGCTCGATCTTGTGGAACGGCAGGTGGGAGATGTCCACCAGACGTGTGGGCCGCTCCACGTCCTCCTTCATCAGGTCGACCAGATTGGTGCCACCGGCCAGGAACTTCGCCCCGGCCACGCCGGCTACAGCCTCCACCCCGGCACCCGCGTTCTCGGCGCGGACGTACTCAAACGGTCTCATGGCCCGCCTCCTTGCGTACCGCAGCCAGCTGGGTTTCGGTCGCGAACTGCCAGGTCTGGGCGCTCTGACGTCCCGAATGCGCTTCCTGGACCGCCGCCACGATGCCGGGATAGGCACCGCACCGGCAGATATTGCCGCTCATCCGCTCGCGAATCTCGTCATTGCTCAAGGACGTCGTGCCAGCACCCACATCAGCGGTGACATGGCTGACGTGGCCGCGACGGGCTTCGCTCAGTACGCCGAGGGCCGAGCAGATCTGGCCCGGGGTGCAATAGCCGCACTGGAAGGCATCGTGCTTGATGAAGGCGGCCTGCATGGGGTGCAGTTGATCGCCCTCAGCCAGCCCCTCGATGGTGGTGACCTTGCGCCCTTCCAGCGTGGCGGCCAGCGTCAAACAGGACAGGGCGCGCTCACCGTCGATGAGCACGGTGCACGCACCACACTGGCCCTGGTCGCAGCCCTTCTTCGTGCCGGTCATGCCCAGCCGCTCACGCAGGGCGTCGAGCAATACCACGCGGGAGTCCAGTTCCAACGATTGAGGCTTCCCGTTGATGGTCAGGCTAACCTTGACCACGTTCTGGGCCTTGATGGGTGCCATCGCTGCACCCTCGGCCAGGGGCATGTGCGCGAGCGCCGATTCCTGGGCAAGAAGGTTGGCGGCAAACAGACCAATGCCACCGACGGCCGAGGTAACCATGAAGTCGCGACGCGACTGGCCCACCCCATCCAGCGTTGGCATTTCTGCGAGAAGGGCCGCCTCGTCTTCATTCAACTCGACGGGCTCGTTCGGGGGCGTGTGCGGCATGACAGGGTCCTCTCTGGAACGCGCTAAGCGTCGGCGATGTGGCTGGCCCAGGATGGATCGGTCGCAAGTACGGCACGTGCAGGGACCAATCGGGAACTTATCCAATTCCTGGTTAAAAATGCATATCCGTCCGAAACTAGCCCCTATAAGCCGGGCTAATCAATCGGGCTTGCGATGAAGGGTGCGGTATCCGGGGTGAAGTGGATCCCTGGGGAAAGCAGGTAAGTCGGACGGGCATCTGGTGCCTGACCCATCCGCAGGAAGGTCCTGCCTGATGCCTGCCATCGACGTCGCCCGGTCCGGTTACGCTTCCACCCTAGTGTGTACAGGGGCGGCGTCGGGCTGGGCAGCCGTCGGCAATAGATCCCCGCGCCGCTGACGGCCGGGTCCTCCGCAGACGCGTTTCTGCCAAGCCACTGCAATGTCTGCCAGGACGGAAATCGCCAGTGAGCTCGCATCCCTTGCCTTGGGGAAGATACCGATCGGTGCCTTGATTCTCGCAGCATCCTCGGTCCGGTAGCCCAGCGCGAGCAGCGCACGTGTTCTGCGCTCGTGCGTTCGCGTGCTTCCCAACGCGCCTATGTAGAAGGGCGCTGCATCCAGGGCTGCCCGCAACGGTCGCACCTCGCGGTCCAGGTCATGGAACAGCAGCACGATCGCGGTGAACTCATCGATCGACGGCAACGCCGCTGCGTCATTGGCCAAGGCCACCTCGTACCCTGCAGCGCGTGCGAGCGATGCAGTGCATGAAGCCTCAATGGAGCTTCCGAAGATCACCAGCCTGGGCCTGGGGGACAGGGCGAGAAGGAACTGGCCATCTCTCCAGCCTGTAAATGCAGTGTGGGGAACAAAGGCAAGGGACGAGTCGGACGGAACGTATGCCAGTCCTGTCGACTGCCGTCGATAGAGTCGCTCCAAGGTGTGCTGGAGGGGGGCGCCGCTCCGGATAACGTGGATGGCGAGCGTGATCCCTCCACCACATGGCAGCACGATGTCGAAATAGTCGGAGCCCTCGCCAAAGCGAACAACACGGTCCCGCCCAGAGGCAATGGCGTCAGCTGCCTCACGGGCCGCTGCCGCCTCTACACAACCGCCAGAGACGAATCCGCAGTAGCGGCCATCAGCCAGGACCACCATTTGCGCGCCAGGCTGACGGGCAGCTCCGCCATGTACTTCCACCAGGGTCACCAGCGCGGCGGGGATGCCAGCAGCGACTGCGTCTGCGGCGTACTGAAGAATCTCCAGCGCATCGTCAGTGAGTACGTCCTGCCGGGCAGCGGGGATACCGCCGCGCGGCGGAAAATCGTGGGTGTGAGTGTTGGGTAGCACGGCAGCGCAGGTTCCTTGGAGTGATCGTGCCGGCGAAGGCGCACCCGCGAAAGCCGGGACGCCGTTGGCGTCTGTGCTTGCGTGGCGTCAGAGCCGAAGGGCTTCAACGACAAGCGTGAAGGCAGGAGACGGCTGCCGACGGCTGGGGTAGTACAGGTGGTATCCCGGGAACGGAGGGCACCAGTCCTCCAACACCCGGATCAGCCTGCCGTCTTCCAGATGAGGCGCGAACTCACCCTCGGGCAGAAAGGCGATACCCAAGCCCATCACTGCGGCCTCCACGATATGGGGCGAGGTATTGAAGATGGCCTGTCCGCTGGCCCTGAAATTGAGCTCTCGCGCCTTCTTCTCGAATTCCCAGACGTAAACCCCACCGCGTGTGGGCTGGCGGATGTTGATGCAGTTGTGATCGACCAGATCCTGTGGCTTCTTGGGTAGCGCACGCGTGGCGAAGTAGGCCGGCGCGGCCACGGCGGCCATCCGCAGCGGCGGGGTGATCGGCACAGCGATCATGTCCTGGTCGATGGCCTCGCCAAGGCGAACGCCCGCATCGAAACGGTCGGCCACGATGTCGCGAAAGCCGTAGCAGACATCGAATTCGATGTTGATGTCGGGATACTCCCTCATCAGCGGAACCAGCTTGGGCAGAAGCACCGACTTGAGGACCTGATCGCCTGAGGTGATCCGCACCGAGCCGGCGGGCTTGTCCCGCAGCTCCGTGATGGCGTCCAGTTCGGCTTCAATTTCATCGAAACGATGGCCGATTGCCTTGAGCAGGCGCTCGCCCGCGGCCGTGGGAGACACGCTGCGTGTAGTACGCGTCAGCAGCCGGATCTCAAGCCTGGCCTCCAACGCCTTGATCGCCTGGCTCAACGCCGACTGGGTAACCCCCAAGATCGCAGCGGCGCGGGTGAAGCTGCCTTCCCGGGCCACGGTCACGAAGGCGACAAGATCATTGAGGTTGCGCTTAGCCATGAGGCTAGTCTGCCATCACTATTGATTAGGTGCGCTTATAGGGTAAATCAGTATTTATTATCTAATCAAAGCGGCGCGCGCCCGACAGAATGACCTCCGATACCCGTGCCACCAGGCACGCCATCCCTCCGGAGCCGACATGACTGTCAATGCCTATGGCGCCCACGCAGGCGACAAGCCGCTGGAACCCATCGAGATTACCCGCCGAGCCCCTGGTCTCCAGGATGTCCAGATCGACATCGCCTACTGCGGCATCTGCCATTCCGACCTGCACCAGGTCCGCGCTGAATGGGCCGGCACCCTGTTCCCTTGCGTGCCGGGCCACGAGATCGTGGGCCGGGTGTCCGCCGTCGGTGCGCAGGTGTCGGGCTTCGCCGTCGGTGACCTGGTCGGCGTGGGCTGCCTGGTCGACAGCTGCCAGCACTGCGAGGACTGCGAGAGCGGGCTGGAGAACTACTGCGACAACACGGTGCTGACCTACAACTCGCCTTCCGCCGATGCGCCTGGCCACACGCTGGGCGGTTACTCCGAGCAGATCGTGGTGCACGAGCGATATGTGTTGCACGTGCGTCATCCGGAGGAGCAATTGGCCGCGGTCGCTCCGCTGCTCTGTGCAGGCATCACGACTTACTCGCCTTTGCGTCATTGGAACGCCGGCCCGGGCAAGAAGGTGGGAATCGTCGGTATTGGTGGCTTGGGCCACATGGGTGTGAAGCTGGCCCATGCAATGGGCGCCCATGTCGTGGCCTTCACCACCTCCGATTCCAAGCGCCAGGCCGCCCTGGATCTCGGCGCCGACGAGGTGGTGGTGTCGCGTAATGCTGAGGAAATGGCCAAGCACGCCACCAGCTTCGACTTGATCGTCAACACCGTGGCCGCACCGCACGACCTGGATGCCTTCCTGTTGCTGCTCAAGCGCGATGGGACGATGACCCTTGTCGGTGCGCCTGCCACCCCGCACCCGTCGCCCGGGGTCTTCAACCTGATCCTGAAGCGCCGTTCGATTGCGGGCTCGGCCATCGGTGGCATCCCGGAAACCCAGCAGATGCTCGATTTCTGTGCCGACCACGGCATCGTCGCGGATATCGAGCTCATCCGCGCCGATGAAATCAACGATGCCTACGAGCGGATGCTCAAGGGCGATGTCAAGTATCGCTTCGTCATCGACAACGCCACGTTGTCCGCGTAATCGAGGAACAAACATGAAGAAGACATTGCTGTCACTGGCCCTGCTGGCCAGCTCCTTCACTGCGTTGGGGCAAGACATGTCAAATGGTGCAAACAACTTCTACAAGAGTGATCGGCTGGTCGCGGAGAAGGTCGCCTTCGACAACCAGTACCGGATGAAAGTCGCCGGCAACCTGTTCCTGCCCAAGGACCGCAAACCGGGCTTCCGGTATCCGGCAATCATCGTGGGCCACCCGATGGGCGCGGTGAAGGAGCAAAGCTCCAATCTGTACGCGCAGAAGTTGGCCGAGCAGGGTTTCATTACCCTGGCGATCGACTTGCCGTTCTGGGGCGAGAGCGAGGGTCAGCCACGCAACGCGGTAGCGCCGGATCTCTATGCGGAAGCATTCAGTGCAGCCGTGGACTACCTGGGTACCCAGACGTTCGTGGACCGCGAGCGGATTGGCGTGCTCGGCATCTGCGGCAGTGGCAGCTTCGTCATCAGTGCGGCAAAGATCGATCCGCGCATGAAGGCCATCGCCACCGTGAGCATGTACGACATGGGGGCTGCCAACCGCAACGCGCTCAACCACTCACTGACGCTCGAACAGCGCAAGCAGATCATCGCTGCGGCGGCGGAACAACGCTACGCCGAGTTCGAAGGCGGGGAAGTTGCGGTGTCGGGCGGCACGGACTTGGAACTGACCGAGGATACCCATCCCATCCAGCGCGAGTTCTACGATTTCTATCGCACCTCGCGCGGCGAGTTCACCCCTGCTGGCGCCTCGGACCAGAGAACCACCAAGCCGACCGTCACCAGCAACGTCAAGTTCATGAACTTCTACCCGTTCAACGACATCGAGACCATCTCGCCACGGCCCATGCTGTTCATCACTGGCGATCAGGCGCACTCGAAGGAATTCAGCCAAGAAGCCTATCGACTGGCCGGTCAACCCAAGGAACTCCATTGGGTGAAAGGCGCGGGACACGTGGATCTCTACGACAGAACCGACTTGATCCCGTTCGAGAAGCTGGCTTCCTTTTTCAAGCAGAACCTCCGGTAGGACCTGTCCATGGCAA
This sequence comes from Pseudoxanthomonas sp. LH2527, assembly GCF_022539275.1. Taxonomy (NCBI): domain Bacteria; kingdom Pseudomonadati; phylum Pseudomonadota; class Gammaproteobacteria; order Lysobacterales; family Lysobacteraceae; genus Pseudoxanthomonas; species Pseudoxanthomonas sp. LH2527. Next base: position 41,344 of record NZ_JAKZBW010000012.1, on the reverse strand, counting down.
CCGCAGTTCGGTTTTTTGCCATCACATCCGAGGAACCTTTGAATGAATACCTCTTTTCTTGGAGCCAGCCTATTGGCAGCGATGCTGCCCATCGCTTCGGTCGAGGCGACCGAGGCCGTCGGGCCGGCTGACGCCCAACAGATCAGGCGGGTGGGAAGCCAGCCATCACAGACTGGCCCGGCTGACTACTTCACCGGCCGCGTGCGGGTTGACCACGTCTGGCAGGCGGACGAACACCTGAATACCTCGGGCGCCATGGTGACATTCGAGCCAGGCGCGCGTTCCGCGTGGCACACCCATCCCGCAGGCCAGCGCTTGATGATCGTCTCTGGCGTGGGGCTTACGCAGCAATGGGGCAAAAGCGTGCAGGAGTTGCATCCTGGTGACGTGGTCGTGTGTCCACCTGGGATCAAGCATTGGCATGGTGCTGCGCCGACCACGGCGATGAGCCACCTAGCGGTCACAGGCACGGTGGATGGCAAGAATGTGGAGTGGATGGAGAAGGTCAGCGATGTCCAGTACAACGCTCGTTGAAGCGATCCGTCCCCAAGCGAGGCTTGGCTTCCTTGCCGGGTTTCTCTGCTGTGTCACGGCGGTCTGTCAGGCGGCGCCCAATGCGCAGGACGGCCCGACAATACGCAGCGCTCAAGCTTCATCCGACACGCTCTCGGATCGGCAGCGTGCGATCGTACCCATCGCGGCATTCGCTGCGTCGGGAGAGATGCACAAGCTCGGCACCGCCCTCAATCAGGGCCTGGATGCGGGACTGACGGTGAGCGATGTCAAGGAAGTCCTGGTGCAGGTGTACGCCTACGCGGGCTTTCCCAGAAGTCTCAACGCATTGGGAGAGTTCATGGCCGTTCTGGATGCGCGCCGGCAGCGCGGCATCAAGGATGCGCCTGGTCGCGGACCAGGCAAGGCAATTCCGCAAGGTGATGCGCTCTTGGCTGCGGGCGCTTCCAACCAGACCAGGTTGTTGGGCGGCCCTGCAGAGGGGCCGCTGTTCGACTTCGCCCCGGCCATTGACGAGTACCTCAAGACACATCTGTTCGGCGACATCTTCGAGCGCGACAACCTCGACTGGAAGAGCCGGGAGATCGCCACGGTCAGCATGCTGTCCGTGCTGCCGGGTGCGGAATCCCAGTTGCAGGCGCATATGCGCATCAGCATGAATGTAGGTATCACCGCCGACCAACTGCGGCAACTTGCTGAAGTACTGGCTGATCACGTGGAGAGTGAACCTGCGCACCGTGCTCGGCAGGCACTGTCCAACGCGACACGGGCAACAGGTGCCAATTGATATGCAAACCGTCCCTTACCGTCATCAGCGCGCCAAACGACCGGAGGTCCCGGCATGACTGGCGCTCCAACAACGCTGCCGGCTGACGGCATGGAAGAGGTGACGAAGGCACAACCCGCAAGTTGGGGTGGTGTCTTCGCCATGACGCTGTGCGTGTTCGCATTGATTGCGTCCGAGTTCATGCCTGTCAGCCTTCTGACGCCAATCGCCGCCGACCTGGCGGTCAGCAAGGGATCGGCGGGCTACGGCATCGCGATCTCCGGCGCATTCGCGGTGCTGACCAGCCTGTCGATCTCCACCGTGGCCGGCAGCATCAACCGCAAGACGCTGTTGCTGGTGCTGACGGGCCTGATGGCAGTTTCAGGTGCTGTCGTGGCATTGGCACCCAACTACCCCATTTACATGCTGGGCCGCGCGCTCCTGGGGGTGGTGGTCGGCGGTTTCTGGTCGATGTCCGCCGCCACGGCCATGCGCCTGGTGCCGCCTTCAAAAGTGCCGCGCGCGTTGGCCATCTTCAACGGAGGGAACGCGCTGGCGACCGTGATTGCGGCGCCACTAGGCAGCTATCTGGGCTCGATCATCGGCTGGCGCGGCGCGTTCTACTGCCTCGTGCCCGTGGCGGTCATCGCACTGGTATGGCAATGGATCAGCTTGCCTACCATGCCCTCCGCGAATGCGTCCGCATCTGCCAGTGCACTCCGGTTGCTTCAACGCCGATCCGTCGCGCTGGGTATGGCCGCCTGTGGTGCGTTCTTCATGGGGCAGTTCGCATTGTTCACCTACGTCCGACCCTTCCTTGAAACGGTCACGCACGTAGAGGTGTCCACACTTTCGCTCATCCTTCTGGTCATCGGTGTGGCCGGTTTCATCGGCACCGCCGTCATCGGCACCTTCCTGAAGCGCGGCCTGTATCGAACCCTGATTGCCATCCCGCTGTTGATGGCCTTCATCGCACTTGCGCTTATCCCGCTGGGCGACTGGGTGACTGGCGTAGCGATCCTGTTTGGTCTTTGGGGGCTGATGGCCACTGCCGCCCCCGTCGGCTGGTGGAGCTGGATTGCGCAGGAGTTGCCGAAGGACGCCGAAGCTGGCGGCGGATTGATGGTGGCAGTGGTCCAACTGGCCATCGCCCTGGGCTCAACCGCAGGCGGGATGCTGTTCGACCACGCCGGCTACCAGGCTACCTTTGCAATGAGCGCTGCCGTACTGCTGTTTGCCGCCTTCCTGACACGGGCGGTCGCACGATCGTGCGCGCAGCCCTCGGTATAAGCGGTCCATCCTTCGAGGAATCGTGCCATGAGCTCAGATACTGGGGACCTCACTCAAAACCGCTTGTCGAAACGTGGATGCCTGCGCGGGTTGGGCGTGCTGCTCGGCCTGACGATCCTGGGGGGCTGCAAGGCCAGCCAGTTCGAGGCACCCGTCATCGTCGCCCAGGATGCGCGTCGCGCATCCACCACTCCGGAGGATGCTCGCATGTGGATGACCATCGGAGAACGCCGTTTCGCCATCACCTTGGCCGATACCGCGGCCGCGCGCGCGTTCGTGGCCAAACTTCCCTTGACGCTTGATATGGCAGAGCTCAACGGCAATGAGAAGCACGTTGATCTGCCGCAAGCGCTACCAGCCCACGCAGAGCGTCCAGGCACGATCCAGAACGGCGATCTTATGCTCTACGGCTCCAGTACGTTGGTCATCTTCTACAAGACATTCCGTTCACCGTACGCCTATACGCGGCTCGGGCGTATTGACGATCCCAATGGCCTCAGCGAGGCACTTGGACCGCGCAACAGCAGAGTGACGTTCACCGAGAACTAGCCAGTTTGAAGCAGACGATCGGCCGAGTGCGCTTAGGTCCGCTTCTGGCCGGAAGCGGACGTGTCCGGCCATATCAGTGTCAGGCTAGGAAGAGCTTTTCCTATTGCAACACAGATTCCTCATTGTGAGTTTGAGATTTGTACGCCGACCGCCAAACCAAATCCCAGTACGCCCACGGCCAGGATCAAATAGCCGACATTGCCGAGAAGCCGCTGTAACAGGCGTTTCCTTTCATGGGCCTGCGACGCTTCGAAGCTCGGAAACTCTACAACCCCGCCCGCAGAGGTGTTGTGGAACTCATAACGCGCGAGGGAGGAACCAATTCTGCGCGCAAGCGTGAACAGGATGATGCCGATAGCCAGCGGAATCAACGAGAGCCCCCCGAGAATGAGAGGTAGCTTCTTCCGGAATTCGCGTCCGCGCTCGGCACGTCCAGCTTCGCGGCGTTCACTCTGATAGTCGGCGAACCGCTGACGGCTACCGCCCACGCCGGTCAGGTCCACGAATCGATCCTGATACCCAGGCGGAAAATACAGCTGGGCCGTCTCCTGCGCCGCTTGCGGACTCGCCTTGAAGTAGTTCTTTTCTCTGGCAAAGCGCTGGCGGCGGCAGGTATCGAACAGGTTGTCCAAGTAGCCGCACTTCTTGCGCCAGTCGGGATCCGCCTGCATCTTTTCTTCGAGTGCGCGATACGCCTGGCTGTACGCGCCGAGCAGTTGGCGGGCAGGACGCGACGCCTGGGACACATTGCCACTGCTGCTCGCCGTATGCGCCAGGGCGCTGTGCAGCATCATCAGCCGCCCGGCCTGACGGCCGGCGATTTCGTCGGGTTCCGCGTCCCCTGCGGTCGCCAGAAGGTCGGACTGGACCTGCTCCACGGAAGGATAGTAGGCCAGGGCAGCGGCATCGTCGTCATTCGCCCATGCCAGTCCCGCCTGCGTGCCAAGCATGGCGAACATCAACACCGCGCCGATCTTCATACGCTCCCCCCGTGAGTGACGACATCCCCACCGATTTCAGTAGCGGGGCTCTTTAGAGTCCGGGTTTCATCGTAGCGGCTTTGGCCGCCAGTTGTTCGGCGTAAGTGGCCGGGGCCAAGCCACCTAGGGTCTTCTTCGGTCGCTCCTCGTTGTATTCCCGTCGCCAGGTCTCGATCTCGGTGCGGGCGTGCAGCAGCGTCGGGAACCAGTACTCGTTGAGGCATTCGTCGCGCAGGCGGCCGTTGAAACTTTTGATGTAGGCGTTCTGGTTCGGCTTGCCTGGCTGGTGGCGGCCGACGGACTGGCTGGTGTGCCGCAGCGGTGATGCTGGAAGCACAAGTCTCCAGGCGTTCGCCCGACCTTCGTGCGCAACCATCTGGCCCGTGACTTCACCGCCAACGAGCCCAACACCAAGTGGGTCGTGGACATCACCTACATCCGCACAGGGGAAGGTTGGCTGTATCTGTGCGCGGTGCTCTATTTGTAATCGGGCAAGGTCGCCGGCTGGTCGATGGCGCCAGTGCAAGACCGTCACCTGGTGCTGAAGGCGGTGATGATGGCGTGCTGTCAACGGCCGGATCGCAGTGAGGTGATCCTGCACTCGGAGTCAGCAGCATGAGCGACGAGGGTCGCTGCGGCGACAACGCGGCAGCGGAAGGCTTCTTCGGCAAGCTCAAACGCGAGCGGATCTATCGGCGGCGCTACCTGACGCTGGCAGAAGCCAGGACCGATACGTTCGATTACATCGAGCGGTTCCACAACCCGCTCATCCAGCGAAGGCTTGATGCCAAGGATCGGGCCTTTGGATTCTTAACCGAATCGTTCGTGGAAACGGGATAGAGCCCGTCCGAGACGCGTCCCGCCGAATCAGAAAGGGGGTCCGTATTGCAAGTGACTCCTATTCGCATATAGCATAGTGCGGTCGGACGTCAGCCTGCCGCCGCGTCCTTGGTGACCTGCCCAAGGTCTCGTTCTGGGGAACCACCCGTGCAGTACCCCCTGTCCCACGTTGCCGGCCAGCGCGTGTCCGTGCTGGCCGCGTGTCTGTTCGTCGCCTTTCAGGCCAACGCCCAAACCGCTTCCTCGCCCGGCCCCGAACCGACCACGCTCGACGAGATCGTCGTGCGCGGCGAGAAGACCGACCGCTCGCTGCAGGACACCACCGCCAGCGTCGCGGTGTCGACGTCGGTGAGGATCGAACAGGAAAACCTGCTCAGTCTGTTCGACATCCTCAACCGCACCGCCAACGTGTCGCAGATGTACGGCGACCGCGGCTTCACCATCCGCGGCATCGCCAACGAGGCCGGCGCGCCCAACCCGCTGGCCACGATCTACGTCGACGGTGCGGCGCTGCCCAGCCAGGTCAGCGATGCCGGTCCGACCGACCTGTGGGACATCGCGCAGGTGGAAGTGCTGCGTGGGCCGCAGTCCACCATCCAGGGCGAGAACGCATTGGCGGGCGCCATCGTGCTGCGCACCGAGGATCCGACGATGGACTGGTCCGGTCGCGCCCGCGCGCTGTTTTCCGATCCTTCCGATCGTCGCATCGCGTTCGCCGGCGGCGGCCCGCTGGTGGCCGACGAACTGGCGTTCCGCGTAGCGGTGGAAGACCGTTCGTTCGACGGTTTCGTCTATAACCCGACACGCGGCGTGGGCGAGGACGAGCGCGAATCGACGATGACGCGCGCCAAGTTGCTGTGGTCGCCCAAGGACATCGAGGGCCTGACCGCGCGCCTGACCTACACGCGCGACGACCGCAAGGGTCCGTACATGTACGCCTACGCGCGCAACGACGTGCCCAGCTACTACGACGACCGCATCAACACCTCGGACTATCCGGGCGCCACCGACGCACTCGGCCAGATCGCCACGCTGGAAGTCGACTACGCGCTGTCCGATCGCTGGTCGTTGTCGGCGGTGACGGCGTGGTCGGACACCGACATGCAGCGCCAGTTCGACACCGACCTGACCAAGCGTCCCGAAGCGTACGGCGACACCGACGAGCAGTACGGCACCTTCTCGCAGGAGTTCCGCGCTCATTACCGCGGCGAGCGTTTGCGTGGCTTGGTCGGCCTGTATGCCTCGCAGCGCGAGACCGACAATGTGAGTATCAACCGCACCAACGTGGATACGCCGGTGTCCACGATCGCCGCCGTGCTGCAGGGCGCCGGCCTAGATGCGTTGACCGCGAACTACGTGGCCGGCCTGTACGCACAGGCGCTGCCGGTGATCCCGGTCGACTACGCTAGCGACGGCCAGTCGCGTTCGCGCAACATGGCGCTGTTCACCGACTTCGAGCTGGACCTCACCCAGCGCCTGACGCTGCTCGGCGGGTTCCGTTACGACCAGGAGGAGTACCTGTTCGGTGCCGTCGCCGTCGCGGACTTCGCTGGCACGCTGCCCGATCCCGCCGTCTTCGGTTCCCAGCTGGCGCCGGCCATCGCCGGCATCAACCAGGCCGTGCTGGGCATGGTGCAGCAGGCCAACAGCCAGACGCCGCAATCCACTCGGGATTTCGATGCGTTCCTGCCCAAGCTGGGCGTGCGCTACGCGTGGACGGACGATGTCTCCACCGCCTTCGTCGTGCAGCGCGGCTACCGCTCCGGCGGCTCGACATTCAACATCGCACGCGGGCAGAACTATGCGTACGACCCGGAGTTCACCTGGAACGCCGAACTGTCGCTGCGCTCGCAGTGGCTGGACGACCGGCTGACGCTCAACGCCAACCTGTACTACATCGACTGGGAGGACAAGCAGGTCACCGCGCTGTTCGGCATCAACGATTACGACTACCACACCGTCAACGCCGGCAAGGCGCACCTGTACGGGTTCGAGATCGAAGCCAGCCATCGCGTGGGCACCGGCTTCGACTGGTATGCGTCGCTGGGCTACTCGCGCACGCGCTACGACGAGTTCAAGACCATCCTCGATGCGCAGATCAGCGACTACACCGGCTCCGAGTTCGCCTATGCGCCGCGCTGGACCTTCGCCGTGGGCGCGAACCTGCGCTTGGGCGAGCACTGGCTGGCCAATCTCAACGTCAACCACCGCAGCGACGTGACGCCGGACATCGGCAGCGACGCGCGCCGACTGTCCTCGCGCACGCTGGTCAACGGCCGCCTCGGCTACGAGAACCCGGACTGGAGCGCCTACGTGTTCGCCAGCAACCTGTTCGACAAGGGGTATACGCAGTACGCCTGGTCGGAAGACAGCCCGAACGTGATCCTGGGTGCCCCGCGGGTGTTCGGCATCGGGTTCGACTACCGCTGGTGAAGCCTGGCATGTGCCGCATGGAGTCCACACGATGAACATCCTGTACCTGCTGCCGGCGCTGGCCGCGTCACTGGCCTTCTACCTAGCCTGTGCGCACCAGCGCTTCGTGCCGGGCGTGATCGCAAAAAAGCGTCCGTTGCGCGCCTTCGCATGGCTGTGCACGCTGCTGTCTGTCGCGCTGGCCTATGCGCAACTGGGTGTATGGGGCGGCGTGTTTGCCGCGCTGACGGCTCTGATGACGGGGTTGGTGGCGCTGCCCTACCTCGATGCGTGGTGGCATGCACGGCAGGAGAAACGCCATGTGGGGTAAGTCGCTGGCTGCGGCGCTGCTGGGCCTGCCGCTGACCGTGGGTATCGTGGGGTTGGTGGCGCTGCACTGGCCAGGCGAGCTGACGCGAGTGACGCTGCCGTGGTTGTTGATGTCGTTTCCGGTCTGGGTCGCGGTGATGTCCGTCGCCTTCCTGTTCAAGTCTGGATTGCGCGCATGGCTGTGGATGGGCGGCGCGACGCTGCTGTGCTTCAGCCTGATCCATGTGTCGAAGATGCTCGGCTGGGCGGCGGAGCTGCCGGCATGAAGGCGGCCACGTTGAGAACGTATCTGTCGGTGCACACCTGGGTCGGCCTGGTGGCGGGCATGGGCCTGTTCATCGCCTTCTACGCGGGCGCGATCATTGTGTTCGTGCACGAATTGCAAGGTTGGGAGCGTCCCGCCGAGGCGGCGCCCGCGCGGGATGCCGGGTTCGCGCAGGCGCAGGCGCTGATGGACCGCGTACTGGCGAAGCATCCGGAAGCGGACCACGCCTTCTTCGTCACGCTGCCCGGCGAGCATGGTCCCCGGCCGCAGCTGTACTGGTTCGACGAGAAAACCTCCGAACAGCACAAATTCACGCTGGAAGGGGAGGGGCTGCAGCAGGCGCCCGCGCGTGCCGGCTTCGTCGAGTTCATCTACGACCTGCATTTCACCGCGGGACTGCCGCGCACGTTCGGCATGTACCTGTTCGGTGTGTTCTGCATCCTCTACGGTCTGGCGCTGGTCAGCGGCGTGGTGATCTATGCGCCGGGGTTCCTGAAAGACCTGTTCGCGCTGCGGCTGGGACGGAACATCAAACGCATGTGGCAGGACGCTCACAACGTGATCGGCATGCTGTCGCTGCCATTCCACGTGATCTTCGCCTGGAGCGGTGCGGTGCTGACCATCGGCTTCCTCATGCTGGCGCCTTTCCAGTTCCTCGTGTACGAGAACAAGCTGCTCGGCATCCTGGAGAGCGACTTCGACGTGGCGCCGCATGTGGAGCCTGCCGGCGTGGCGCGCCCGATGTTGCCGGTGGCCGAGTTGGTACGCAGGGCGGAGCTGGCGCTGCCGGGCATCGTCATCGAAAGCCTCAACTACCACGAGGCCGGCGACGCCAATGCCCAGGTCACCCTGTATGGCGAACTGCCGCAGCGACGGCTGAACGCCATGGGCGGCGTGGCGCTCAATGCCGCCAGCGGCGAGCTGATCAAGGCACTGCCACCGAAGGACTACCCGCCTGGCATGGCCTTCCTGCGCGGCCTGCAGCACCTGCATTACGGCAACTTCGGCGACGTGGCGGTGAAGTGGCTCTACTTCGTGCTCGGCATGGCCGGCGCGTTCCTGTTCTACAGCGGCAACCTGCTGTGGATCGAGGCGCGCCGCAAGCGTCGCGAGGTGGCGCAGCCGCGGCGCACACGGGTGATGGCAGCGCTGACACTCGGTGTCTGCCTGGGCTGCGTGGCGGGCGTGTCGGCGGTGTTCGTCGCGGCCGCGCTGCTGCCGACATGGGCAGCAGCGTCGGTGTATTACGCCGTCTTCTTCGCGTGTCTGGCGTGGGCGTTGTTGCGCCGTCCCGCGCACGCGGCGAACGAACTGCTGTGGGTGTGCGCCGTAGTGACTGCCGCCATTCCCGTGGCCGGCGCAGTGGCGTCAGGCGAACACCTGGTCTCAGCGTTCGGGCACGGCCACTGGCACCGGTTCTTCATCGATGCGACCGCACTGCTGATGGCGATGGCGTTCTGGCGGATGGCAGCCGCGGTACGCAAACGCGGCAGGACGGGCGACGTCCATAGCGTGTGGGCCTTGTAGCGCGACGCCGGATCCTGTGGCTGTGGCTGCGACGGGCGGTCACCCGCTGCATCCACCGCAGCACACCGACGGCAGGCGTTCGATGGTGTCGGGCGTGACGCGATGGCCGGCCTGCGCGAGGGCCATCAGCAGTTCCACCGCGAGTGCGCTGGTGGAACAGCGCAGGCATCCTGACGGGGCATCCAGGTCCAGCACCGCTGCGGGATCCAGGTCCTGCAGGTGGCGTTCGATGACGGCCAGGTCGATGGGGGCATCGCCCAGGCGGATGACATATTCCATGGCCTGCACCACAAGAAAGATGCACCGCCCGCAGGCGGCGCATCATCTGACGGATCGGATTACTTGGTGACGACCAGCTTGCCCTTCATCAGGGTGGAGTGGCCGGGGAAGCTGCAGAAGAAGCTGTAGTCGCCGCCGGCGGTGAGTTTCTTGCCAGGGAAGGTGATCTTCGTCTTCTGGCCGCCGCCCACCAGCGAGGTATGTGCGATCACGCGTGCGTCGCCTGCGGGCACGTAGGCGCCGGTAGCGCCCGCCTTCATGCCGTCGCGGGCGACGCCTGCCAGGTCGGCGGTCTTCGACACCACCACGTTGTGACCCATCGCGGCGACCGGCAGCTTGCCGCTGTGGATCAGTTCGATGGTGATGGTCGGGCAACTGGCGGAAACGGTGGCTTCCTTCAGGTCGAACTTCATCGCATCGTCGCCCTTCAGGCTGACGGTGCAGTTGCCGGCGGCCTGTGCCATGCCGGCGGCGCTGAGCAGGGCGATGGCGACGAAGGTGCGGGACAGTTTCATGGAGAGGCTCCTTGGGGAATGATGAGAATCGGGAAGAGGTGTGGCTGCCATGTCATCACGGCTCGGCGAGCACTGCCTTGACCTGGATCAGGAACGCGGGATCCGCCGCGGCTCCGGTCACCACGCTGCGCGCGCGCACGCGGCCGTCGGCGTCCAGCAACACCAGCATGCTGGTATGGTTGATGCTGCCGTCGTCGCGGAAGCGGTAGCGCACATCCAGCACGCTGGCGATCGCACGCACGTCGTTGCCGGCGGGCGCCAGGAACTGCCAGCCCTTCGGCACGCGATGGCGGCGGGCGACCTCCTGCAAGGCGGCCGGCGTGTCGCGCGCCGGGTCCAAACTGACCATCACCATGCCTAGCTTCGCCCGTTCGCGCGGCGCGAGCTGCTTCTTCACGCTCTTGGCGTTCTCGATGATCAGCGGGCACATCAGGTGGCAGTTCGTATAGAACATCGACACCACGCGCGGCTGGCCGCGCAGCGACGACCACGCGACGGGTCGGCTGCCGGCATCCTGCGTTGTCGCCTGCAGGTGGTAGACCGAATCGCCCGGCAGCGACTGCGCGTGCAGGCTGCCGACAAGGGCCAGCGTGGCGGACAGGAAGAAGGACAAGCGTTTCATGGCGTGCTCCTTGCGCAGCGGAAACCGAGGTTGCCCAGGGTGGCCCCGGGTTGCAGTGCCGACAGCAGGACGAAGCGCTTGACCACGCCGTAGTCGCCGGGATCGTTGAAGGCCAGCGCAGTGGCGCCGCAGTAGCGCAGGCTGTCGCCATCCTGCTGGCCGCGACGGTCGCCATCGCCCAGCAGCGAGGCGTAGTCCTCGCTCCACTCCCAGTACGCGCCGTGCAGGCCCTGGATGCCGTAGGCGTTGGCTGGCGCATCGGCGGCTGCATCCATCGCATGCGGCGTGCCGTCGTTGACCTGGCGCATCCGCCATCGCGGATCGCCGCGGGCGTCGCGCCGGGTCGCATCGGCCGCCGCCGCGTATTCCCACTCCACGAAGCGGGGCAGGCGCGCCTGCTGCTCGCGGCAGTAGGCATCGGCGGCGTACCAGTTGACGTGCACGGCCGGGGCGTCCGGATCTACGCCATCGCCCGGGGCATCGGCGCTGGCCCAGTGGCCGAGATATCCCGGGCTGGCGAACACCGTGGGAATGCGGTCGCGTCGCCACTGCGGCTGGCGCGCGACGAAACCGGCGAACTCGCGGTTGCTGACCGGTCGCGCCATCAGCGAGAACGAAGCCACCCGCACCACGCGGGTGGTCTCTTCGAAACGTACCGAAGAACGGAAGTCGCCGCCCTCGACGTGCCGGTACCCGTTGCCTGCATCGCCGGCAATGGCGAGCGCCGACGCCATGGCGAGCAGGAAGAGCGAGGCGGTCGAGGGCAACGTCCGTTTCATCGAGGGCTCACTTCCTGTCGGCCGGTTTGGCTTCCGGGTACTCGATGTCGTGCTGCTGGCCCGTATAGATGTCGGGGTTCTTCTCGCCCTCCACCTTCAGGATGCCCAGCGAGCCCTTGTGGAACGTGCGGAAGATGCTGTGGTCCACCAGCACGAAGTTGCCCGGCACGTCCGCCTTGAACTCGACCATGGCCGAACCGCCCGCCGGGATCAGCGTGGTCTGCACGTTCTCCTGGTACTTGCTGCCGCCTTCGGTGTAGACCTTGTCGAAGATCTCGCCGATCACGTGGAAGCTGGACACCAGGTTGGGGCCGCCATTGCCGACGAACATGCGGATCGTCTCGCCCGCCTTGGCCGTCAGCGCGTTGTCGCCCTGCAGCGCGTCCACCGAGCCGTTGAACACCACGTAGGTCGGATGTTCGTCGATCGCTTTCTCCAGACTGAAGGGCTGCAGGCCGGGTTCGCCGTACGCGCCTTCGGTGTAGAAGTCGCCCTGCACCACGTAGAACTCCTTGTCCACCGGCGGCAAACCTTCTTCCGGCTCGACCAGGATCAGGCCGTACATGCCGTTGGCGATGTGCATGCCGACCGGCGCCATCGCGCAGTGGTAGATGTACAGGCCGGGATTCAGCGCCTTGAACGAGAACTGCGTTTCCTTGCCCGGCAGGGTGAACGTGGCTTCTGCGCCGCCGCCCTGGCCGGTGACGGCATGCAGGTCGATGTTGTGCGACATGTGCGAGTCGTGGCGGTTCTTAAGCTTGAACTCCACCGTGTCGCCCTTGCGCACGCGGATGAAGCTGCCCGGCACCGTGCCGCCGAAGGTCCAGAAGTTGTAGGTCACGCCATCGGCCATCCGCATGTCCTTCTCGATCATCTCGAGGTCGACGACGACATGGGCAGGCGTCTTGCGCGTGATCGGTGCCGGCACCATCGGCGGCGCCGTCAGCACAGCGTGGATGGTTTCACCGGCGGGGGTGATCTTGCCGCCCTCTCCACCCGCGAAGGCGGGGCCGGCGAACATCGCGGCGAGGGCACAGGCAAGCAGGGATGGGTAAAGGCGTCTCATGGCTTTTCCTTCGTTGGCTCTTCGGTGGGTGTGGGGTTATGGTGGAAACGCCATGCCGATGTAACGTTGATTTCGATCAATCCGGCGGGGTGGAACGCGGGGATTCGCGCGCGGGCTTGACCAAAGTCAAGCGTCGCCACGCCTGCGACAACGCGTCGCATCTGCGCTCTAGGGTGCGTCGCGAGAATGGCCGCATCACACGAGGAGATGCGCCATGACCCGTAACCTGCTTGCCGCAGCCCTGCTGGGCGCGCTCGCCAACATGCCGTTGGCGCATGCGGGCGACGCGCACGCTGCGACGCACGCCGACGCGATGCCGACGACCGCGCTGGACGGCATCGTCGTGGTGGGCGTCGCGCCCGCGATGGCGACCACCTTCATCACCGACCCCAAGCTGCCGCGCCAGCCGGTGCCCGCCAGCGACGGTGCCGATTACTTGAAGACGATCCCCGGCTTCTCCACGCTGCGCAGCGGCGGCACCAATGGCGATCCGGTGCTGCGTGGCATGTTCGGCTCGCGCATCAACCTGATGACCAACGATGGCGCGCTGAGCGGCGCATGCCCGTCGCGCATGGACAACGCACTGTCGTACATCGCGCCGGAAACCTACGACCGCCTGGTCGTCATCAAGGGGCCGCAGACCGTGCTGTGGGGCGGCGGCGCTTCCGCCGGTACGGTGCGCTTCGAGCGCGAGATCCCGTACTTCGCCGAGCCCGGCGTGCAGGCTTCAGGCAGCGTGCTGGCCGGCAGCCACGGCCGCAACGACCAGGTGCTGGACATCAGCGCCGGCACGCCGCGCGGCTATGCACGCGTCTCGGCCAACCGTTCCGAAGCCGACGACTACGAAGACGGCAACGGGGAGCGGGTGCCTTCCGCATGGAAGAAGTGGAATGCCGATGCTGCGCTCGGCTGGACGCCGGACCAGGACACCGTGCTGGAGCTGAGCGCAGGCATCGGCGATGCGGAGGCCCGCTATGCCGGGCGCGGGATGGACGGCGCGCAGTTCGAGCGCGACAGCCTCGGGCTGCGCTTCGAGAAGAAGCACATCGGGGGCGTGCTGGACGCCGTGGTCGCCAACGTCTACCAGAACGACGTGGACCACGTGATGGACAACTACACGCTGCGCGATCCCGACCCCACCGGCAGCATGCCGATGCCGATGGCCAGCAACGTGGCGCACCGCACGCGCGGCGGCCGCGTGGCGACGACCTGGCAGAAGGATCGCTGGGAAGTGACCGCCGGCCTGGACCTGCGCGCCAGCCGCCACAGCAAGCGCAGCGCGATGGGACGCGGCGCCTATCTCGCCATGCCGTGGTCGGTGGACGCCAAGTTCCAGAGCTGGGGCGCCTTCGCCGAATCGCACTGGCACATCACCGACAAGCACCACCTGATGAGCGGCCTGCGCATCGATCGCGCGGAGGCGCAGGATCTGCGCGCCACCACCGCCGGCATGATGCCGGCGCCGAACCCCACCGCCGGGATGACACGCAGGGAATCGCTGCCCAGCGCGTTCGCCCGCTACGAGTACGACATGGGCGGCCGCTGGGGCGCGTATGCCGGCCTCGGCCACACGCAGCGCATGCCGGACTACTGGGAACTGTTTTCGCCCACGCGCGGTCCGGTGGGTTCCGCCAATGCCTTTGCCGGCGTCCAGCCGGAGCGCACCACGCAGCTCGACATCGGCGCGCAGTACAAGGGTGCGAAGGTGGATGCGTGGGTATCGCTGTATGCCGGGCGCGTGCAGGACTTCATCCTGTTCGATTACGCCGCCGGGATGATGGGCAGCACCACCCGGGCCCACAACGTGGACGCGAACATCCGCGGCGGCGAAGCCGGCATCGACTGGCGCCCGGCGCCGGGGTGGAAGCTTTCCGGTTCGGCGTCCTATGCGTGGGGCGAGGTGCGCGACACCGGCACCGCACTGCCGCAGATGCCGCCGCTGGAAGCGCGCCTGGCCGCCAGCCGCGAACACGGGCCGTGGACATGGGGCGCACTGTGGCGCGTGGTGGCGGCACAGGACCGCGTCAGCACCACGCAGGGCAACGTGGTCGGACGCGATCTCGGGCCGAGCGCGGGCTTCGCAGTGTTCTCGCTCAATGGCGGCTACCGCTTCAGCGAACGCGCGCAGCTGACCGCCGGCATCGACAACCTGTTCGACCGCGCCTACAGCGAACATCTCAACCTTGGCGGGAACAGCGCCTTCGGCTATCCGGCCGATCCGGTGCGCATCAACGAACCCGGCCGCACCGCTTGGGTGAAGCTCAACCTGCGCTACTGACGCGAGGGAATCGGCGGGCACCGTCGCCGCGCGGTCGTGCCCCTCAATGCCGTTCGTGGTGAACCTGTCGAACCGCGCTCTTTGCGAGAGATCAACGGCCATGGTCGCCCCGCTTCCGCGTGGAAAGCGTGGTTCGACAAGCTCACCACGAACGGGTCTGTCGTTCAGAACTTCCCGCGCGCGAGCAGTGCCGGAGAATCAGCCATCGTCGCGCCGCCACGTCGCCGCCTGCCGCCAGCAGCGCCACTGCCCGTGCAGGGTCGCCGCATAGGCGATCGCGATCGCGAAGCCGGCGGTACGGGCCACGACCGGTGCGGGCGCGGCCACCACCAGCAGCAAGTCCGCGATGACATGCACGGCGAACGCGCGCCGCTTGTCCACTTCCGCGAACAGGCTGCCCACGCCCGGTACGCGCATGCCCCGCGGGACACGCTGGCGCAGTGCGATCCAGGTCAGGAAGCCGGTGATCTCCATTGCCATGCCCACGACCAGCAGGGGCAGGCCGACGCCGAGGACCAGCGTGCCCACCAGCAACAACGGCGTGCCGGACCACGAGGCCGTGACGCTCGCGGCAAGCAGGGATGCACAGCCCGCTTGCCAGAACCGGCGCAACGTGGGATTGCGTCGATGCGGCGCGCGTGCCTGCAATACGAACACGGCGATGCCGAAGACGGCGAAGGGCCATGCCGCCACGCGCCACGCCGCGTCGGGCAGCAGGTTCACCTGTGCGGCGGCCACGATGCCGAGCGTTGCCACCAGGCTCGCTTGCCACACGCGTGACGCCACGGACGACACCGCATGCGTGCCCTGCAGCATCGGCAGTGTGATGCTGCCCACGGCGGCCAGCAGGCCCAGGACCCAGCCCAGCGTGCCGAACACCGCATGCAGGTCCACCAGACCAGGCGGCGCGGGCACACGCCAGCCGGTGCGTGCAGCAAGCAGCAGCAATCCCAGCGCTGTCGTCATCGCCAGCGCGATCAGCGCCAGCCCGATGCCATCGCGGACGACGCGCTGCCCGTTGCCACGCAGGACGGCAACCAGCGCCAGCACCGTGAACACCGCAAGCGATCCGCATAGCAGCACGCCGGCAGGCACGGCGCACGCACGCGCCTGCGATGCCAGGGTGACCAACAGCAGGACGAGGCCGAGGTTGAACGTCGCGTGCAGCCACGGCACCAGGCGAGGGCAGGGAAGCGGACTGCCCGCCGCCACCGGCAGGAACTGCACCAGGCTGCCCAGCATGGCGTTGCCGAGCAGGCCCAGCGCGAACATGTGCACCAGCACGAGCGTGGCCGGCGTCCAGCGCGAGAGCAACGCCACCTCGCCCTGCCACGCCAGCCACAGGCCGGCGACAAGGCCCCAGGCCAGCGCGGACTGCAGGAAACGCACCGGCACCAGGGGCGGAGGCGCCTGCGCGAATGCCAGCCCGCTCATGCCGCGCGCGGCGGTTCCAGTGCGTGCCTGTCCTCTGCGTGGCAGATCGCGATGCAGGCGCTGCCCGTGGTGCCCGCGTAGACGTGGTAGGCGAAGCCTTCGTCATCGAGGATTGGCAGCAGCGGCACGGGCGGGTGCGGTGTCAGCGCGACCAGCCGCTCGCCGCGCCGCAGCGTGCGCAGGCAGTCGAGGATGCGCTGCATCGGTTCGGGTGCGGCCAGGTCGCGCAGATCCAGTCGCAGCAGGGTCACGGCATGTGCCATGCGTCGTCCTCCGTTTCGTCCCGGGTGGATGCGCAATCGAGCAGTACCCCCGCCGCATCCAGCGATTCGCGCACGCAGCACGCACAGGTGGCGAAGGCGTCCGGCAGCAACGAGGTGTCCAGTGAAGTGTCCATGACGTTCAATTCCCCAGCCAGAGCAGCCAGCCCAACGGGTCATGCGCGCGCGCAATGCCGTAGACCTGCAGGAAGCACAACACGGCCGCGCCCACCAGCAGCGCACGCGCACCAGCCGCGCGTGTGGGACGGAAGGCCGCGATGCCCAGCCCGACATACGCGACAAGAAAGGCGATCTTCGCCACCAGCCAGCCATTGGCGAACAGGCTGGCCGGGAGGATCGTCAGCAGCATCATCGCGCCGGTCAGCAGCACCGTGTCGATGCTATAGCTCAGGTAGCGCACCGCCGCCGCGCGCGGCCAGTGCATGCCGGCCAGCAGGGCGAGCGCACGCAGCGCGAACAGCGTGCCGCTGGTCATCGCGGCGCCCATGTGGACCAGCTTGATGTCGGGATAGAACATCATCATGGCGCTCATCCCGGCCGCCCATCCGCGCGCGGACGCAGGTAGATGCCGCCGATCCGCCCCACCCACGGCGCCAGCGCCAGCAGCCAGCTCACCGCAGCGGCCGCCTGCCACGCCATCGTGTCCGGTGCGAGGTCGGCGATGACGCGCATCACTGCGACCGCCTGGATCGCGACGAAGGCGAACCACGCCACGTTCGGCATCACCAGCGGCTGCCCCGAGTGGCCTTGCGTCACCCGCGTCACCATCGCCACCAGCAGGCTGCCGAAGAACCCGATGAACATCGCATGCATCGGTGCGCGCCCGAGCACGAACTCATCGGTGGCGAGGAAGGTCACGCTCTGCACCACGTACAGCAGGAACGTCACCGGCAACCACGCGGTGCCGATGAACAGCACGGCCAGCAGGCCCGGCATCCTGCCGCGCGGCCACCACCGATGCACCGCCCATGTGGTGAGCACGAGCAGCGGCACGTCGGCCAGCCACAGCCATGCATAGGCGTGCATCAGTTCCAGGGCGAGATGCAGCGTCAGCAGCGCCCACACCACGCCCAGCCACGGCAGCGAGCGCCACGGCACGTAGCCCGGTACCACGTTGCCGGCGAAGAACGGGAACATGCGGTGCGCCACCGTCACGTACACCGGCAGCAGCAGGCCGAAGCCGCCGAGCTTGATGCTGGCGAAGGCCCAGGTCGGCGATGCACCCAAGGCGAAGGCGATGAACATCACCAGTCCCAGCCAGCCCAGCAGCAGCCCGGCGAAGCACGAGCGCGCATGCCAGGTCTTCGCGCTGTCGTCGGCAAGCAACCGGCCAAGTGTCAGGAGCGCGGCGGTCCAGCCAGCCAACGCCATCCACAGGCCGACGGTCAGTCCCGCCTGCCAGCCTGCGACGCCGAGCAGGATCGCCAACTGTCCGCCCATCAGGCCCAGCCCCACCGGCACGTAGTGCCAGCGCTTCAAGTCGGCCATGCCCATCCAGCGCGGGAACACGGTCAGCAGGAAGCCGAAGATGAAACTGGGCAGCACCAGGTACTGCATCAGGAACGCGTGCAGCCAGCCGGCGTAGATCGCGGTCTCGGGCATCGTCCACAGGCCCCAGCGCGTGGCCACCAGCCACAGCGCCCACCACAGCATTGCCAACACCACGTTGCCCGCGCCGACGAAGAACATCAGTCGGTGCGGCGCGTGCGCGAGCCACGCGGGCGACAGGCCGGGCATCGGTGGCGTGGCACGCGGGCGGGGTGGAGGCACGATGTCGATCTTCATGCGGGCAGCTTGCCCGCGCCCGCATGCGCTCGCCTTGACATGGGTCAGGCGGGCCGTGATTCGGTGGCTGTCGTCGTCTTGATTCGGGTCAAGGCTGCGCGACTGGCAAGCCCCTACAGTTCCGTCATCCGCGCAAGCGCGCACTCACGACGACAGCAAGCCCGATGTCCGACCACGCCCCCGCATCCTCCGAGCAACGCCAGCAGGCCATGACCGAGGCGCTTCGCGCCTGGGACCCGGAAGCCGAAGTGACGATGGAATCCGGCACCGGCCGCCTGGTCGTGATGACCACGCTCCCCACCGAACGCGTGATCGCCATCCTCAAGGAGGCCGGCGAACATGCAGAAGCCAGCGAGAACGAATCGCGCGGCCACAAGGCGGGGCAGTGTTGTGGTGGGTGTTCGTAGTGATCGACGAATGATCGCGAAGGATTCCGGCGCCATGTCCGGCAGCAGGAAGCAATCACTGTCCGAGCCGGGATCCGCTCCACCCGTAACACTTGGGTAACCCTGGGCGCCGCACCCGGAGTTATCCGGACGTCGCGCGAGGTCGTAGCAAATAGCCCTGGTAAGGCCAAAGGCCGCGCCCGGGGAAACGTAGCGCCTCCGTGTGAAGCGCCAGGGGTGCGCTGCGCTTACCGGGCTACGCTGCCTCCTCCACAAAGGCATCGCCCATCATCATTCTGTAGTGGGCCCCGTGACCCGATTTACCAAAGATTGCCCTAAACACTTTCAGATAAGCATCCACCATCGCGTCATCAATCGTGACGTAAAGGTCGTCATGTGCGTAATGCGACCCATCGTGTATCCACGAACACAGTGATTTGCAAATTAGCTTCTCCTTTCCTTCAAAGAGCGAACAGAGTTGATCAAACTCCATTCCTCCTAGAATTTTGAAGTAATTCTCCAGGATTCGTCGCA
Source organism: Pseudoxanthomonas sp. LH2527 (assembly GCF_022539275.1). Taxonomy (NCBI): domain Bacteria; kingdom Pseudomonadati; phylum Pseudomonadota; class Gammaproteobacteria; order Lysobacterales; family Lysobacteraceae; genus Pseudoxanthomonas; species Pseudoxanthomonas sp. LH2527. Next base: position 21,913 of record NZ_JAKZBW010000012.1, on the reverse strand, counting down.
GCGTATTCTGGATGGCGAGATTGGATCGTTCAGGTTTTCTAACCTCCGCCCAAAGTAACTCGTAAGAAGTTCTGATTGGGTTAGTCTGATGCTTATCTAACTTCGACATGGGTCCAGACCTGCGAACAATCCAGAACGTTTCTTCGTTCATTGCCACGCCCGTCCTTTTGGGGTTGTAGGTAACCTCCTTGTGAAAGTAGACGTTGTGCGTGAGGACGAAAATTTGCTTGATATTACCGGTTCCAGAGCGCATTTCGTCGAAAAGCCCTTTTATTAGGCTAGCAACAATGAACAGTATGTCGCTGTCGAGGCTTGAGACTGGATCATCGAACACCACGATTCGGTCAGTAGTCATCCCGCTGTCTGTATCGCTGCCTTTAAGTAGATGGTAGAAGTAGAGGAAGGTGACGAAGGTTTTCTCGCCCTCACTCAACGTAGCCTTAGCATCGGAACCATCCGAACGCACCAACTTGTAGGATGTGCCACTTGCTGCTTCCGCGAGCTTGAAGCCTTGGAATCCAAACGACGACAAAAGACTGTTAATACCTTCAATCGTCGGATGGATACTTGTCGTTTGCTTTTCTAGCTCACGAATTTCGGTCGTCTTTTCCGTCTTATCTGTCGTCGCGGTTGCGATCTGCGTCGTTAGTGACGCTGTGGCCTTGTCTAAGCCATCTTTCGCTGTCTTGAACGCTGCAAGGTCAGCTTTCAATTCTTCTAGAACGAAGCGCCAAACTTGTGTTGTTAAGGTCGCGCGTTCAGTCGCAAGGTTGTTAACCATGCTGTTGTGTTCAGCCACCTTTGTGTTGGCTGCATCAATTAAGGCATTTATCGCCGCGAAGACGTTGCTCAGCGATTCCAGCTCCACGACCTGGCTTGCCTCCTTCTTCTTTCCTGCCAAGCGCTGATTGTTTAGCGTGACCTTCGCATCAAACAGTTCTTTCTCTGTTTTCAGCTTGTCGATAGCTAGGAATTTGGACGGCGACTCAATGATCGAAGCGATCTGTTGCTTGACACGAGCCGCTTCAGTCGCATAGTCGGTGACGAGGTCCTCGATCGCCGTACTGTCCTTTACAAACGTCTCGTCAAAGTACTCTTCTAGACTTCGGGCAAATGCATTGCTCGTGCCTTGTTGGCAAAACGGGCACGTTCCATCGTTTGCTTGGTAGAAGTTACGACCTTCGCGGACCCAGTCGCTATTTCCTAGCTTTTTGATCATTCCGGCAATGTCGACGTCGTCCTTGCCAATGACCCGCTTCTTCAGAATGGGATCTGCTTCCTTGGCAAGTAGCGTCGTCGTCGCGACGTTGGGAACTGATGCCTCCGTCACAGGTGTTGGCCCAAAGATACTTTCCGCCTTTTTCTCCAACTCTGCCAAGGTAAGAAGTGTTGCTGTATTCGACACTTGCTCATGAAGAACTTTTCTCTTGAAGTTCTCCGCGCTGTTTCGAAATCCCTCGAAACCACTCTGCAGCTTTGAGTCGTACTTCTGCTTTTGCGCCCAGCACTTATCTTTTAGTCCGATCTCAAGTGCTGCCAACTCGCCTTTCTTTCCGCCATTTCCATCTATGCCATGCAGTCCATGATTGAGTGATGCAATCTTGGCTGCCAGAGCGTCAAGTTCACCTTTGGCCGTTGCTATCTTTGCAAGCGTGTCCTGCTGTTGCTCGCCTAAGGTGAACACTCCTTTGAGCTCAGTCGATTGGTTGAAGTTCCGTTCGACGAAGTCATGGTTGTAGACCAACGGCTGGAGTTTCGCTCCTGCCTTCCATGAAACGTTGCAAGTTGGGAACTTTGCCTCATCCGCAATCACACGGCTGATAGTTGTTTTCCCGGTGCCATTCGAGCCGAACACGAAGTTGAGTTTCGATAGCCCATTTAATTGCTCGCCTGGGGCTCCATAGGTTGCAACGCGGGAGAATGCTATAGATTCAATCATGGTCAGCACATCCCTCTAAAAGGGCGAGTTCAGAGTGCAGCTTCATTTCTATGCTCATAGCGTAGTTGGCCTAAAATATTCGCGTCCCCCTGCACATCGGAAACGCCGGGCACCCCCAAAACGTTTCGCCCGTGCGCCGATTGCTCCGCCGCACCATCGCCGTATCGCAGCGTGGACACGTCGGCGCGGATGAATCCTTCGGCCCTTTCGCGCTGATCGCAGGTTCGCCCCTTGCCTGCACACCTTTGGCAGCACCGCCCGTCCTCTGCTCCTGCCGGATCATCGCCAGCAAGGCGGGCCCGTCTATCAACGCAATCGGCTTGCCTGCCGCAAATCGCGCCGCATCCGGCGTGAATCCCACCAACGCCGCGATGCGCACTTCATCCGCACGGTGATGCGCCAGCAACCCGTACATCTCGCGCACCACGTTGACCGGCACACGCTCGCGCCGCCACTGCTTGCATTGCACCAGGATGCGCCGGCCCTCACGGCGCAGCACCAGATCGATACCGCCATCGGCGCCACCCAGGCCCGTTTCTTCCACGGCGTAGCCGCGGCGGCGGAACGCCTCGCCCACCAGCCGCTCGAAATCGCGCCAACCCAGCGCGGCCATGCTGTCCAGGCCGGTGCGGGTATCCAGCAACCGGCGCGTGTTTCGCGCCCTGAAAAACGACATGCCGGCTGCGATCATGCACAGGCCCAGGAAAACCCACGCCAGCGGCAGGAACGGATTCAAGTCCCGGAAGGCGCCGGGCATCGCACTGTTGCGCGCGAACAGCAGCGGGATGCCGTGCGCGACGGCCAGGTAGCCCACGCTCCCTACGCACAGCCCAACTGGCCATGGCAGTGCAGCCAGGTTGTCGATGAAACCGCGACCACCACGTCCCATGTGGCTTCCCTTTTCACCCCGTGACGGACCATAACGCGATCAGCGGGGCCGCGCACCATCGGCCCTGCGCCGTTCGTCGGGAATCGGCGTGTTCGTGCATGCGCGCGTCGAGTGAGGGGTGTGGACGTTGCGCCGGGAGAGCTTCCGGACGCGTGTGGGTCTGCAGCTTCGGCGCCCCTCATCCGGCCTTCGGCCACCTTCTCCCCGTGAACGGGGAGAAGGATTCTCCTCCGATGCCAGCAAAAGAATGAGAGCCGCTTTCGCGGCTCTCGGGCTGCAACCTGCAGCAGGTGGCCCGGCCTCCCCACCCGGAGAGGCCGGTTCCAGGGTCAGGCTTCGCTGGGTTGTGCGACCGGCAGCGGCTCGCGGCGCGGGGCCAGCCACAGGCTGGCCACGAACCACACCAGCGCCAGCGCGCCCACGCTGAAGAGCGTGTCGGCCGGGACGCGCATCCACACCAGCATGTCCACGATCGGCTGCTGCATGAATTCCGCCGAACGTGCGAACCAGTAACCATGCTCCAGCGCCGCATGGAGCTGCAGGATGCCCAGCGGCAGCAGCGTGAGCAGCGACATGCCGGCCAGGCCGATGTTGAGCGACCAGAACGCGGTCTTCAGCAGCTTCTCTTTCCACACCACGTCCGGCTTCAGGCCGCGCAGGCAGAACAGCATCAGGCCGATGCCGAGCATGCCGTACACGCCGAACAGCGCCGTGTGGCCATGGTTGGGCGTCAGGTTCAGGCCCTGCATGTAGTACAGCGGCAGCGGCGGGTTGATCAGGAAGCCGAACAGGCCCGCGCCCACGAGGTTCCAGAACGACACCGCGATGAAGAACTGGATCGGCCAGCGGTAACGCTGCATCCACGGCGTGGCCTTGCCCATCTTCCAGCTGTGGTACGCCTCGAAGCCCACGTAGGCCAGCGGCACCACTTCCAGTGCCGAGAAGCTCGCGCCCAGCGCGATCACTGCCGTCGGCGTGCCGGTGAAGTACAGGTGGTGCAGCGTGCCCAGCACGCCACCAGCCATGAACACGATGGTGGCGAACAGCACCGCCACCGTGGCGGTCCTGGTCTGCAGCAGGCCCAGGCGGGTGAACAGGAAGGCGATCACCGCCACCGCGAACACCTCGAAGAAGCCTTCCACCCACAGGTGTACCACCCACCAGCGCCAATACTCGACCATCGACAGGTGCGTGTGCTCGCCCCACATCAGGCCGGCCGCGTAGAACAGGCCGATCGCCACGGTGGACAGGAACAGCAGGCTGACGATGCTGCGCGACTCGCCTCCGTTGCGGATGGCCGGCCACAGCGCGCGGCCCACCAGCACCAGCCACAGGGTCAGGCCTATGAAGAGGAACCACTGCCAGAAGCGGCCGAGGTCGACGTATTCCCAGCCCTGGTGGCCGAACCAGAAGTTGTGCTCCAGGCCGAGCTTCTGCATCACCGCGAACCATTGTCCGGTGAACGCACCGACCACGATGATGATCAGGCAGGTCCACAGGAAGTTGACGCCCAGGCGCTGGAACTTCGGTTCATGCCCGGAGATCGCCGGGCCGATGTACAAGCCCATGCCCAGCCACGCGGTGGCGATCCACAGCACCGCGAGTTGCGTATGCCAGGTGCGCGTGAGCGAGTACGGCAGGATGTCGGCCAGCGCGAAGCCGTAGGCTTCCTGGCCTTCCACCTGGTAATGCGCGGTGATCGCACCCAGCAGGATCTGCACCACGAACAGGGCGATGACCACCCAGAAGTATTTCGCGGTGGCGCGCATCGAGGGCGTGATCCTGATCTTCGCAAGCGGATCGCTATTCGGCAGCACCGGCGCCATCTCGTCGCCGTGGTTGACCGCGTAGTGCCAGCCCAGCAGGCCGATGCCGGCGATCAGGAACAGCACGCTGAAGACCGTCCACATGAAGGCGCTCGGCGGCGGCGTGTTGCCGACCAGCGCATCCGCCGGCCAGTTCGCCGTGTAGCTGATCTTCTCGCCGGGACGCTCGGTCACCGACGACCAGGCGGCCCACCAGTAGAACGCGGTCAGCTGGCGACGGTGTTCGGCGTCGGGCACGGTGTCGTTGCGCATGGCATAGGCCTCGCGCAGGTCGCCGGTGGCCGGATCGGCGGAGAACAGGCTCTGATAGTGCAGGCCGACCATGGCGATGGCGTCGGCGCGATCGTTCGACAGCGTGATCGTGCCCGTCGCGGCGTCATGGGTGTTCGGCCGCATCAGCGCCTGCACGCGCGCGGCGTACGCCGCCTGCGTGGCGGCATCCAGTTGCCTGTAGCTGTCCGCACCGGTGTCGCGCTTCGCCCATCCATCCAGGATGGCCTCGGCCTCGCGGTGCAGCCAGTCCGCGCCCCAGTCGGGCGCCACGTAACCGCCGTGACCCCAGATGGAACCGAGTTGCTGGCCACCGATCGACTGCCACACCTGGCGGCCGGTCTCGATGTCCTTGCGGGTGAAGATCACCCGGCCGTCCTCCGCCACGACCTGCTCGGGCAACGGTGGCGCCTGGCGATGCACTTCGCTGCCGACCCAGAGCAGGACGGCGAACGACGCAATGAGCAGGGCCGCCAACCCCACCCACAACTTGCGTGTCGAATTCATGATGCGGCTCTCCTGAAGGAACGGCCGCATCATCGGCGCGCCGGCCCGGAGGCTCCATGACGCAGGTCAAGCGGGGAGCGGATCGGACGGTGTGCTCTCTGTAGGAGCGACGTGAGTCGCGACCGCACGGCCCGACTGCCGATCAGCCACACGTAAACCGGAGAACGTCCGGTCGCGACTCACGTCGCTCCTACAAGGGATCCGCCGCCCTCAATCCCGCAGCACGGCGAGCGCGAGGGCTTCCAGGCGGGACAGGTCGAGGATCTCGACATCGCGCTGCTTGATGTGCAGCAGGCCGTCCTTCTCGAAACGGCGCAGCACGCGGCTGACGGTTTCCGGGGCCTGGCGCAGGTAGTTGGCGATGTCGGTGCGCGCCATCGTCAGCTGGAAGCGGCGCGGCGAGAAGCCGCGTGCGGCCAGCCGGCGCGAGAGGCCGATCAGGAACGCGGCCATGCGTTCGTCGGCCGTGTTATCGCGTGCGAACAGCGAGGCCACGCCGATGTCGCGACTCATCAGCTTGAACAGGTGCGCCTGCAGGTTGGGCAGGCGTGCGGCCAGCAGCGCGATCTTGGGGAACGAGAACCGGCACAGCATCACCGTGTCCAGCGCGATGGCGTTGCACGGGTATCGGTCGCCGTGGATGGCGTTGAGGCCGATCACCTCGCCGGGCAGGTGGAAGCCGAGCACCTGTTCGTGCCCGTTGCGGTCGATCTGGTAGGTCTTCACCGTGCCCGCGCGCACCGCGGCGATGGCGCCGAACGGATCGCCTTCGCGGAACACGTGCTCGCCTGCGCGCAGCGGGCCGACGTGTTCGACCAGCACGTGCAGGTCCATGAGCGCGCGCTTGTCCATGCCTTCGGACAGGCAGGCCTGCGAGAAAGCACAGGTGGAGCAGAAGTGCAGGGCATCGCCATCGTCGGCAACCACGCTCGCGTCGGTGCGCGGGAAGACCAGCGGCGAGGTCATGCGGATACTCCCGTCGAGGTCACACCGTGCGCGAGAAGCGAGGCGTCGAGGCTGCGGCGGTGGGCAGGTAGCGGTCGAAGCACATCGCGATGATACGCAACAGCAACCGCCCGTGCGAGGTCGCGCGCAGTCCGTCGGTCGCCAGCTCCACTAGGCCGTCGTCTTCGAGCGGGCGCAGGCGCTCCAGGGCGTCGGCGAAATAGGTCGTGAAGTCGATCACGTGGCGCCGGCCGAGGTCGCGGTAGTCCAGTGCGCCGTCGCACATCAACCGCTGGATCACGTCGGCGCGGATCACGTCGTCTTCTTCCAGCCGCATGCCGCGCCACACCGGCAGATGGCCCTGGTCGATGGCCTGCTCCCAGCTGCCCAGGTCGCGCGGGTTCTGGCTGAAGCTCGGGCCGATGTGGCTGATCGCGCTGACGCCAAGACCCAGCAGGTCGCTCTCGGCGTGCGTGGTGTAGCCCATGAAGTTGCGGTGCAGGTCGCCGCGTTGCTGGGCCAGCGCCAGGCTGTCGCCGGGCAGGGCGAAGTGATCCATGCCGATGTAGACGTAACCGGCTTCGCCCAGCTTGTCGATCGCGCATTGCAGCAGGCCCAGCTTCACCTCGGGCGTGGGCAGGTCGTCGGCGTTGATGCGTTGCTGGGGGCGGAACATCGACGGCAGGTGCGCATAGCTGTAGATCGCCAGGCGATCGGGTCGTGCCTCGAGGGTGATGTCGAGCGTGCGCGAGAAGCCCTCCAGGCTCTGCTTCGGGAGGCCGTAGATCAGGTCCACGTTCACGGACTGCAGGCCATGCGTGCGGCAGGCCTCGATGATCGCCAGTGTCTGCTCGACGCTCTGGATTCGGTTGACGGCGCGCTGCACGTCCGGATCGAAATCCTGCACGCCCAGGCTCGCGCGGTTGAAGCCTGCGGCGGCGAGTTCGCCCACCTCGTCCGGTGTGATGAAGCGCGGGTCGAGCTCGATCGAGCAGTCCAGCCTGGAGGCGGGCGCGAACGAGAACTGCCGGCGCAGCACGTCCATCACTTCGGTGATCTGCGCGGGCGACAGGAAGTTGGGGGTGCCGCCGCCGAAGTGCACCTGCTCCACGTCGCGGTCGCGGTCGAACAGCGCCGACGTCATCGCCACTTCGCGGTACAGCCGGGTGAGATAGGCGGCGCCGCGCGCGGTATCGCGGGTGATGATGCGGTTGCAGCCGCAGTAGAAGCATGGACTGGTGCAGAACGGAATGTGCAGGTAGAGCGACAGCGGGCGCGGAATCGGGTCCCCGTTGGTGATCGCCGCCATCTCGCGCAGGTCGGCTTCCTGGAAGCCCGGCGAGAACTGCGGCGCGGTGGGGTACGAGGTGTAGCGCGGCCCCGGCGTGTCGTAACGCCGCAGCAACTCGGGATCGAACAGGTAGGACAGGCTGGCCATGGGTGCAGCCTAGGCAAGCGCCACGGGACTGTCCTTGATATGGGTCAATCGGCTGCGGCTTTCCGTCGCAGGCTTCAGGGTCGTGAGGGCGCGGGCTGGTGCGCTCAGGTTGGCAATACTCCAGCGCGGCACTAGGCTGGAGCCGGCCGTCGGGCCTTGGGCACAGGGAGGCGCAGTGATCGGATACCACGAGGCGTTGGCGCGGATGCTGGAGGGCGCGCGCCTGCTCGCCGTACAGCAGGTCGCGCTCGCCGCAGCGACAGGTCGCGTGCTGGGCCGTGACGTGGTGAGCGGCATCGCGTTGCCGCCGTTCGACAATGCGGCGATGGACGGCGTCGCGCTTGCATCGGGCGGACAGCCACAGGCCATCGGCAGTGAGTGGGAGATCGCGGCCCGCATCGGCGCGGGCGACATGCCGCGGGACGATGCGGCATCCGCGTGGGAGATCATGACCGGCGCGCCGCTTCCGGCGCGCGCGGACATCGTGGTGCCTGTGGAGCGCATCGAGGAACTCGCCGTGCGGGACGCAGGGGCACCGCGCATCCGTCTGCTGGAGCAGGCCGAGCCGGGCGCGAACATCCGGCGCCGGGGCGAAGACGTGCCGGCGAGATGCGTCGTGCTGAAGCAGGGCACGTTCGTCGGCGACGCACAGATGTTGCTGCTCGCCGGGCTCGGTATCGATCGGGTCGACGTGGCGCGCTGTCCGCGCGTTGCGGTGCTGGCGACGGGCCGCGAACTGGTGGCGCCGGGCGAGCCGTTGCCGCCGGGCGCCATCCATGACGCGACCTCGCCGTATCTCGCCGCCGCCCTGGCGACCGCGGGCGCAGAAGCCGTGCGTGTCGTGCGCGTCGGCGATGAGGTGGCGGAGTTCCAGGCTGCGCTTGATACGGCGCTCGCGGACGGTGTCGACCTGGTGCTGAGTACCGGCGCGGTATCCAGGGGCTATTACGACTTCATTCCATCCGCACTGGATGCACGCGGCGCGGAGAGGATTTTCCACGGCGTGGCGTTGCGCCCCGGCAAGCCGGTGTTCTGTGCGCAGTTGCGCGAGGGGCCCTTGTTCGTCGGTCTGCCGGGCAATCCGCTGTCGACGGCGGTGGGTTTCCGCTTCCTGGTCGAGCCGCTGCTGCGCGCATGGCTGGGCATGTCCGTGGAACAGGAATGCCGGTTGCCGCTCGCCGCCGCATGCAGCAAGCGTGCCGGGCTGCATGCCGCTTTCCATGCCACGCTGCGATGCGATGGGGAAGGATGCATGCGCGTGCATGCCGGCGCTGAGCAGGCCTCGTTCCGCCTGCTGCCTTTCTCGCGATCTTGCGCATGGATCACCCTGCCTGCCGAAGCGGAGCACGTCGACGCTGGCACGCTCGTGCAGGTGCATGGCTACAGCCATCTGCGGCCCCCGCCGTGGGCCCCGGCGTGAATCGGCCGTTGCCCGCGTGGCGCGCGGTTCTCCTTGCGGGTGGGCGATCGTCGCGGATGGGCACGGACAAGGCACTGCTGCCCTGGGGCGACGGCACGTTGCTGACGCACATGCCTGCGTTGCTGCGGGCGGCGGGTGCATGCGAGGTGATCGTCAGCGGCGATCGTCCCGGCTTCGACAGCGTGCCGGACGCGCAACCCGATACCGGTCCGATGGGTGCGCTTGCACAACTCGCCCCACGCCTGCGGGATGGCGCGTGGATCGTGGTTCCGGTGGACATGCCGTTGCTGTCCATCGAACTGTTGCACGCATTGCTCGCGACCGATGCTGCATGCACGTGCGTGGAAGGCCATGCCTTGCCGATGGCGCTGCGCCTGGATGCCGACGTGCGCGCCACGCTGGAGCAGATCGGCGGCCTCACGGGACGTGCGTGCTCGCTGCGAGCGCTGCAGCAGCGATTGCACACCGTCCATCTGCCGTCATCGCCATGGAAGCAGGTGCTGCGCAACTGCAACACACCGGAAGACTGGGCCGCGCTGCAGCATCCGACTTCCTGACCTTCACCATCCGATGACCGGGGCGGGCCCGCTGCATGAATGTGATAGCCTGCGGCCGCAGCATCGTCGCACCAGTACCCACCTGCAAGGTAGGCAACATGGAGCAGAGCGAAGGATCAGTCGTTGCGAGCAAGCAGCAGGAGCGCACCGCGTTCCTGTTGCTGACGGTGGTTATCTTCCCGTTGATGGCCGTACTGATCGTGGCGGGGTACGGCTTCCTCGTGTGGATGTGGCAGCTGCTGTTCGCCGGTCCGCCGACGGGACCCTGAGCGATGGACGATGTCCGCTCGATGTCGCGTCGTGACCTGCTGTTCGGTCGCGCGGCGACAGTATCGGCATCCGTCGTCTTCCGTCCGCCCTGGGCCAGGCCCGAGGCTGAATTCACGCACGCCTGCACGCAGTGCGATGCCTGCGTGCGCCAGTGCCCGCAGCAGGTGCTGGTGCGCGGCGCGGACGGCTTGCCGCGTTTCGACGCGACGGCGGGCGAATGCACGTTCTGCGGCGAATGCGTCGCCGCCTGCGACAGCGACGCGTTCGCTCCTTCCCTCGATCCCCCGTGGACCATCGTTGCCCAGGTTGCGGATCGCTGTCTGTCCGCGCACGGCGTGGTCTGCGCCAGTTGTCGCGACCCGTGTCCCGCCTCCGCCATCCACGTGCCGCCCGCAGCACGGGGTGCGGCCCTCGTCGACGCGGAGCGATGCACGGGCTGCGGTGCCTGCGTCGGCACGTGCCCCGTGGATGCCATCACCCTGCAGCACGCACCGGCCACGGAGGCCATCGCATGAGCCCGCCAGGCACTGAAGCCGAAGTCCACATCGCCAGCTTCGTGGTCCAGCACCGCGACAGTGCATCCACTGCGCTCGCCGCGATGATCGACACGCACGACGATCTGGAACTGGCATTGAGCGGCGATACCCGCAGCGTGGTGATCTGCGAATCCGCAGACCGCCATGCGGTGATGGAGCGCGTGGACCAGCTGCAGTCGGTGCCGGGGGTGTTGAACGTGCTGCTGGTCTACCACCATGCCGAGCCTGCGCGTGCGCTCGATGAGCCCCTTCCCAGCCTCTCCATCCTGTCCCCGACCGGAGCCACGCCATGAGCACACGCCGCGAGTTCATCCGCCACAGCGCGCTGGCCACGGCCGCGGCGGCGGCCGGGCTGCCGCTTGCCGGGAGCGGCAGCAATGTGGTCACCGAAGGCGACCGGACGACACTGAAGTGGGACAAGGCGCCGTGCCGCTACTGCGGCACGGGCTGCGGGGTGAATGTCGCCGTGAAGGAAGGGCGCGTGGTGGCCACGCACGGCGACGTGCATGCGGAAGTCAACCGCGGCATCAACTGCGTGAAGGGCTACTTCCTGTCCAAGATCCTGTACGGCGCCGACCGCCTGACCCAGCCGCTGCTGCGCAAGAAGAACGGCGCGTACGCCAAGGATGGCGATTTCACCGCGGTGAGCTGGGACGAGGCCTTCGACGTGATGGCCGCGCAGTTCAAGCGCGTGCTCAAGGAGAAGGGAAGCGACGCGATCGGCATGTTCGGCTCGGGCCAGTGGACGATCTTCGAGGGCTACGCCGCCAACAAGCTGATGAAGGCCGGATTCCGCAGCAACCACATCGATCCGAACGCGCGCCACTGCATGGCGTCGGCGGTGGCGGGGTTCATGCGCACCTTCGGCATGGACGAGCCGATGGGCTGCTACGACGACATCGAGGCCGCCGATGCGTTCGTGCTGTGGGGTTCCAACATGGCCGAGATGCATCCGATCCTGTGGACCCGGGTGACCGACCGGCGGCTGTCGCACCCGCACGTGAAGGTGGTGGTGATGTCCACCTTCGAGCACCGCAGCTTCGAGCTGGCCGACATTCCGATCATCTTCAAGCCGCAGACCGACCTGGTCATCCTCAACTACATCGCCAACCACATCATCCGCACCGGCAAGGTCAACCAGGCGTTCGTCGACAGGCACACCACGTTCAAGCGCGGCAACGACGACATCGGCTACGGCCTGCGCCCGGAACATCCGTTGGAGGTCAAGGCGAAGAATGCCAAGGACCCGAACGGCGGGCAGCCGATCAGCTTCGAGGAGTTCGCCGCCTTCGTGGCGCCATACACGCTGGACAAGGCCGTCGAGATGACCGGCGCGGAGCGTGGCTGGCTGGAGCAGCTGGCCGAACTGTACGCGGACCCGAAGACCAAGGTGATGTCGTTCTGGACCATGGGTTTCAACCAGCACACGCGCGGCGTGTGGGCCAACAACATGGTCTACAACATCCACCTGCTGACCGGGAAGATCGCCACCCCTGGCAACAGCCCGTTCTCGCTGACCGGCCAGCCGTCCGCCTGCGGCACCGCGCGCGAAGTGGGCACTTTCAGCCACCGCCTGCCGGCCGACATGGTGGTGACCAATCCCGAGCATCGCAGGCACGCGGAAGAGATCTGGAAGCTTCCGCACGGTACCGTCAATCCGAAGGTCGGCTATCACGCGGTCGAACAGAACCGCGCGCTGAAGGACGGCAAGCTCAACGCGTACTGGGTGATGGTGAACAACAATATGCAGGCCGCGGCGAACCTGCGCGAGGAGACCTGGCCGGGCTACCGCAACCCGGACAACTTCATCGTCGTGTCCGATGCCTATCCCACGGTGACCGCACAGGCGGCGGACCTGATCCTGCCGGCGGCGATGTGGGTGGAGAAGGAGGGTGCCTACGGCAATGCCGAGCGACGCACCCAGTTCTGGCATCAACTCGTGAAGGCGCCCGGCGAGGCGCGCTCGGACCTGTGGCAGCTGATCGAGTTCTCCAGGCGCTTCACCACCGACGAGTGCTGGCCGGCCGACCTGCTTGCCGCGAACCCGCAGTACAAGGGCAAGACGCTGTTCGACGTGCTGTACCGCAACGGCAACGTGGACAGGTTCCCCACGACCGACATCGAAGCCGGCTACGCCAACGACGAGTCCGCGCTGTTCGGGTTCTACGTGCACAAGGGGCTGTTCGAGGAGTACGCCGCGTTCGGTCGCGGCCACGGCCACGACCTGGCGCCGTTCGACGACTACCACAAGGCGCGCGGCCTGCGTTGGCCGGTGGTGAAGGGCCAGGAGACGCGCTGGCGCTATCGCGAGGGCGCCGATCCGTACGTCAAGCCGGGCAAGGGCTTCGAGTTCTACGGCAACAAGGACGGCAGGGCGGTAATCTGGGCGCTGCCGTACGAGCCGGCCGCCGAATCGCCGGATGACGAGTTCGACCTGTGGCTGGTCACTGGCCGCGTGCTGGAGCACTGGCATTCGGGGTCGATGACGATGCGCGTGCCGGAGTTGTACAAGGCGTTTCCGGCGGCGGTGGTGTTCATGAACCCGGACGATGCGAAGGCGCGCGGGCTCAAGCGTGGCGACGAGATCATCGTCGCGTCGCGGCGGGGCGAGATGCGCTCGCGCGTGGAGACGCGCGGCCGCAACCGGATGCCGCGCGGGCTGGTGTTCGTGCCGTGGTTCGATGCCGGGCAGCTGATCAACAAGGTCACGCTGGACGCGACCGATCCGATTTCCAAGCAGACCGACTACAAGAAGTGCGCCGTCAGAGTCGTGGCCGCCTAGGAGTACGCCCGTGCAGAACAAGCATCTCTGGATCGCGGTTGGGCTGACCGTCGCCCTGATGGCGCTGGTCTTCGTGGCGGGATGGATGACAGGTCGCCCGGACCGGCACGAAGCGCCGGTGGCGGCGGTATCCACGCCCGTGGACGCGCGCGCGGTCTTCGTGCCCGGCGCAGGTCAGATCGATGCCCTCCGCCGCGGCGTGCCGGTGGACAAGGAGGGCCATCCCCTGCCGATGGCGCACGTGGAGAACGCCGACCTGAAGCGTGCGCGCGCCTACCCGATGCAGCCGCCGACCATCCCGCATGCGATCGACGGCTACCAGGTCGACAGGAACAGCAACCGCTGCATGCTGTGCCACGCCCGCGCCAACGCGGCCACCTTCCAGGCGCCGCCGGTCAGCGTGACGCACTACATGGATCGCGACGACCAGTTCCTGGCGACCATCTCGCCGCGACGCTACTTCTGCAACCAGTGCCATGTCGTGCAGACCGATGCGCCGGTGCTGGTGGCAAACCAGTTCCGCGACATCGACAGCGTGTTGTCGTCGCCGCCGGCCGCGAAGGAGTAGCCCATGTGGTCACGGACCAAGGAGCGGGTGTCGGGCCTGTGGCGCACGTTGCGCCTGCCCAGCCGCCATTACAGCCTGGGTTTCCTGACGGTGGCCGGGTTCCTGGCGGGGGTGATGTTCTGGGGCGGGTTCAACACCGCGCTGGAGGCGACCAACACCGAGGCGTTCTGCACCAGCTGCCACGAGATGCAGGACAACGTCTTCGAGGAACTGAAGACCACCATCCACTACACCAACCGCTCGGGCGTCCGCGCCACCTGCCCCGATTGCCACGTGCCGCACAACTGGACCGACAAGATTGCGCGCAAGATGCAGGCATCGAAGGAGGTTTGGGGCAAGCTCTTCGGCACCATCAACACGCGCGAGAAATTCCTGGACGAGCGCCTGATCCTGGCCACGCACGAGTGGAACAGGCTGAAGGCGAACGATTCGCTGGAGTGCCGCAACTGCCACGACTACGATTCGATGGACCTCACCCGCCAGGGCTCGCGCGCCGCGCAGGTGCACAAGCTGTGGCTCGGCACCGGCAAGAAGACCTGCATCGACTGCCATAAGGGGGTAGCTCACCACTTGCCGAACATGGAAGGGGTGCCGCAGGGGTAACCGGCGAGGAAATGATTTTTTGTCAATGCCGGCTTCTGGCCGGAAGCTGACTCGTATCTCTGAGGAAATTCAGGCCGCTTTGGAATCAAGCTGTCGATCAGTTCCCATCGTCTTGCAGGTGTCCAAATAGTCCGCCCAAGCCTGCATCATCTTCTTGCGTTCGGGCATGTGCTTCGCAAGATTGTAGATGGCCCTTACACCTTGCCCTTTGTGGGCGAGTTGGCGCTCGATCGCATCTGGATTGAATCCGAGCTCGTTGAGTAATGTGGACGCCATGTGGCGAAATCCGTGGCCAACAATGGTGTCGCCGTCGTAGCCAAGGTTTCTCAGGGCGGCGTTGATAGTGTTCTCGGACATGCAGCGCTTCGGGTTGCGCACTCCAGGAAAAACAAACTCTCGGTGTCCAGTGAGCGGCTGCAGATCGCGGAGGACGGCAACCGCCTGTTCCGCCAGCGGTACGACATGCGGCTCCGTACTTGGATCTTCTTTAGCGGCTTTTGGCAACTTTCTTCGCGCGGCAGGGATGACCCAGCGTGCGCCTTCCGGATTGTCCAGATCGAACTCGTCCCAGCGAGCGCCACGGAGTTCTCCCGGTCGCACAAAGGTCATAGGCGCCAACTTCAACGCCGCAGCGGTCACAGGTTCGCCGCGGTACCCGTCCATAGCACGCAAGAGCCCTCCGATCATCTTCGGATCGGTGATCGTTGGAAAGCTGCGCTTCCTACGTGATGGTAGGGCCGCGCCCAAATCGGCTGCCGGGTTCCGCTCGGCCCGCTCCGTAGCCACGGCGTACTTGAATACACTGCTGATCGCGGCCATGACGCGATGTGCCTGTTCGTGATGACTGCGCTCGACCATACGGTTGAGTAGTGGCCGTAGATCCGACACGCCCACATCGGCGATCGGCTTTTTGCCTATCCATGGCAGGACATGGGCTTCGAGGCGAACCCTTTGCTTTGCATGATGGCTTTCGGTCCAGCCATGAGCCTTTACGGCCAGCCATTCGCGTGAGATGACCTCGAAGCTGTTGCTGGCTCGTTCGGCCCCGGCAGACTGCTCCGCTTTTCGGTGCTCGCCGGGGTCAATCCCTGCGGCTAGCTGCTTGCGGGCCCGGTCTCGTTCAGCGCGCGCCTCTGCAAGCCCTGTATCGGGGTAGGTACCCAGGCTGAGGGTATTCCGCTTGCCTGAAAGAGGGCGCCGGTAATCCAGCCGCCACCAGCGCGCGCCATCGGGCCTGAGGATCAGGTACAGACCCCCTCCGTCGCGCAATTTTATGGGCTTCTCTTCAGGCTTCGTTTTGCGAATGGCGGTATCGGTCAGGGGCATGCCTCAGGCTCCATGGCGGTAACAACTTTGGCGGGCTACCGCCTACCGCCAAAGTTACCGCCTGTTACCGCCGGCTTGCAATGGATGCCCTCGGACTGCTGAGGACACAAAAAAGGCCGGAAGCCTTGATTTTGCTGGGCTTACCGGCCTTCGTTGGACTGCTTCGGACTATCACGTGGTGGCTATGGGTGGACTCGAACCACCGACCCCAGCATTATGAGTGCTGTGCTCTAACCGGCTGAGCTACATAGCCGCGTGAACCGCGTATTCTTCATTTCGACCCCCTGCCTGTCAAGCCGGTGCGGCGCGCTTGTCGCCTGCGGCGGGTCGTGGCAGAGTCGGTGACAGTAGATTTCAGGAGTCCGCATCGTGATCGATCCGGACGGCTACCGACCCAATGTCGGTATCGTGTTGATGCGGCCGGATGGTCGGGTGTTCTGGGCGCGACGGGTGCGCCGGGACGGCTGGCAGTTCCCGCAGGGCGGCATGAACACGGACGAGACCCCGGTCGAGGCCATGTACCGCGAATTGCGCGAAGAAACCGGCCTGTTGCCCGAGCATGTCGAAGTGCTGGGCGTCACCCCCGGCTGGCTGCGCTATCGACTGCCGCCGCGCGCGATCCGGCGCAACGAACGGCAGGTCTGCATCGGCCAGAAACAGGTCTGGTTCCTGCTGCGCCTGGTCGGCGACGAGGCGCATCTGCGCCTGGACCTGACCGAAAGTCCCGAGTTCGACCACTGGCGCTGGGTCGATTTCTGGTACCCGCTGGACCATGTGGTCATCTTCAAGCGCCGGGTGTACGCCAGCGCGCTGGAGCATCTGGCCACCTTCGCGCGCACCGCCGCCGGTCCGCAGGCGATTCCCCCGCAGATGCCGGCCCCGCGGGCGCCCGACCTGACCCGCCGCCGCGGGCGCGACCAACCGCCGCGTAAACGGGGCGGCGCCGGCGAATCAATCAAGAATTGACAATCATTCTCATTGCGGGTGAAATGTTCCCGGGCCGTTCCGTGCCCGCCGCCTCGCCCCGCCATCGTGTACGTCTGCATCTGCAACGGCATCACCGACCATCAGATCCGTGAAGCGGCCGCCGCCGGTTGCGCCACCGTGGCCGAGCTGACGATGCGCACCGGTGCCGGCGCCAATTGCGGCAGCTGCCTGGAGATGGCGATGGACGTGCTGCAGGCCGCGCAACCGGCTCCCCGCGAGTCCGTGTTCCCGATCCTCACGCTGTCGCACGCGGCCTGAGTCGGCACGCCTGCCGTCCATGGACGGCGGCATCCCCTACAGAATGATCACGATTCGCGTTCCGACACGGTGCGCGCGCGCCGGCTAACCTTTGCCATTCTTCCGCCCACGGAGCATGGCCATGAAAGGCGACGCCAAGGTCATCGAGTACCTCAACAAGGCGCTCTACAACGAGCTCACCGCGATCAACCAGTACTTCCTGCACGCCAAAATGCTGAAGAACTGGGGCTTCAAGGAACTGGCCGAGCACGAGTACAAGGAATCCATCGACGAGATGAAGCATGCCGACACGCTGTCGGAGCGCATCCTGTTCCTCGATGGCCTGCCGAACTTCCAGGCACTGGGCAAGCTGCGCATCGGCGAGACGCCGCGCGAGATCCTGGAATGCGACCTGGCGCTGGAGCAGGAGGCGCTGCCGCTGCTGCGCGACGCGATCGCCTACTGCGAATCGGTGGCCGACTACGTCAGCCGACAGCTGTTCGCCAAGATCCTGGATTCGGAGGAAGAGCACATCGACTGGCTGGAAACGCAGCTGTCGGTGATCGACCGGATCGGCGAGCCGAACTACCTGCTGACCAAGCTCGAAGGCGACGACTGAGCGGTCGTCGCGGATGAGGACTGCGCCAGCAGGGGGCGACCCAGCTGCTGCGCCGCGTAGCCCTGCAGCGCCATGCGCGCACGCGCGTATTCGGCGATGACCAGTGCGACGGCCACGGCCGGGCGCTCCAGCTTGCGGGCGCGTGCGCCCAGTTCCACCCGCTTGGCGGCGGCCGACAGGGCCATCGCGCCGACATTGGCGCTGGACGACTTGAGCGTATGCGCGGCATCGCGCATCGCGTCCAGGTCCGGCACGGCGGCCGCCTTTTCCAGCGTGCCGATCAGGCGCGGTGCGTCTTCCAGGAAGATGCTGATGATGCGCGTGGTTTCATCGCCGGCGATCTCGCGCAGTTCCTCCAGCATGGTCTGGTCCAGCACCGGGAAACTCGGCGACGGCGCGCGCGCGGTGGCAACGGCCGGCGTCGGCAGCGGAAGCTCCGCCGGCGTGACCAGCGCGGCGTTGCGCAACACGAAGTTCATGCGGTCCGGCAACCAGCGGTGCAGGCAGCTTTCCAGTTGCTCGCGCGACACCGGCTTGGCCAGGTAGTCGTCCATGCCGGCATCGAGGCAGCGCTGGCGGTCGCCGGCCATGGCGTTGGCGGTCATCGCCACGATCGGCAGGCGGCCGGCATCGGCGCGCTGCGCCTCCAGTTCGCGCCAGCGACGGGTCGCCGCATAGCCGTCCAGCACCGGCATCTGGCAGTCCATCAGGATCAGGTCGAAGTGCTCCACCTGCATGCGCTTGAGGGCGATGTCGCCGTTGGCCGCGGTCTCGCAGGTGAAGCCGAGGGCGGACAGCAGCTTCTGCGCCACCAGCAGGTTGACCGGGTTGTCCTCCACCAGCAGCAGGCGTGGCTCGGTACGCATGGCGCTGACCACGGCCGGTTCCGGTTCTGTCGCCGCCGGCGCCGGGTTCTCCGCGAGGGGCGCCACGGCGGGCAGGTCCCGCACCTCGGGCACGGCGGGAAGCATGCCGTCGTCGACCGGCTCCGGCGTGCCGGTCGGTTCCGGAAAAAACTCTTCCATGTCGACCGTGGCCGCGGCGGAATCCGGCTCCGGTGCCGCGCCTGTCAGCGCGGCGCGCAGGTCCGCATCGGGTGATTGCCGCGACAGCAGTGTGCTGCGGGGATGCAGTTCGGTGGGCACCGTGTCGTCGCCGTACAGCCACACCAGCCGCAGCGCGTCGGGCGACGGGCGCCGCGTGATCGCGCGGTGCAGTGCCAGTGCCGTGCTGCGGATGCTGCCGATGTCGGCCAGGACGGCCAGATAGTCCTGCTGCCCCTGTTCACCGACCAGCCGCAGGCGGTCCAGCGCTTCCTGCGTGGTCTCGACCGCGACCGGCTGCATGCCCCAGTTGGTGGCCAGCAGCGTGAGGCGCTGGCGCAGGCGCGCTTCGGCCGACACGATCAGCACACGGCCATGGTCCAGGGCGCCGTTGTCGCGCTGGCGCAGGTCGCCGATGACCTTCATCAGCGGCACTTCGAACCAGAACGTCGACCCGCGACCGACTTCAGAAACGACGTCGATGCGGCCGCCCATCAGGTCGACGATGCGCCGGCAGATCGCCAGTCCCAGGCCGGTGCCGCCATACAGGCGGGTGGTGGAAGCGTCGGCCTGGCTGAAGGAGTGGAACAGGCGGTGGCGGGCGTCTTCCTCGATGCCGATGCCGGTGTCGCGCACCTCGAACCGCAGCAGGTGTTGCGCGGCGGTTTCGCCCAGCCGCCGCACCACCAGCGTGATCGAGCCGCGCTCGGTGAACTTGATCGCGTTGCCGACCAGGTTGCTGAGCACCTGGCGCAGGCGCACCGGGTCGCCGCGTACCGGCAGGCGGACCGCGGGATCCAGCTGCAGGCTCAGCCGCAGGCCCTTGTTTTCCGCCGGGCGGTGCATCAGCTGCAGCACGCCGTCGAGCAGTTCGCGCAGGTTGAAGCCGGTGATCTCCAGGTCGAGCTTGTTGGCCTCGAGCTTGGAGTAGTCGAGGATGTCGTCGACGATCCGCAGCAACTGGTGCGACGACGCCGTGGCGGTGCTCAGCATCTCGCGCTGGTCCGGCGCCAGCGGCGCGCGCGACAGCATTTCCAGCATCGGCACGATGCCGTTGAGCGGCGTGCGGATTTCGTGGCTCATGGTGGCCAGGAACTCGCCCTTCGCCATCGCGGCCGATTCGGCGGCCTGTTTGGCGCGCATCAGTTCCTGTTCGAGGCGGTCGTGGCGCTGCAGGTCACGCTGCAGGCTGTCGCGCTCGGATTCGGCCATGGCGGCGCGCGCGTGGATGCCGGCATGGCGGTGTACCTCGGCGCGCAGATGCAGGGCCGACAGGACAGCCGCCACGACGCTCGCGCCGCCGGCGCCTGCGGCCACCGGCAGCCACGGGCCGGGCTGGCCCGCCCAATGCAGGCCCAGCGAGACGATCGACGCGGCGGCGCAGGCCACCGTTACCCAGGGCATCACCGGCATGCGACCGGCCGTGGGCATCGTTACAGCACCGCGTTATGGAAGTCGAAGCCGAGTTCGCTGCCGACGGCCTGCACCAGGTTGCCCTGGATGAAGTCGACGCCGCCCATCCACATGGCGGCGGCGGCCTGCGGGTCCTCGATCTGCTGGCCGATCACCTGCAGTCCCTGGCGATGGGCGTTGTCGATGATGCCGCGCAACTGGTCGCGCAGCACCGGGTCGGCGTGCGCGCTGGCGTACTTGCTGGAGACGCGGACGAACCCCAGCGGCAGCTGCGTGAGCAGGGCATCGGCTTCCGCGCCCGGTTCGAACTGGCTGAGGCAGAACTGCACGCCGGCCGGCATCAGCTGCTGGCAGAACTGGCGCAGCGTCACCGTGTGGATCAGGGCGTCGGCCAGGCGCAGGTCGATGACCAGCGAGGTGCCTTCGATGCCGCGCGCACGCAGCGCCTCGAGCAGCCACGACGCGTGCGATTCGCGCGCCAGCGAGCGCGGCGACTGCGACACGAACAGGCGCAGCGACGGTCCCGCCGCCTGCCGCTCGGCCAGCACGAACAGCGCGTGCTCCAGCACCCAGTGGTCGATCTGGGCGATGCCGCCAGCCAGTTCCGCCGCCGGGATGACCTGCGACGCCGGCAGCAGCGAACCGTCGGGTTGCCGCATGCGCAGCAGCACCTGGTACTGCGCCTGGTCGCTGCCGGCGACGGCGACGATGGGCTGATAGGCGAGCTCGAACTGCCCGTCCTCCAGCGAGATGCGCGGCGCTTCGTCGTCGACTTCGGCGGGCACGTACTCGGCCAGGCTGTCGGGTTTCAGGCGGGCCTGCAGCACGGCGCGTTCGATCGCCTCCAGCGCACTGCCGGCATCGGCGAAACCGAGCGACAGGGCGGTGTAGCCGACCGAGCCGCGCAGCTTGAGGTTTTCGTTGGGGCGGGTCTGGAAGTCATGGCCGGCCAGTCCGTCGCGCAACTGCTGCGCCAGTGCGGCCAGGGTCGCTTCGTCGACGCTGTCGGCCAGCATCAGGAAGCTGTTGTCGTTGAGCCGGGCGACCGGATTCGGCGATGCCGCGGCCGCCAGCTGCCGGCCGGCCTGGCTCATCAGGTGCTCGAACACCGCGTAGCCATAGCGTTCGCGCAGGCTCAGCGCGCTGTTGACCTCCACGAAGAACACGCCGCCGCGCGATTCCCGCTGCAGCGAGTCGGCCAGCTGCTGCAGCACGAAGGTGCGGGTCGGCAGGCCGGTGTCGGTGTTCATCGACGGACGCGGCGACTGCAGCGCCTGGTTGCGCTGGCGCGCGCGCTGGATGCGGTTGGAGACCGCCGCGATCAGGTGGCGCGGCCGGATCGGCTTGTTGAGGAAGTCGTCGGCACCGCTTTCGAGCACCTCGAACTGGCGCTCCGGATCCGGATCGCCGGTCAGGAACACGATCGGCAGGTGCAGGTATTCCGGCTGCTGCCGCAACAGCATGGTCAGCGACATGCCGTCCTTGCCGGGCATGTGCAGGTCCATCAGCACCAGGTCGGGGCGGAAGCGGCGCATCGTGTCGAGCAGCCCGTCGGACTGCATCTGCACGTCGGCCTGCATGCCGGCGCCATGCAGCACGCTCTGGGCGAACAGCGCCTGGCCGCGGTCGTCTTCGACGATCAGCACCCGGTACGGGGATTCCGGATCGACAGGTTCCGGTGGCGTGGCCGGCGTCGCGGCGGTTGGCGCGGCTGGCGGCCACGCCACCGGAACCTGTC
>NZ_JAKZBW010000011.1:0-103117 GCF_022539275.1 Pseudoxanthomonas sp. LH2527 | reverse complement strand
AGCGAGGTAAACCCGCCAAGGTGGCCCTGGTGGCATCCATGCGCAAACTGCTGGTCATCCTCAACGCCCGCATGCGGGACCATCTCAACGCCTCCCAAACAGCCTGAATCAAGACAGTTGCTCTCCCGTTCGTGGATCCGGCCATAGCCGCCTTGAGCATCACCGACGTCCGCCCCTTCGTACCGGTGCGAATGACCTTGGGGCCAGCATGCCTTGATGGGGGGAACGATCGGGGCTGTCAGCCTCTGGCGGCATATGGTCGCGTGTCGTCAGGAGGGCAATGCGTGTGCAGCCGACGTCGCAACGGTCCGTCCTTCCGCTTGCTTGCAATTGCCGCGGGAGTGGCCTAAGTTTTACCTGAGTAAAACTTCTGGGGCGCTTCCATGTCCTGTACCGCGATCCTCCGCCAGTCCGGCGGTTCCATCATCCTGTCCATTCCCAAGGCCATCGCCAGCACCTTGGCCGTCGAGGCGGGTTCGGTCGTGGAGTTGATGGTGGAAGGCCGCACCCTGACCGTGTCGCCTGCGCGCCGCACGCTGTCGGACCGCCTGGCTGCCAGCCCCGCCACGCCCGCGGCATGGAGCCGGGACGAAACGTGGCTCGAGGATGAGCCGACCGGACGCGAACTGCTTTAGGAGGAGTGGACATCATGGGCAAGGGAATCCCACAGCGCGGCGACATCCTGGAACTGAGCCTGGACCCCACGCAGGGTCGTGAAATCCGCGGTGCCCGTCCGGTCCTCGTGTTGTCTGCCAGTGCCTTCAACCAGGCGTCCGGCCTGCTCCTGGTGGCCCCGATTACCCAGGGCGGCCAGGCGACACGTGCGAACGGCTTCAGCGTGACGTTGATGGGCACGGGGCTGCGCACGCAGGGGGTTGTCCTGTGCGATCAGACGCGAACGGTGGACGCGCGCGCGCGCACGTTCAAGCGGATAGAGAAGGCGCCAGAGGGTCTCGTACAGGAGGCATTGGACGCAGTACGCGCCATCCTGGAGTGACGCTCGCATCGCGCTTCGGCCGGTAGAATCGCGCCATGGAACCTGCCGCCCGCATCGCCGACCTCCGCCGCCAGTTGGAGGACGCCAACTACCGCTACCACGTGCTCGACGAGCCCAACATCCCGGACGCCGAGTACGACCGTCTGCTGCGCGAACTGGACGAACTGGAAGCCGCGCATCCCGACCTGGTCACCGCCGATTCGCCCACCCAGCGCGTCGGCAACGCGCCGGCCGGCAAGTTCGCCGAGGTGCGCCACGCCATCCCCATGCTGTCGCTGGGCAATGCCTTCAGCGACGAGGAAGTGCAGGACTTCGTCCGCCGCATCGCCGACAGGCTGAAGCGGCCGGCGCTGACGTTCTCCGCCGAGCCCAAGCTCGATGGCCTGGCGATCAGCCTGCGCTACGAAAACGGCGCCTTCGTGCAGGGCGCGACCCGCGGCGACGGCGCCACCGGCGAGGACGTCACCCTCAACCTGCGCACCATCAAGGCCATCCCGTTGACCCTGCGCGGCAGCGGCTGGCCGGCGGTGCTGGAAGTGCGTGGCGAGGTGTACATGCCGCGCGCCGCGTTCGAGACCTACAACGCCTGGGCACGCGAACACGGCGGCAAGGTGCTGGCCAATCCGCGCAACGGCGCCGCCGGCTCGCTCCGCCAGCTCGATCCGCGCATCACCGCGCAACGGCCGCTGGCGTTCTTCGCCTACGGCACCGGTCTGGTCGAGGGCGGCGAGCTGCCGGATTCGCATTCGGCCACGCTGAAGCAACTGCGTGCGTGGGGCTTTCCGGTCAGCAGCCTCAGCGACGTGGTCGAAGGCGTGGACGGCCTGCTGGCGTACTACCGCCGCATCGGCGAGGCGCGCGACGCGTTGCCGTTCGACATCGATGGCGTGGTCTACAAGCTGGACGACGGGGAAGGGCAGCGCGAGATGGGCTTCGTCTCGCGCGCGCCGCGTTGGGCGATCGCGCACAAGTTCCCGGCGCAGGAACAGATGACCGTGCTGGAATCGATCGAGGTCAACGTCGGCCGTACCGGCGCGGTGACCCCGTGGGCATTGATGCAGCCGGTGCACGTGGGCGGCGTGACCGTCACCCGCGCCACCCTGCACAACGCCGACCAGGTCGCACGCCTGGACGTGCGCAACGGCGACACGGTGATCGTGCGCCGCGCCGGCGACGTGATCCCGGAGGTGGTCGGCGTGGTGGCCGGACGCCGCCCCGCGGGCGCGCAGCCCTGGCAGATGCCCACGGCCTGCCCGATCTGCGGCTCGGAGATCGTACGCGAGGAGGGCGCGGCGGTGTGGCGCTGCAGTGGCGAACTGACCTGCCCGGCGCAGCGCAAGGAAACCATCATCCACTTCGCCTCGCGGCGGGCGATGGATATCGAAGGACTGGGCGAGCGCTTCGTCGAGGATCTCAGCGATCTGGGCTTCGTGCAGAACGTCGCCGACCTCTACAAGCTGAGCGTGGACGACCTGCTGGAGATGAAGCGGCGCGTCGACGAGCGCGACGGCACCACGCCCGAAACCGTGAAGACCGGCAAGGTCGCGACCAAGTGGGCCGAGAACCTGATCGAGGCCATCGACCGCAGTCGCCAGACCACGCTGGAGCGCTTCTTGTTCGCGCTCGGCATCCAGCATGTGGGCGAGAGCACGGCCAAGGCACTGGCGCAGTGGTTCGGCGACCTGCAACTGATCCGTCGCCTGCCGTGGCCGGTGTTCAAGCTGGTGCCGGACATCGGCGGCGAGGTGGCGCGCTCGCTGGGCCACTTCCTCGACCAGCCCGGCAACCAGCAGGCCATCGACGACTTGCTGGCGCGCGGGGTGGTGATCGGCGACACCCATCCGCCCTCGGGCAAGTTGCGCGCCGGCCTGGATCTGGCCACGCTGCTGGTCGACCTGGAGATTCCCAAGGTCACCCGCGTGCGTGCCGAGCAACTGGCGTCGGCGTTCCCCTCGGTGCAGGCGCTGCTGGATGCGCCGGTGCACAACTTCGTCACCGCTGGCCTGCCCAGCGAGTCGGCCAACGCCTTCGCTGCGTGGCTGGAAGACGCGGCCAATGCAACGCTGCTGTCGCGCAGCGGCGCCGCGCTCGACGAATTGCGGGCGATCACGCCGGAAGACGTGGCGGCCTCCGTCGGCCCACTCGACGGCAAGACCGTCGTGCTCACCGGCGCCCTGGCCGCGATGAGCCGCGACGAAGCTGGCGAGAAGCTGGAAGCGCTGGGCGCCAAGATCGCCGGCAGCGTGTCGAAGAAAACGCATCTCGTCATCGCTGGCGAAGCCGCCGGTTCCAAGCTCGCCAAGGCGCAGGAACTCGGTATCGAAGTGTGGGACGAAGCGCAGCTGCTGGCGTTTCTGGAGCAGCATGCATGACGGTCAGTCCGCTCCCCTGTAGGAGCGACGTCAGTCGCGACCGGAAGGATTGTCCGATCATGCTGCATGGGAAAGTCGCATGCGTTGAAGCGCCCGGGCACGGGTGGCGTGTGGTCGCGACTGACGTCGCTCCTGCAGCAGATGCGGGTATCTCGCGATGAGCTGGCAACCCACCGCCTCCCTCGACGCATTGCGCCTGCGCGCTTCGCTCAACCGCCTTGTCCGCGAGTTCTTCCACGCGCGTCACGTGCTGGAGGTGGAAACACCGATGATGTCGCGCGCCGGCAATACCGATCCCAACATCGCGTCGTTTTCGCTGGAATTTGCCGGTCGTACCGATGGGGCGCCGCGGACGCGCTGGCTGCGGACCTCGCCGGAGTTTCCGCTCAAGCGGTTGCTCGCGGCGGGCGTGGGCGACTGCTACGAACTGGGCCGCGTGTTCCGCGATGGCGAAGCCGGCGGGCGGCACAATCCCGAGTTCACGATGCTGGAGTGGTACCGCGTGGGCTGGACGCTCAATCCGCTGATCGACGAGACCGTGGCGCTGGTGCAGGCGGCGCTGGCGATGATCGGCCGTGAGGCGACCGTAGCGCGGACCAGCTTCCGTGCGCTGTACGTGCAGCGGCTCGGCATCGACCCGATGACGGCCGACCTGGAGACCGTGCGCAACGCTGCAGCCGGCATCGCCATCGATGGCGAGGGGCTGACCCGCGATGACTGGCTGGACCTGCTGATGACGCACCGCCTGCAACCGGACTTTGCCCCGGGCCACATCACCGTGGTGCACGACTATCCGGCCAGCCAGGCCGCGTTGGCGCGGGTGGTCGAACGCGACGGTGTGCCGGTGGCCGAGCGCTTCGAGTTGTACCTGGGGGCGCTGGAACTGGCCAACGGCTACCACGAGCTGACCGATGCGCGGGAGCAACGCGGGCGGTTCGAGCGCGACGTGGCGGTGCGGCAGGCGCGTGGCGACATCGCGCCGCCGATGGACGAGGCGCTGCTGGCCGCGCTGGAGCAGGGCATGCCCGCGTGCGCGGGCGTGGCGTTGGGCGTGGACCGGCTGATGATGGCGATGCGCGATACCC
This sequence comes from Pseudoxanthomonas sp. LH2527, assembly GCF_022539275.1. Taxonomy (NCBI): domain Bacteria; kingdom Pseudomonadati; phylum Pseudomonadota; class Gammaproteobacteria; order Lysobacterales; family Lysobacteraceae; genus Pseudoxanthomonas; species Pseudoxanthomonas sp. LH2527. The sequence continues at coordinate 98,663 of NZ_JAKZBW010000011.1, read as the reverse complement.
CACGCATCGCCGACGTACTGGCCTTCGATTTCGCCCGCGCCTGAAAGCCAGCCAAACACCCCGCAAGCGCGGCGTGGCTGCAAACGGTTACGTGAGGCCGCATTCATTTTTCCTGCGTAGATTGCGATCCAACACCCACGAGGACACACGCCATGGAACGCCGACTGATCGCTTCGCTGATGTTTGGAACGGCCGCCCTGCTCGGCACGGCGTCGGCGCACGCCGCGCCGCAGTACGGCGACCGCTATCAGGGCGGGGGACAGACCGTCCGCTGCGAGTCGCCGAGCAACCGCTATCGCGAATGCCCGATGGATACCCGCGGCGGCGTGCAACTGACCCGCCAGCTGTCCAGCACGCGCTGCGAGGAGGGCCGCAACTGGGGCCAGGGCCGCAACGGTGTGTGGGTGGATCGCGGCTGCCGTGCCGAGTTCACCGCCGGGCGCGGTGGTGGCTGGGGCAATGGGGGCGGCTGGTCCGGCAACGGCGAGCGCATCCGCTGCGAGTCGGACAATGGCCGCACGCGCACGTGTGCGGTTCCCGCACGTGCCGACGTGCGCCTGGTGCGCCAGCTGTCCAGTGCGCGTTGCGTGGAAGGGCAGACCTGGGGCCAGGATCGCAATGGAGTGTGGGTGACGCAGGGCTGCCGTGCCGAGTTCGAGGTGCGCGGCCGTGGCAACGGCTGGGGCAATGGCGGTGGCTGGGGCAACAACGGCAACTACGGGCGCACCTTCCGCTGCGAGTCCGACAATGGCCGCACGCGCACCTGCGCTGTCGACGGCCGACGGGTGCAACTGGTGCGCCAGCTGTCGAGCAGCGCCTGCATCGAGGGCCGCACCTGGGGCCGCGACAACCGGGGCGTGTGGGTGACCAGCGGCTGCCGCGCGGAATTCCGTAGCTGGTGAGTTCCACCACGGCAACGGCCCGCTCACGGCGGGCCGTTACAATGGCGGCATGAACGACGTCATCGATTACGCCCGCTACGACCGCATCCGTCCCATCCGCTGGACCGGCACCGCGCTGGAACTGCTGGACCAGCGCAAGCTGCCGTTCGTGGTGGAGTACTTGGCCTGCACCACCAGCGACGAAGTGGCCGCCGCCATCCACGACCTGGCCGTGCGCGGCGCGCCGGCCATCGGCATTGCGGCCGCATGGGGCGTGGTGCTGGCCTCGCGCGAGGTGCTGGCGGCGACGCCGGCCGAGGCGCTGGAGAAGCTGGAACCCGCCCTGCAGCGCCTCAACGACGCGCGGCCGACGGCGGTGAACCTGGCCTGGGCACTGGCGCGCATGCGCGCCGCCCTGCGCACCGCCGGCAGCGACTGGCGCGGGGTGCTGGAACTGGAAGCGCTGGCGATCGCCGAGGAAGACCTGGCCGCCAACCGCCACATGGGCGAACTGGGGGCCGCGCTGATCGGGCAGGGCAGCGGCGTGCTGACCCACTGCAATACCGGTTCGCTGGCCACGGCCGGCTTCGGCACCGCGCTGGGCGTGATCCGTGCCGGCGTGGCGCAGGGCCGCATCGGCAAGGTGTATGCGGGCGAGACGCGTCCCTGGCAGCAGGGTGCGCGGCTGACCGCATGGGAACTGCAGCAGGATGGCATCCCGGCCACGCTGATCGCCGACTCCGCCGCCTCGCACCTGATGAAGACCGGCGCCGTGCAATGGGTCGTCGTGGGCGCGGACCGCATCTGCGCCAACGGCGACACCGCCAACAAGATCGGCACCTACCAGCTGGCCATTGCCGCGCGCCATCACGGTGCGAAGTTCATGGTGGTGGCGCCGTCCTCGACGGTCGACATGGCCACGCCGAACGGCGAGGCGATCCACATCGAGGAACGCGATCCGGCCGAGCTGCTCGGTATCGGCGGCACCCGCATCGTGGCCGAGGGCGTGGCGGCGTGGAATCCGGTGTTCGACGTGACGCCGGCGGCGCTGATCGATGCCATCGTCACCGAGAAGGGGGTGATCGAACAGCCCGACGAAGCGCGCATGCGGGCTGCGTTCGGCGGATGAAGCGGCCGGCGCGCGACCGTCGACGGGCCACTACCGACGTGGCGCGTCGGTCCTGCGCGGATGACGGCATGCCGGTGGCATGGGGCGGCTGAGGCGCCGCCGACGCAGGCAGGCTTCCGCCGCCGCGGACGACGCGGCACGCGGGTTGCAGCGCGGGACGCATCCCGCCCAGGAACCGCGCATGCGCGCCCGTCCGCTGCACGCACCGATCGCCGTCCCGGGCCTGATCCACAGCCTGCGCGGGCTGCTGTCGCGCCGTTCGACCCGTTCGCTCACCGCGGCGGAACGCGAAGACCTGGCCCAGGCCCAGTTGCGGGCCACGCGTCCGATCATCAGCGGCGTCCTGCTGTGCGGCGCGGTGCTGCTGGCGATCATCGCGGTGTTCGACCTGTCGCACGTGACCCCGTCGATTGGCTATCCGGTGTGGTCGCAGTTGCTGGCGGCGCTGGGCGTGGCGGCCTGCGCGGCCGGTGTCGCGCGCCTTGACCAGTGGCAGCAGCGGTTGATGCTGATCCTGGCCGGCACGCTGCTGACCGGCATCTTCATGAGCATGCCGTTGCCCGGCGCGACCGGGCAGCTGGCGCTGCGCACCGGCCTGTTCCAGTTGTTGCCGCTGGCGCTGATGGCGCTGACGGTGCGGCCCATGTCGCTGCTGGCGCTGGCCTTGCTGATCGTGGTGATGGCCCAGTTGCGCATCGTCCTGTACGGCGCACCGGGAACCGGCAGCGCGCTGTACTGGCTGTACACGCTGATGACCATCGGCTTCGGCCTGGTGCTGGCGGGGTACCGGACCGACTTTGCCGTGTCTGCCTGGCAGATGCGGCGGCGGCTGGTGCGGCAGGCGCATACCGATGAGCTGACCGGCCTGCTGAACCGGAATGGATGGACGGAGCGCGCCATCGCCCTGCATGCGCAGGCACTGGCCGCGGGTCGCCCGGTGGCGGTGGTGGTGCTGGACATCGACTACTTCAAGCGCATCAACGACGACCACGGCCACGAAGGCGGCGATGCGGTGCTGCAGCGGCTGGGGGACCTCATGCGCGCGCGCACCGGGGCGAACGGCTGCGCGGCGCGGATCGGTGGCGAGGAATTCGCGGTGCTGCTGGACGGTGACGACGCGGTGTCGGCGCAGGCCTTTGCTGAACGGTTGCGCCGCGAGTTCGGCAAGGCGCATGGCGGGGTGGTGGCCACCCTGTCCGCCGGCATCGCCGTTCACCGGCCGGGTGAATCGCTGCGCGACCAGATGCGCCGTGCCGACCTGGCGCTCTACGACGCCAAGCGTGAAGGACGTGATCGCGTTCATCTCGCCGACGTTTTCTGAACGTCCAATGTCATTCCAAATGTGACAACCCTGCGCTAGCATCCCTGCACGTTCGCGCGGGCATGTCGGTGCCCTAGACGCGTCCAGCCGACGCCAGGGGAACATGAACGAAGAACGCACCCGCACGTTGTGGGAAAGAACACGCCTGCCACTGTTGGGGCTGGTGGTCGTATTGATCGTGGTGGTGCCGGTCGTCCTGCTGCAGAGCCTGTCGCGGGCGAACCAGGAAGCCGCCGACGTCGTCGTCCATACCCACGAGGTGGAAGCCGCCGTGCTCGGGCTGGCGCTGGACGTCCGCGAGATGGAAAGCTCGGCCATGCTGATCGCTTTGGGCGCGGACCATCCGCTGGCGCGTGAGCGGCTGGTGTCGGGCCGGGCGTCGCTGCCCGCGCGTTTCGATGCCCTGGCCCGGTTGACGGTGGACAACCCCGAGCAGCTGGTGCGCGTGGGGCGCCTGCGCGAACTGGTGAGCGCCCGGATCGAAGTGGTGGACCAGTTGCTGGCCGCGCCCGATGCCTACAAGGGAAATGTGGTGGCGCCGCTGGCCACGCGCTTCCCGATCCGTGGCCTGCTGGACGAGATCCTCGCCGACGAGCGTGCGTTGCTGGCGCTGCGCAGTGGCGATGCGGACGACCAGCGGCGGCGCATGGAATGGATCCGGATGGCCGCGCTGGGCGCGCAGCTGCTGCTGCTGACGCTGGTGCTGATGTCGCTGGGCCGGCAGGTGGCGCGTCGCCTGGCCGCCGAGAAGCAGACCGCGCAGGCCAGCCAGCGCGCCCTGGTGGTGCTGGATACGGTGCGTGAACCGATCGTGCTGCTGGACGGCGAACAGCACATTCAGATGCACAACAGCGCGTTCGCCGAACTGTATGGCATCCAGAAGGGCGGCAAGATCGCCTCGCTGGACGAACTGGGCAGCGCCTGGCAGGACAAGGTGATGCGCCAGCGCCTGGACGACGTGCTGGCGCGCGGTCGCGAGTTGTGGGACTACGAGCTGCAGCAGGAGACCGCCGATGGCCTGCGTCGGACCGTCCTGCTGAATGCGCGGCGCATGCCGCTGCCGGACAGCGACGACCACGCGGTGCTGATGACGGTCAGCGACATCTCGCTGCAGAAGACCGCGCAGCAGGAAATCGCCGCGCTGAACCGCCAGTTGGAAGGCAAGGTCGAACAGGTGTCCGAGGTGAATCGCGAACTGGAGGCCTTCAGTTATTCGGTGTCGCACGACCTGCGCGCGCCGCTGCGCCACGTGGCCGGTTTCTCCGACAAGCTGGGACGCCACCTGGGCGAGGGCATCGACGACAAGAGCCGCCATTACCTGGACGTGATCGGCAGCTCCGCCCGCCGCATGTCGCAGCTGATCGACGACCTGCTGGTCTACTCGCGCCTGGGTCGCAGCGCCTTGCGCCTGCAGGCGGTGGACATGCAGTCGCTGGTGGCCGAGGCACGCGCCATGCTGGATGCGAACGATGCCAACGAGGGCCGCGCCGGGCGCGTGGAATGGCGCATCGCGCCGATGCCCATCGTGCTGGCCGACGAGAACATGATGCGCCAGGTGTGGAGCAACCTGCTGGGCAATGCGCTGAAGTACAGCAGCCAGCGCGAACGCGCGCTCATCGAGGTCGAACACCGCACGCAGGACGACGGCAGCCACCTGTTCACCGTGCGCGACAACGGCGCCGGCTTCGACATGGCGTATGCGGACAAGCTGTTCGGCGTGTTCCAGCGCCTGCACAAGGCCAGCGAGTTCGCCGGCACCGGCATCGGCCTGGCCAGCGTGCGCCGCGTGCTGGGCCGGCATGGCGGCCGCATCTGGGCCGAATCGGCACCCGACCAGGGCGCCACCTTCTTCTTCACCCTTCCGGCAGCGCTCGACGCTCCGCCTTCCCGAGAGAAAGACGCATGAGCGACATCCGCACCATCCTGCTGGCAGAAGACAGCCTGGCCGACGCCGAAATGGCGATCGACGCGCTGCGCGAAGCCAACCTTGCCAACCCCATCGTGCATGTCGAGGATGGCGTGGAAGCGATGGACTACCTGCTGCGCCGTGGCGCGCACGCCAACCGCGAGGAAGGCATGCCGTCGGTGCTGCTGCTGGACATCAAGATGCCGCGCATGGACGGTCTGGAGGTGCTGAAGCAGATCCGCCACCACGACACCCTGCGGCACCTGCCGGTGGTCATCCTGTCGTCCTCGCGCGAGGAAAGCGACCTGGCCCGCAGCTGGGACCTGGGCGTGAACGCCTACGTGGTCAAGCCGGTGGACATCGACCAGTTCTTCCAGGCGGTGAAAACGCTCGGCACCTTCTGGGCCGTCATCAACGAAACGCCAACCCTGGACTGAGTCGTGCCGCATTCCGGATCACCGTTGGGGCGCGTCCGCCTCCTGCTCGTCGAGGATTCCGAGCTCGACGCCGAGCTGCTGATCGAACAGCTGCTGGAGGCCGGCATGGAGGCCGAATTCCTGCGCGTGGACGGCGCGGACGACATGCGCGCCGCCTTGGCCGGCCCGCCGTTCGACCTGGTGCTGTCGGACATGGAACTGCCGGGTTTCTCCGGCTACCAGGCGCTGGAGATCCTGCGCTCGCACGACCCGCGGCTGCCGTTCGTGTTCTTCTCCGGCACGATCGGCGAGGACGCGGCGGTCAAGGCGCTGCAGCAGGGCGCCAGCGACTACGTGCTGAAGCACTCGCCGGCGCGCCTGCCGGCGGCGGTGGCACGCGCCATCCGCGAAGCGCGCACCGAGCGCGAGCGCGAACATGCCGAGCGCGAACTGATGCGCTCGCAGCGGCTGGACTGCCTGGCGATGCTGGCCGCGGGCCTGAGCCACGACCTGCGCAACATCCTGCAGCCGCTGCTGATCGTGCCCGACCTGCTGTCGACCTACAGCGACGACCCGAAGATCCTGCGGCTGGGTGCGGTGATCTCGGAGAGCGGCAAGCGCGGCCACGAGATGGCCGATTCGATGCTGTCGTTCGTCCGCGGCTCGCGTAAGGCCAGCGAGACCATCAGCGTGGCGGCCCTGTTCAGTGCCGTGCAGCTGCTGCTGCAGGGCAGCCTGTCGCGGCAGGTCCAGCTGACGGTGGAACTGCCGCCGGACGACCTGCTGATCGAAGGCAATTACACCGAATTCCAGCAGTGCCTGATCAACCTGTGCCTCAACGGCATCCAGGCGATGGCCGAACGTGGCGGCCGGCTCACCCTGTCGGCCACGCCGACGGTCGCGCCGGACGGGCAGCCCTACGTGGTGCTGCGCGTGGCCGACGAAGGCAGCGGCATGGATGAAGCGACCCGGCAGCAGTTGTTCACGCCGTTCTTCACCACCAAGGCCAGCGGCACCGGCCTGGGCCTGATGTCCTGCAAGCGCATCGTCGAATCGGTGCGCGGACGCATCGAAGTCAGCACCACGCTGGGGCAGGGCACGTCCTTCGAGCTGCATCTGCCGGCACCCGGCGACGAATGGGCAGGCATGGAAGACGCGGCATTCCTGGATGGTGAAGGACGCCGGATCCTGCTGGTCGATGGCGATGCCACCCGCCTGTCGCTGCTGGGCAACGCGCTGGCGGCGCAGGGCTACGACCCGATGATGGCGCCGGACGGCGCCAACGCGCTGCAGCGGATCGCCCGCGACGGCCTGCCGGCGCTGGCGATCATCGACGACGACATCCTGCTGCTGTCCGCGGCCGATGTGCTGGCGGTGCTGCAGGAGGCGGGGTTCGACGGACCGGTGATCCGCCTCAGGGAACCTGGCGTGCCGAGCGACGACCGCGACTGCACGCTGACCCTGGCAAAGCCCGTGCAGGTGCAGTCGCTGTTCGGGGCGATCGAACAGGCACTACGCGAGCGCGCCTGACGTCCCGGGGGACGCCGGCGCGCCGCCGATCGATCAGACGTGGCCGACCGTGGTGGCCGGCTTCAGCCGCTGCCACACCGCGCGCATGATGGGCTGCGCGCGGTACCAGCCGATCGGCGTGTCCGGGCAGTGCCGCTGCAGACGGTCGCGCAGCGACGGCGCGATCTCGTCGAACTCCTGCCGGTGGTGCAGCAGGTAGGCGTCGTAACCGATCTTCAGGCACCGCTCCAGATCGCCCACCGTGGCCCCGACCACCTGGAACGTGTCTTCATTCAGACGGGTCTTCCAGTAGGCGAGTTCGGCGTCGATGTCGACGATCTGCGCGGTGGCGTCGATGTTGCGCGTGTGCAGGCTGGCCATGGTGAATCCCCTGTGTCGATGTGGTGGTGAAGGGGTGATTTTTTGGTTGGCGCAGTGAGGCTTAAGTGAAATAAAGGCCGTTTTAACCCGCGTTTAACCGTGCAGGGGTTTTTCGGTTCACCTTTGCCAGCAACGCGTGAAGATTGCCGCTCAACGATGCTGCATCGTGCGCTCCAGCAGCACGCGTTCGTCCATCACGGCAGGCGCGAACAACGGCGGATCGTCTTCCAGCGGCGCGTTGAGCCGCTCCCACACGCGGGCGATGACGTTCGAGGCGACGGGCCAGTCGAGCCGCACGCCATTCAGCGCCGCGGCCTCGTAGCGCGACGGCAGCGTGGGCAGCAGTTCCTGCAGCGAGCGTCGCCGCGAGAGCAGGTAGGTGTCGTAGGCGAACTTCAGCGTGGGCACGTAATGGCGGAACGGCGTGCCGGAGCGATGGAAGGGCTGGCGGGCGTAGGTCTCCGCCCAGAAGCGCAGTTCCGAATGGATGTCGATGACCGCGCACGGCATGGCGTCGTCTTGCCAGGCGTGGGCGAACGGATCGGGCGGGCACGGCATGGGTTCCCTCCATGGCGCAAGACCTGGCCCAGGGTGGACCCGCGGGATGACACGCGGCCTGCCAGCAGATGACAGCCGCCTGTTGCCGTTGCCGCGACCGTGGCGGAACGCGCGGGACCCCTCTGGCAACGTGCCGCCGATCTTCGCCGACGAAGATGCGTGGCCCCTTGCCGTGCCGGTGCTTGTCGTTGTTGTCGCCCCTGCCTTGAGGTAGACGGGGCGATGTCCGCGCAGCGGCCAACCGTTCGTCGTGCCTGCCTGTGGCGCCGCGGCGTCAATGCATGCGCGCGGGCAGGGGGCCGTGCTCGTCGAGCCAGCGCCAGGCTTCGCGCAGCAGCGTGCGGGTCACCGGCCACGCCGGGCCTGCGTCGCCGCGCAGGCGTTCCCAGTCGTCTTCCAGGGCGAGTTCGGTATCCAGGTCCAGCCGGCCGGCGTGCTGCACATGCGACGCGGCGGCGAACGCGTAGGCGCTGCAAGCGTCTTCCCAGGCCACGTCCGGGTGCAGGCGACGGCGGCGGCCGTAATCGTGGGCGGTGAAGGCGGCGAACGCATCGCTGTCCGCGGCGGCCGTGCGCAGGGGAACCTGCCGCAGCGTGTCGAGCTGTTCGCGATAGAGCTGTCGATCCATGTGGGGTCTCCATGTGACAGGCACGTGGTAACGCGGGACGCGTTATCGCCGGGTGAGAAAGTCCTTCGTTATCCGATCACCGCGCCGCGGGGCGACGGGCGCGATCAGCCGGCCGTCAGTCTCAGCAGGTGAGACGCGCCCCGCGTCAGATGGCGGTCCGCTGCCGAGACGTCCCCATGCCCGCCCAGACCGCCCTGATCCGCCGCCATGCCGATGACGCCGCCCTGCTGCCCGTGACCACCGCGGACGGCAGCGCGCTGGCCGAACGCCTTGCCGGCAAGTACCGCGACCGGGTGACCGGGCAGTTCGTCATTCCCGCACGGGAAGGGCGGTACGAGCCGCTGCCGGAAGACCTGCCGCAGGCGCTGGCCGCGGCGTTGCGCCAGCGCGGCATCGAGCGGCTGTATTCGCACCAGGGCGAGGCATGGCGACACGCGCAGGCCGGCGATCACCTCGCGGTGGTCACGCCGACCGCCTCCGGCAAGTCGCTGTGCTACACGCTGCCGGTGGTGGCCTCGGCGCTGGCGCGGCGCGGCAAGGCGCTGTACCTGTTCCCGACCAAGGCGCTGGCGCAGGACCAGGTGGCGGAACTGCTCGACCTCAGCAGGGCCGGCGACTTGGGCCTGAAGGCCTTCACCTTCGACGGCGACACCCCCGGCGATGCGCGGCAGGCGATCCGCCTGCATGGCGACATCGTGGTCAGCAATCCGGACATGCTGCATCAGGCCATCCTGCCGCACCACACCAAGTGGGCGCAGTTCTTCGAGAACCTGCGCTACGTGGTGATCGACGAGGTGCACACCTACCGCGGCGTGTTCGGCAGCCATGTGGCCAACGTGCTGCGCCGGCTCAGGCGCGTGTGCGCGTTCTACGGCGCCACCCCGCAGTTCATCGTCTGCTCGGCCACCATCGGCAATCCGCAGGCGCATGCGGAAGCGCTGCTGGAACGGCCGGTGCATGCGATCACCGAGTCCGGCGCGCCGACCGGCGAGAAGCACGTATTGCTGTGGAATCCGCCGGTGGTCAATCCCGACCTGGGCCTGCGCGCGTCGGCGCGCTCGCAGAGCAACCGCATCGCGCGGCTGGCGATCAAGGCGGGCTTGAAGACCCTGGTGTTCGCGCAGTCGCGCACCATGGTCGAGGTGCTGACCAAGTACCTGAAGGACGTCTTCGACAGCGATCCGCGGCTGCCGGCGCGCATCCGCGCCTACCGCGGCGGCTACCTGCCGACCGAGCGGCGCGAAGCGGAGCGCGCGATGCGCGACGGGCGCGTGGACGGCATCGTCTCCACCTCCGCGCTGGAACTGGGCGTGGACATCGGCAGCCTGGATGCGGTGGTGCTGAACGGGTATCCCGGTTCCATCGCGGCGACCTGGCAGCGCTTCGGCCGCGCCGGGCGCCGGCAACAGGCCTCGCTCGGCATCCTGGTGGCCAGTTCGCAGCCGCTGGACCAGTACGTGGTGAGGCATCCGGAGTTCTTCGCCGACAGTCCGCCGGAACACGCGCGCATCGCGCCCGACCAGCCGATGATCCTGCTCGACCACGTGCGCTGCGCCGCGTTCGAGCTGCCGTTCCTGGCCGGCGAGCCGTTCGGCCCGGTCGATCCGTCGCCGTTCCTGCAACTGCTGGACGAGGACAGCGTGGTGCATCGCGAAGGCGACCGCTACGAGTGGATCGCCGACAGCTATCCCGCCAACGCGGTCAGCCTGCGCTCGGTGGCGGACGGCAACTTCGTCGTCGTCGACCGCACCGATGGGCGCCAGGTGATCATCGCCGAAGTCGATTTCAGCGCTGCGCCGCTGACGCTGTACGAGGGCGCCATCCACATGATCCAGTCCACCCCGTACCAGGTGGAGCGGCTGGACTGGGAAGGCCGCAAGGCCTACGTCACCCGCACCCACGTGGACTACTACACCGACGCGATCGACTACACCAAGCTGAAGGTGCTGGAGCGTTTCGATGGCTGTATCGCCGGGCAGGGCACCTGCCACCACGGCGAAGTCCATGTGGTGCGACGGGTGGCCGGCTACAAGAAGATCCGCTACTACACGCACGAGAACATCGGCTACGGCCCGGTGAACCTGCCCGACCAGGAGATGCACACCACCAGCCTGTGGTGGCAGTTGCCGCCGGCATTGCTGGAGTCCGCGTTCGAATCGCGGCAAGACGCGCTGGACGGGTTCCTCGGCGCGGCGTATGCGCTGCATATCGCCGCCACGGTCGCGGTGATGGCCGAAGGCCGCGACCTGCAGAAGGCGGTGGGCGACGGCGACGGCGCTTGGTTCGCGCTGCCGGACACGCAGGGCCGTGGCCAGCTGCGCGGCACGGACAGCCAGGTGCTGTCGCCGGTGTCGGGCGAGCGCTTCATCCCCACCGCGTACCTGTACGACAACTACCCCGGCGGCATCGGCCTGAGCGAGCCGTTGTGGCGACGCCAGCGCGAGCTGGTGCAGCGTGCGGTGCAACTGGTGTCGGGATGCGACTGCAAGGGCGGTTGCCCGGCCTGCGTGGGCCCGGTGCTGGCGAACGACGAGGACGCCGAGACCACGCCGCGTGCACTGGCTGCGCGTGTGCTGCAGCTGCTGGACGCCGCATGAGCGTCAGCCTGGAGAAGCTGCAACGGCTGCGCAGGCAGGCAGGGCACGGTGGCGCCGCGGCGTCGTCGGCTCCTTTGCCGCCCGCACACGATCCGTTGCCTGCATTGCGTCGCATGCTGGGCATCCGCGAGCGCAGCGCGCCGCCCGCGACCGCGCGTGCACGCGATCGCACGCTGCCCGGCGACGAGATCGCACCGGGCTTGCTGCTGCTGGAACAGACCTTGCCCTTCGACGCGGTGACGCCGCAGGTCGACGGCGCGTTCGCACGCATGGAGGCGTTCCGCACGGACAACCTGCTGTTCTTCGATACCGAAACCACCGGCCTGTCCGGCGGCACCGGCACGCGTGCGTTCATGGTCGGCGCCTCGGACTTCGTGCCGGGCGGCTTACGCGTGCGCCAGTTGCTCATCACCCATCTCTCCGCCGAGCCGGCGATGCTGCGCGCCTTCGCTGGCTGGCTGGCGGAAGACACGCGGCTGGTCAGCTACAACGGCCGCTGCTACGACGCGCCGCTGCTGGCCGCGCGCTACCGGCTGGCGCGGCAGGGCATGCCGCTGGCCGGCATCGAACACCTCGACCTGCTGTTCCCCACGCGACGTCGTTACCGCGGCGTGTGGGAGAACTGCCGGCTGGCCACCATCGAGCGCCACGCGCTGGGCATCGTGCGCGAGGACGACCTGCCCGGGTCGGAAGCGCCCGGTGCATGGCTGCAGTACCTGCGCGGCGGCGACGCCGGCCTGCTGCGGCGCGTGTTGATGCACAACTTCCAGGACGTGGTGACGCTGGCGCACCTGCTGCTGCACCTGTCGGCGCCAGTGGAGGCGTGATGCGACCCGTGCGACGCCAGGGACGGCACCGGTACGCAGGCTGTCGGTAATCCACCGACAGCGGAGTGTGAAGCGTTGCGCATTCCCTGCATCGCGATTCAAGAATGCGCGGCCGCGGCCGACACCCTTGCTAGATTCCACATGAGCCGTGCCTCCGCCCGCGGAAGGCATGCATCGAACTTGCGACACTTGAAGGGGACGTGCCTTGCGCATTCTGTACGTTGGCGACACCGCTTGCCTGCCTGAAGACCTGGCCGATTACATCGGCGACATGGGGGACGAGTGGACCGTCGAAACGGTGGCCGACGGGAAGTCGGCGATGTTCGCGGTGGCCAACGGTCCGGTCGACGTGGTGATGGTGGGGCCGGCGTTGCCCGACCTGCCGCCGGCCACGCTGCTGGGGCAGATCCGCACCCTGCGCGCGGAGACCATCCGCATCGCGCTGCTGGAAGGCAGTGCCGACAGCCTGTCCGCGCCGATCAAGCTGATCGGCGTGGCGCACCGCTTCCTGCCGCTGCCGCTGTCGTCGGAAACGGTGCTGGAGTCGATCCACAGCCTGGAAGAACTGCGCGACCTGCTGGACAGCCCGCGCCTGCGCCGCGCGATCGGCCGGGTCGAGCACCTGCCGTCGCCGCCGCACCTGTACTTCGCGCTGACCCGCGCGCTGGAAGAAGACGAAGGCACGGCCAACGACATCGCCACGCTGGTGGCCGGCGATCCCGCCATCGCCGCCAAGGTACTGCAGCTGTGCAATTCGGCGTACTTCTCCAATGGCCGTTCGATCACCGACCTGCGCGCCGCGGTGACGCGCCTGGGCCTGGGCACGCTGCGCGACCTGGTGCTGGCCAGCGAGGTGTTCTCGATGAAGACCGCCTCCAGCATCGATCGCGGCGCGCTGCAGCAGCGTGCGCTGCTGGCCTCGCGGCTGGCGGCGAAGATCCTGCCGCGCACCAGTTCCGAACTCGGCGCCACCGCCGCGCTGCTGGCCGACATCGGCCTGCTGCTGCCGGGCGTGCGCGATGAGCGCGACACCCCGGCCAGCGAGGGCGACGACCGCCCCGGCCATACCGAGGCCGGCGCCTACCTGCTGGGCCTGTGGGGCCTGCCGATGCCGATCGTCGAAGCGGTCGCCTTCCACCGCCAACCGCAGCGTTCCAGCCTGCGCAGCTTCTGGGTGCCCGGCGCGGTGCACGTGGCCGGCGCACTGGCCAGCAACGAGCCGGTGGACGAGGGCTACCTGAAGTCGCTGGGCGTGCTGGACCAACTGCCCAGCTGGCGGCAGATGGCCGAAACCATGGTCGAGCGGGCCGAAGAGGCCGCCTGAGATCCGCGTAGCCCGGCTACGGCCGCAGGCCGCACCCGGGGATGCGGATTGTTCGGACGCGCCATTCCCCGGGTTTCGCCCTCGGCTCTACCCAGGCTACGTCATTAACCGATAGCCGGTGGCTTCGCCAGTCTCGCCTTGTGCGACCAACAGGTGTACAAATGTACACCTATGAGCCCCGTCGACCTTCCTCCCCAGCGTGCCGCCGTCCTGGCCTTCCTGCGCCGGGAGCTGGCGGCCGGGCGGGCGCCCAGCCTGGCGGACATCGCGGCCGCCTTCGGCTTCGCCTCGCGCAATGCGGCGCAGAAGCACGTGCAGGCGCTGGTCGCCGACGGCCTGCTGGAACAGGCGCCGGGGCAGAAACGCGGCCTGCGCCTGCCCGGGGGCATGGCCGACCTGCTGCCGTTGCCGGTATTGGGGCGGGTCGCAGCCGGCCAGCCGATCGGTGCCGACATCGGCCTGGACGAACAGCTGTGGCTGGACCGCCGGCTGTTCTCGCCGCAACCCGATTACCTGCTGAAGGTGCAGGGCGATTCGATGATCGACGACGGCATCGTCGACGGCGATCTGGTCGGCGTGCACCGCACGCCGGACGCGCGCGACGGGCAGACCGTGGTGGCGCGCATCGACGGCGAACTGACCATCAAGCGGCTGCAGCGCGAGCGGCGGCGCATCCGTCTGTTGCCGCGCAATCCGGCGCACGCGCCCATCGACGTGCAGCCCGGGCAGGACTTCGCCATCGAAGGCGTCTACTGCGGCCTGGTGCGGCGCGGTTGAGATGGGCGCCGTCGTCGCCCTCGACACGCTGCTGGCCGCGCGCACGCTGTGGCATGCCGGACGCAGTGCGACCATCGCCGCCGATGGCGAACCCAGCGGGCACGCCGCGCTCGATGCGCTGCTGCCGCAGGGCGGCTGGCCGCGCCGCGCCCTGACCGAACTGTTGCTGCCCGCCGACGGCGTGGGCGAACTGGCGCTGCTGCTGCCCACGCTGGCACGCCTGACCCAGGCCGGCAGCACGGTGGCGGTGATCGCACCGCCATACATCCCGTATGCGCCGGCCTGGCAGGCCGCCGGCGTGGATCTGGCGATGCTGGAAATCGTCGACGCCTCACCGCGCGATGCGCTGTGGGCCTTCGAGCAATGCCTGCGCAGCGGTGCCTGCGCGGCCGTGCTCGGCTGGCCGGTGCACGCCGACGGTCCCGCATTGCGTCGCCTGCAGGTGGCGGCCGACAGCGGCGAGTGCCTGGGTTTCGCACTGCGCGACCGGCGCCATGCCGCCAATCCGTCGGCGGCCGCGTTGCGGCTGGAAGCGGCGCGCGATGCGCAGGGCGGGACCACGTGGCAGGTACGCAAGTGCCGCGGCGGACCGGCGCCCGCGCAGTCGTTCGCGCTGGTCGCGCATTGAGGCCCCGCCATGCTCTGGGCCTGTGTACTGCTGCCGCAGCTGGCGCTGGACGCCGTCCTCCGGCGTTTGCCTGATCCCGATGCGCCGCTCGCGCTGGTGGGCGGCGCCGCACAACTGCGCACCCTGCAGGCGGTGAACGCCTCGGCCGCGCAGGCGGGCCTGCGCGCCGGCATGCGTCTGACGGCTGCGCATGCGCTGCTGCCGGATTTCGCCATGGTCGAACACGACCCGCCGGCCGAAGCGCGCTGGCAGCGCTTCCTCGCCGCGTGGGCGTACCGGCACAGCTCGCTGGTCAGCGCGCAGTGGCCGGGCTGCCTGGTGCTGGAGGTGCGCGCGAGTTTCCGTTTGCTGGGACCGTGGCCACGCATCGAGGCGCGCCTGCGCGAGGAACTGGGCCTGCTGGGTTTCCAGCACCGCATCGCGCTGGCGCCCACGCCGCGCGCGGCGCACGTGTTCGCCGGGCTGCGCGACGGCCTGGCGGTGATGCAGCCGGCGGCGATGTCGGAGCTGCTGGACCGCGTGCCGGTGCGGCGCGCGCGCCTGCCGGACGACAGCGGCGAGCGCCTGCACCGCATGGGCATCCGCGACCTGCGCACGCTGCGCGAACTGCCGCGCGACAGCCTGCGCCGCCGCTTCGGCCTGCCGGTGCTGGAGCACCTGGACCGGCTGTACGGGCAGGCCGACGATCCGCTGGCGTATTACGCGCCGCCGGATCACTTCGATGCGCGGGTCGAACTCGGCTACGAAGTCGAAGCCCATACCGCGCTGCTGTTCCCGCTGCGCCGGCTGATCGGCGACCTGTGCACCTACCTGTCCATCCGCGACGGCGGCGTGCAGCGCTTCGTGCTGCGACTGGAACACGAGGCAGGGCATACCGATGTCGAGGTCGGTCTGCTGGCGGCGGAACGCGAGCCGGCGATGCTGTTCGAGCTGACCCGCAACCGGCTGGAACGCGTGCAGATCGAGCAGCCGGTGGTCGGCATGCGCCTGCTGGCGCGCGAGCTGCCGCCGTTCGTGCCGGCGGCACGTGACCTGTTCGATACCCGCCCGCAGCAGCAACTGCCGTGGCCGCAGCTGCGCGAACGTCTGCGTGCGCGCCTGGGCGATGACGCCGTGCACCGTGTGGCACCTTCCGGCGATCCGCGCCCGGAACGTGCATGGCGACGCGTGGAGGGCGACGGCGCGCGCATCGGCGATGCACCGGTGCGCCCGCCGCGGCCGGCCTGGCTGTTGCCGCAGCCGGTACCGTTGCGCGACCCGCACCCACGCATCCTCTCCGGGCCGGAGCGCCTGGAAAGCGGCTGGTGGGATGGCGACGACGCGCGCCGCGACTACTACGTGCTGGAAACCTCGCAGGGCCAGCGCGCGTGGGCGTTCGCGCCGCCGGGCGAGCAGGGCGGCTGGATGCTGCACGGCTGGTTCGCATGAGCTGGGACGATGCGGTGGACGGTGTGGATCGCGATACGCCCGGCGGTCGTCCCCCGCGCGCGTGGGACGTGGCGCAGCGCCTGCGTCTTGCCAGCGCCGCCAATGACGACGCGCCGCGCGAGGACGCATGGCCTGCCTATGCGGAACTGCACTGCCTGTCGGATTTCTCGTTCCTGCGCGGTGCCGCCAGCGCGGAGGAACTGTTCGAGCGTGCGCGCGATCTTGGTTACGAGGCGCTGGCGATCACCGACGAGTGCTCGCTGGCCGGCATCGTGCGCGGCTGGGAGGCGTCGCGCGCGACGGAGGTGAAACTCATCGTCGGCAGCGAGTTCACCCTGGCCTGCGGCCTGAAGTGCGTGCTGCTGGTGGAAACCGCCGCCGGCTACACGCGGCTGTGCGAACTGATCACCACGGCGCGGCGCGCGGTCGACAAGAAGGGCTACCGGCTGACGCGGCAGGACGTGGCGCGCATCGTGTCCGATGTCGATCCGCTGGTCTGCGGCCTGTTCCCCCTGTGGCTGCCGTCACAGCGCCCGGATGACGCAGAGGGTCGCTGGCTGCAGTCGGTGTTCGGCGAGCGCACGCACCTGGCGGTGGAACTACACCGCGAGCAGGACGATGCCGTGCGGCTTGCGGGCCTGCTGGGCACCGCGGCACGCCTTGGCATGACGCCGGTGGCCACTGGCGACGTGCACATGGACGTCCGCCGCCGCCGCGCACTGCAGGACACGATGACCGCGATCCGCCACGTCACGCCGTTGGCGGACTGCGGCGCGCACCTGTTCCGCAACGGCGAACGCCATCTGCGTACGCGGCGGGCGCTGGGCAACATCTACCCCCGCGATCTGCTCGATACGGCGGTGCAGCTGGCGCGGCGCTGCACGTTCGACCTCAAGCGCGACATCCGCTACCGGTATCCGGACGAACTGGTGCCCGAGGGACACACGCCGACCACCTGGCTGCGCGAACTGACGGAACGCGGCATGCGCGAACGCTGGCCGGAAGGCACGCCGCCGCCGGTGGCTGCGCAGATCGAGGGTGAGCTGGCACTGATCGAAAAGCTGAAGTACGAGGCCTTCTTCCTGACGGTGGAGGACATCGTCCGCTTCGCCAGGTCGCAGGACATCCTGTGCCAGGGCCGCGGCTCGTCGGCGAATTCGGCCGTCTGCTTCGCGCTGGGCATCACCGTGGTCAATCCGGCCGAAAGCCGCCTGTTGATGGCGCGCTTCCTGTCCGAGGAACGCGACGAGCCGCCCGACATCGACGTGGACTTCGAGCACGAACGCCGCGAGGAAGTGCTGCAGTACGTCTACAAAAAATACGGACGTCGCCGCGCCGCGCTGGCCGCCACCGTCATCCGCTACCGCGGCAAGAGCGCCGTGCGCGACGTGGCCAAGGCCTTCGGCCTGCCGCCGGACCAGATCGCGCTGCTGTCCGAGTGCTACGGCTGGGGCAATGGCGAGGCGCCGATGGACCAGCGCCTGCGCGAGGCCGGCTTCGATCCCGCAAACCCGTTGATCCAGCGCGTGCTGGCGATCACCGCGCAGTTGCGCGACCACCCGCGCCATCTGTCGCAGCATGTCGGCGGCTTCGTGATCGGCGACGCGCCGCTGTCGACCGTGGTGCCGGTGGAGAACGCGTCGATGGACGACCGCACCATCATCCAGTGGGACAAGGACGACCTGGAGACCATGCAACTGCTCAAGGTCGATTGCCTGGCGCTGGGCATGCTGACCTGCATCCGCAAGGCGGTGGACCTGGTCGAGCGGCATCGCGGATTCAGGCTGGATATCGCCCGGCTGCCCAACGACGATGAAAAGACCTACGAGATGATCCAGGCCGCCGACACCGTGGGCGTGTTCCAGATCGAGTCGCGCGCGCAGATGAGCATGCTGCCGCGACTGAAGCCGGCGAAGTACTACGACCTGGTGGTGGAAGTGGCGATCGTGCGGCCCGGCCCGATCCAGGGCGGCATGGTGCATCCCTACCTGCGCCGCCGACAGGGCAAGGAGCCGGTGACCTATCCCTCCGAGGGCGTGAAAGAGATCCTCGGGAAAACGCTGGGCATCCCGCTGTTCCAGGAACAGGTGATGGAACTGGTGATCCATGCCGGCTACACGCCGTCGCAGGCCGACGGGCTGCGCCGTTCGATGGCGGCGTGGAAGCGGGGCGGCGACATGGAGCCGCATCGCCTGCGCATCCGCGAGCTGATGGAGAAGAAGGGCTATTCATCCGAATTCATCGACCAGATCTTCGAGCAGATCAAGGGCTTCGGTTCCTACGGCTTCCCGCAAAGTCATGCGGCCTCGTTCGCCAAGCTGGTCTACATCAGCTGCTGGCTGAAACGGCACGAACCGGCCGCCTTCGCCTGCGCATTGCTCAACGCGCAGCCGATGGGCTTCTATTCGCCGAGCGAAATCGTGCAGGACGCACGCCGGAGCAAGGGCGGGCGCGTGGGTATCGAGGTCCTTCCGGTCGATGTGACCCGCAGCGACTGGGACAACACGCTGGAGGGCGGGCACGCGCGGCGTGGCGTCGATGACGGTGGCCAGGCCGCGCTGCGGCTCGGGTTCCGGCAGGTGAACGGGCTGTCGCAGGCGGCGGGCGAAGCGATCATGGCTGCGCGCGCGCAACGCGCGTTCACCGATGTGCGCGACCTGTGCTTGCGGGCGGGCCTGGACGGCAAGGCCCGTCACGCCCTGGCCGAAGCAGGCGCATTGCACTCGTTGGCCGGGCATCGTCATGCGGCCCGCTGGGCGGTGGCCGGCATCGAACGGCAGCGTCCGCTGCTGCCGGGCAGTCCGGATGAGGACGCCATCGCCTTGCCCGCGCCAGCGGCCGGCGAAGACGTCACCTCGGACTACCGCGCCACCGGCCTGACGCTGGGCGCGCATCCGCTGTCGTTGCTGCGCGAGCGCCTGCGGCGGCAGCGCGTGGTCGATTCCCGCCAGTTACGCGCACTGCCGCATGGACGCGGTGCGCTGGCCGCCGGCATCGTCACCCAGCGGCAACGGCCGGCGACGGCGAAAGGCACGATCTTCATCACCCTGGAGGACGAGCACGGCATGGTCAACGTGGTGGTGTGGTCGCACGTGGCACTGCGCGATCGCAAGGCCTTGCTGGGGGCGCGGCTGCTGGCCGTGCGCGGACGCTGGGAGCAGGTGGACGGCGTCGCACACCTGATCGCACGCCGGCTGGAGGACTTCAGCCACCTGCTGGGCGAGCTGCAGACCAGCTCGCGCGACTTCCACTGAGCCGGCGATGCACGCGCTGCCCACGCTCACCGACGACCTGTTCGCCCCCGCCATGGTGCAACTGGTGGACGACGCGGAAGGCGGCATCCGCTACTGGCCGGACGTCATCCCTCCCGCCACGGCGCATGCCTGGTTCGACACCTTGCAGGCACGCGCGGCATGGACCCACCTGCAGCGGCCGATGTACGACCGCATCGTGGATGTGCCGCGGCTGCTGGCGAACTACGCGGTGGACGCGCTGCCGGACGACCTGCCGCTGGCGGAGCTGCTGGCCTGCGTGCAGGCGAAGGCGTCGGCGCCGTATTCGCACATCGGCATGAACCTCTATCGCGACGGCGATGACAGCGTCGCCATGCACGGCGACAAGCTGCACACCGTGGCGGCACGACACCCGATCACCCTGGTGTCGCTGGGCGCACCACGGCGCATGCTGATCCGCGCCCGCGAAGGCCGCCGCGAAACACTGGCCGTGGATCTCGCGCCCGGCAGCGTGCTGTCGATGAGCCATGTGTCGCAGCGCACCCATGAACATGGCATTCCGAAGACCCGGCGAGCGCAGGGGCCGAGGATCAGTGTGGTGTTTAGGGTGAGGCCGGAGAGAGCCCCTCTCCCTGCGTAGCGGGGAGAGGGTGCCGAAGGCGGGTGAGGGGCGAACGGAAAGGGGATGTTTGCGTTGAGATCAATGGCCAGCATTCGCCTGCATCCAGGGCGCGGATGCTTCGTCTCCAAGAGCGCCCCTCATCCGCCCTCCGGGCACCTTCTCCCCGCTTGCGCAGGGAGAAGGAAAAGCGTTGGTGCCATGCTTCTGATCCTGATGGCAGGTGGATTTGCCCTCTCCCTGCGCAGTGGGTAGAGGGTGCCGAAGCTTGTCCCGTACTTGATACGGGGGCGGGTGAGGGGCGAACGGAAAGGGGATGTTTGCGTTGAGATCAATGGCCAGCATTCGCCTGCACCCAGGGCGCATACGTTTGGGCGCCAAGAGCGCCCCTCATCCGCCCTCCGGGCACCTTCTCCCCGCGCGCAGGGAGAAGGAACAGCAAAAAAATCGCCGCGAGGTCATCGCGGCGTGAGGGCAAGGACTGCTGGAAAGAAAAAGGGTGTCGTCAGCCCATCAGCTTGAACAGCGAGAGCGACTGCATCTGCATGAAGACCGTCTGCGCGGCCTGCAGGGCGGAGTTCTCCATCTGGTAGCGGCCGATGGCCTCGGCCCAGTCCAGGTCGCGCAGGCCGGACAGGGTGTCCTTGAGGGTGATGTTGTTGGCTTCGCGCAGCGACGCGGCGGTCTCGATGGCGGACAGCTGCGCGCCACCGCTGGCGCGTGCGTCGATCATCCTGCCCTGCGCGGTGCCGATGTCGCGCATGGCGCCCTGCAGGCTGTTCTGCATGGCGGCACGCTGCGCGTCGGTGGTGGGGCTGGTGTCCAGCGTGTCGATCAGGCCTTGCACGGTGGCGAAGATGTCGCGGCTGCCCGCAGGCCCCAGCGTGAAGCTGTCGCCGTTGGCGGGCTGGCCGTCGATCCGCATCTGCGCACCGGCGAAGGCGATGCTCTCGCCCTTGGCGTAGGTGCCGGCGGCGACCGGATTGCCGCCCGCATCCAGCACCTGGTAGCTGTCGTTGGCGCCGAACGACAGCGTGTAGGTGCCGCCGTTCCACACCGTGGAGTCGGTGACGCCGAACGCCATCAGCAGGCCGGTGCCGGTGTTGCCGCTGGCGGGCTGGCCATCGACGCGGCCATCGCCGGTGCGCAGGCGCAGGAAGACCTCGCTGCCGGGCAGGGTGTCGGAGACGAACATGTCCGGCGCCACTTCCACCTGCCGCTGGGTCTGGTCGCCGCTGTAGATCACGTTGCCGCCGCTGAGGGCGAACGGCGCGCTGCCGTCGCTGGTGCCGCCGAACAGATAGCGGCCGGCGCCGTCGGTGCTGTTGGCCAGGTCCAGCAGGCCGGCATGGATCGCCTTCAGCTCGGTACTGATCGCCTGCCGGCTGTCGTCGCCCATCGCCGCGTTGTTGGCCTGGATGACCAGTTCGTTGATGCGCGCCATCGCATCGCCCACGCGCGTGAGTGCGTTCTCCTGCAGGCCCAGGCGGTTCTGCACCGCGTTGGCGTTCTGGCCGAAGCGCTCCAGTTCGGCGACCGCGCGGTCCAGGCCCACGGCGGTGCCGGCGGCGACCGGGTCGTCCTTGGCCGTCACCAGCCGCTGCCCGCTGGCGAGCTGCTGCTGCGTGTGCGCCAGCTTCGCCTGCTTGGCCAGCATCGTGTTGATCGACTGCTGGTACATCATGTTGGTGGAGATGCGGTAGTTCATCGACGTGTCGCCGCCAGCAGCGATTGGAAGATGGTGTCGGCGGTGGCGATGATCTGCGACGCGGCCTGGTAGGCCTGCTGCAGGCGCATCAGGTCGGCGGCTTCCTCGTCCAGGTTGACGCCGGAAATCGCATCGCGCGAGGCCTGTGCCTGGTCGTGGATGACCTGCTGGGCCTGCGCGGAGTAGTCCGCCTGGCGCGCGGCCGAACCGACCTGCGTGGTCAGGCCGCCGATGGCGCCGTTGAGGGTCAGTGTGCCGCCGTTGAGCACGCGCGCATCGTCCAGGTTCGACAGCAGCTTGGCGTTGCCGTTGTCGCTGGAGTTCGCGCCGGTCGGGCCCACGCGGAAGCTGTCGCCCGCCGCCGGCGCGCCATCCAGCACCACGCTCCAGCCGTTGTAGGCCACGGTCTGGCCCGGCGTGTAGGGGAACGGGCCGGTGCCGTTGATCGTGTACTGGGTGGCGTCGAGGAAATCGATGTCGACCGGCGCCAACAGGTTGGGGTCGGCGGCATCGGTGACCTTCAAACCGCTGGCCTTGCCACTGCCGGTGTTGGCCAGGTCGGTGTTGGCCTTGACCGGCGTCGCCGCGGCGATGCGGCCGGGGTCGGTGATGGCCACGCCGAGGTTGCCGGCCGCGCCCGCGGTGGGCTGCAGCAGGAAACGGTCGTTGATGCCCGGGGTGGTACCCGCTGCCAGCCGCAGTTCGATGCCGTTGACGATGAGCGGATCGGCCGCGGTGCCGGTGCCGGTCATGGGAATGCTCGCGCCGGTGTCCGGATGGGTCGCCACCCAGGCGGCGCCATCGAAGCGCAGCAGCACGTTCTGCGCGTTCAGCGCGCCGGTATTGCCCACCGACGTCTGCAGCACGGCGTTGCCGGTGTTGCCTGCGTTCGAGGAAATGCGCGGGGCCGGCAGGCTGAAGAAATCCGCGCCCATCTGCCCGTACTGGTCCATGCCGGCGCGATGGCCGGCGTTGAACGTCTGCGCCAGCGAGGTGGCGACGCGGCCGAGTTCGGCCGAGGCCGGATCCAGCACGGTGGTGCGGAACTCGATCAGTCCGCCGATCTGGCCACCGAGCGCGCGCTTGTCCAGCGTGGTGCGCTGGCCGTTGGTTTCCAGCGCCACCTGCAGGCGCTCGGGACGGTAGGGGTCGGGCACGGTGACGAGGGTGCTGGCGGTGGCGCCCACCACCAGCGGCTGGCCGCCGGCGCTGAAGACGTTGACCAGGCCGCCGTCCTGCACCACGGCATTGCCGCCGGTGTAGCCGACCAGTTCGGTGATCAGCTGGTCGCGACGGTCCAGCAGGTCGCCGGACGGACTGGTGTTGCCGCCGATACGGCCGTTGAGCTGGGCGATCTCCTTGGCCAACCGGTTCACTTCGCCGGTGGCGGCGGTCAGCCCCGCGTTGACCTCGATATCCAGGCCATCCAGGTGCTTGTCGACCTGGTGGAAGCGGGTGACCAGCGCATTCGCCTGCGCCAGTACGCTTTCACGGTCGGCCGAGCCGGCCGCGTTGGACGACAGCGCGTTGACCGAGTCGAAGAAGCTGGACCATGGCGCGCTGATGCCGGTGGCCTTCTCGGAGAACAGCTGGTCCAGGCGCGTGGACAGCGTGGACAGCTGTTGCAGGCGCGAGAGTTCGCCGCCGCTGTCGAGCAGGCGCGAGGTGGCCAGCGAATCGGCCATCCGGCGCACATCGACGATCTGCACGCCGTTGCCCTGGTACCCGTAGCCGAAGAAGGTGCCGTCGCGCGCCTCGAACTCCACGCGCTGGCGCGAGTAGCCCGGCGTGTTGATGTTGGCGACGTTGTGGCCGACCGTGGACAGGGCGCGCTGGAAGGCGATCAGGGCGCTGCTGCCGGTGGCGAGAAGGTTGGACATGCGTGTTCCCCAGGTCAGCGCCGCAGCGCGTTGCCGATGGCGTTGCCCACGGCGTTGCCGACCGGTCCGGCCACGGTGGTGCCGATCGCCGACAGCACCTTGCCCAGGGTGGGGCCGTTGGCGATGGAGGCGATCTTGTTGGCGTAGGTCGGGTCGGTGGCGTAGCCGGCGCGTTGCAGGCCGCGCGCGAAGCCGGCGATGTCCTTGCCGGCGGCGAGCGCCTGCTGGTAGCGCGGGTTGGTCTTCAACAGGCGCACGTAGTCGGCGAAGCTTTCGGCGGGCGAGGCGTAGGCGCGGAAGTCCGCCGTCTCGGTGTGCTTCACGCCGTTGGTGTACTCGTGGGTGGCGGTGCGGGCGCGTTCGCCTTTCCAGCCGGTGGCCTTGATGCCGAACAGGTTGTGCGCGCTGCCGCCATCGCCGGTCCTGATCTGGCGCTTGCCCCAGCCGGTTTCCAGCGCGGCCTGCGCGACCAGGGCGCGCGGATCCACGCCCAGTTCCTTCGCCGCCTGCTTGGCGTGGTCCCAGATCTCGGCGACGAAGCGTTCCGGCGTGTTGCGTGCGTACCTGGACGGATCGGCCGAAGCGACCTGTTCCACCTCGTCGCAGGCCACGTCGGGCCGCACGGTGATGGTGTCGAGCGTGATGGTGGCCGGCATGCCGGCATCGTGGCGCGCACTGCTGCCGATGCCACGGCCGGCGATGGCGTCGAGCATGGAATCGGCCTCGTTGCCCGGCAGCAGGCGCTTGTACGCCGACAGCGCGGTGCTGGCGGGCACGGCCGGCGTGCTGGCATCGGTCGCGCCAAGCTGGCGCGCGATCATCGGCGCCAGGCCCAGTCCGCGGCCCTGCGACATGGCGGTGGCCAGCTGCTGGTCGTACATGTCGCGGAACACCTGGTTCTCGCCCGGGAACAGCGAGTCGCCGAAGCCTGCTTCGCGCATGCACTTGATCATCATCTGCGCGAACTGGCCTTCCAGCTTGCGGGCGACGTCGTGGATACGCGCGTTGTCCGGCATGCCGCTGGCGTCGGCCAGGGGCAGAGCGGGATTCAACGTTCCGATGGGCATGCTGGCCATGGCAGTCAGGGGCCGGGATGGGGGATGGAGGATTCGGGATTCGGAAAAGCGTGGTTCCGCAGGGGGTAAGGCAAGTCCTGTGCCGAAGGGACGTCGGAGATGGGGCAGGACGCGGCGGCGTGCGCGAAGTCCACCCCCGCCATCCCGCATCCCGAATCGCGAATCCCGGCGTCCATCAGATCACCTCGAGCTCCGCGCGCAGGGCGCCGGCCTGCTTCAGTGCTTCCAGGATCGCGATCAGGTCGCCCGGGGCGGCGCCGACTTCGTTGACCGCGCGGACGATCTCGTCCAGCGAGGTGCCGCCTTCGAACTTGAACATGCGGTTGCCTTCCTGGGTGACCGACACGCTGGACTGCGGCGTCACCACGGTCTGGCCGCCGCGGGAGAATTCGCTCGGCTGGCTGACGTTGGCCGATTCGGTGATGGTCACCGTCAGCGAGCCGTGCGTCACCGCGGCGGCCATCACCTGCACCTGCGCGCCGATCACCACGGTGCCGGTGCGCGCATTGACGATGACCTTGGCGGGCGCACTGCCGGGCGTCAGTTCGAGGTTCTCGACCTGGGCGAGGAAGTTGATGCGGCGGGACACGTCGGCCGGCGCGCGCACCGCGACGGTCACCGCATCCAGCGCGTACGCGTTGCCGGCACCGAAGTTCTGCTCCAGTGCCGCCACCATGCGCGAGACGGTGGTGAAGTCGGCGCGGTGCAGGTTGAGGGTGATGGTGCCTTCGCCGTTGTCCAGCGCATTGGGGATCGCGCGTTCGACGGTGGCGCCGTTGGGAATGCGGCCCACGCTGGGCACGTTGACCGACACGCGCGAGCCGTCCTTGCCCTGCGCGCCGAAGCCGCCGACCACCAGGTTGCCCTGCGCGATGGCGTAGACCTCGCCGTCGGCACCGCGCAGCGGCGCCATCAGCAGGCTGCCGCCGCGCAGCGAGGTGGCGTTGCCGATCGAGGACACGGTGATGTCGATCGGCTGGCCGGGCTTGGCGAAGGCGGGCAGGTCGGCGTGGATCGCCACGGCGGCCACGTTCTTCAATTGCGGATTGACGTTGGCCGGGACGTTGACGCCCAGTTCGCCCAACATGTTTTTCAGGCTCTGCACGGTGAAGGGCGCCTGGCTGGTGCGGTCGCCGCTGCCGTCCAGGCCCACCACCAGGCCGTAGCCGACCAGCGGATTGCTGCGCACGCCGCCGACCTGCGCCAGGTCCTTGATGCGCTCGGCGCGCGCGGCCGGCGCCAGGCAGATCAGCACCAGGCCGATCCACGCCAGCAGGCCGAGCAGGGTGTAGGTGTCGATGCGGCGCGGCTTCTTCGTCGGCGTCGGCGCAGCGTGGTTGGAGTCGTTGGTGTCCATCACGGCGCTCAGTTCGGAAAGATCGGGGAATTGAAGAAGCGGCCCAGCCAGCCCATCGAATTGGACTGCGCAATGGCGCCGCGACCGCCGTAGGCGATGCGTGCGTCGGCGACCTTGCCGGAGGAGATGGTGTTGTCCGGGTTGATGTCGGCCGGACGCACGATGCCCTGGATCTGCACCAGCTCGTCGCCCTGGTTCAGGCGCATGTTCTTCTGGCCCTGCACGACCAGGTTGCCGTTCGGCAGGCGCTGGATCACGGTGACCGTCACGCTGCCCTGCAGGCGGTTGCTCTGCGCGCTGTTGCCGGCGCCGTTGAAGCCGCGCTCGCCATTGACCGAGGCGCTGAGGATGTCGCGGCCGTTGAGCGTGACCGGTGCGCCGGCGATGTTGGGCGCGGCCAGCGCGATCTCGCTGCTCTTGTCCACCGAGGTGGTGGCCGAGGTCTGCGCGGTGGTGTTTTCCACCAGGTTGATCGTCAGCAGGTCGCCCACGTCGCGGGCGCGGCGGTCGGCGTAGAGGTTCAGGCCGGGGCCGGCGCGGTAGATGGAACCGGCGGTGGCCGGCGCCTGCGCGGCGACGATGGGCTGGATGGGCTGCATCGGCGCGTACGGGCGCACGTCGCCGACGTAGCGCGCGCAGCCCGGCAGCAGCATCAGCGCGCAGGCGAGGGTGGTGGCGGACGTGGAGCGCTTCATGGCATGTCCCGTGGCGTGACGATGGCCGTCGTCAGACGTTGTTGTTGAGGTAACCGAGCATCGAGTCGGTGGTGGAGATCGCCTTGGCGTTCATTTCGTAGGCGCGCTGGGTTTCGATCATGCTGACCAGCTCTTCCACCACGTTGACGTTGGAGCCTTCCAGCGAGCCCTGCACCACGCTGCCCAGGCCGTTGAGGCCCGGCGTGCCGTTCTGTGCCGGGCCGGAGGCGGTGGTTTCCAGGTAGAGGTTCTCGCCCTTGGCCTGCAGGCCGGACGGATTGACGAAGTCGGTGAGCGTCAGCGAGCCGATCTCCAGCGCCTGCGCCTGGCCGGCCATGGTCACGCTGACGGTGCCATCGTTGCCGATGGTCAGCGACTGCGCGCCCTCGGGCACCTGGATGCCGGGCTGCACGGGATAGCCGCTGTTGGTGACCAGTTCGCCCTGCGCATTGATCTGGAACGAGCCATCGCGCGTGTAGGCGGGCGAGCCGTCGGGCAGCAGCACTTCGAAGAAGCCGCGGCCGTTGACCATGACGTCGAGCGAGCGGCCGGTCTGCTGCGGGTTGCCCTGCTGGAAATCCTTGGAGGTGGACACCACGCGCACGCCGGTACCGAGTTGCAGGCCGGACGGCAGCTGGGTCTGCGAGGAGGTGGAGCCGCCGGGCTGGCGCACCTGCTGGTACAGCAGGTCCTCGAAGCTGGCGCGGTCGCGCTTGAAGCCGGTGGTGTTGGTGTTCGCCAGGTTGTTGGAGACCACGGACATGCGCGTCTGCTGCGCGTCCAGTCCGGTCTTGGCGACCCAGAGGGCTTGGTTCATGGCGTGGTTCCTCGCGGGTGGAAGGGGTGGGGCCGCGCGATGCGGTTCCTCGCGTCTTCTCAGGCAAGTCCTGTGCCGGAATGGGTGCCGTGGTTCTGGCGCGGGGTGCTGAGGTCGCGCGGCAGGGTGGGGCATGGCCTGCCACGGGCGCGCCAGAAAGTCGGCGGGGCCTCGTTCAAGCCCCTCTCCCTGCGGGAGAGGGGTTGGGGAGAGGGCCAACGAAGTCCGTGTCTTCTGCCCGCGCTGGCGGTTGCCACATCCGCCGTGGGCTTTTGCCTTTGATGCCTTGCGTGATGGGGCTTTTTGCCGCCGACGCATGGTGCCGCTCGCCGGGGAGGCAGACGCTCAAAGCCCCTCTCCCTGTGGGAGAGGGGTTGGGGAGAGGGCTAACGAAGTCCATGTCTTCTGCCCGCGCTGGCGGTTGCCACATCCGCCATGGGCTTTTGCCTTTGATGGCCTTGCCGGATGGGGCTTTTTGCCGCCGACGCATGGTGCCGCTTGCCGCGGGAGCAGTCGCTCAAACCCCCTCTCCCTGCGGGAGAGGGGTTGGGGAGAGGGCTAACGAAGTCAGCGCGTTCAGGCTTCCCGTGCTGCAACCACATCCACGATGGCTTTTGGTTTTGATGGCTTTGCGGCAGGGGTTTTCTTCTCGGACACATGGTGCCGCTCGCCGCGGGGGCCCTACTTTCTTTGCTCGTGCAAAGAAAGTAGGCAAAGAAACACGCCCCAGGCGGCACGCCCTGCGCTTTGCGCAGGGTCCGCGAGCGGTCCGGGAATTTTCGTAAGGCACATCCCTGTGCCATACGAAAACGCCGCCCATCCGGGGCGGCGCCCTTCGGGTTTTACCCGGCCCCCTCGCCGTGCCTCATGGGGACCCAAAAGCAAGCAAGAGCAAAGCGGCTGCACGGTATGTTTCAGACGTCGCTCCTGGGCCCCCCCTGAGGTCCGGCAGTCACGGCGGGTAAAACCCCAAAGGGGCGGCGCACAAGGATGTGCGCCGTTTTCGTACAGGGCAGGATGCCCTGCACGAAAATTCCCGCCGGGACTGCGCACCCGCCGCTTGCGGCGGGCGGACCGCCGGGGTGTGCTTTCTTTGCTTACTTTCTTTGCACAAGCAAAGAAAGTAAGGCCTCCGCGGCCAGCGGCACCATGCCTCCAAGAAGAAAGCCCACCCCGCAAGGCCCTGAAGCCAAAACCCATAGCGGATGCGGACCACACCATGCAGAGCGAAGACGCGGACTTCGTTGGCCCTCACCCCAACCCCTCTCCCGCAGGGAGAGGGGCTCCCAGCACAGGGAGAGATACTTCAGGCTTCAGGCTTCATGCGTCAACCGCCCAGACGGAGCAACTGGTTGGACGACTGCGCCATCTCGTCGCCGCTGCGGATCACCTTCACCTGCATCTCGAACTGCCGCTGCAACTGGATCATCTGCACCAGCGCACCGGCCGCATCCACATTGCTGCCTTCCAGCACGCCCATGGTCAGGCTGTTGCCGTTGGCTACCGGCAATGCCGGCGCCTGCGGGTCCGAAGGACGCATCAGGCCATCGCCGCCGCGTGCAAGCTGCGACTGCGCCGCTTCCACGATGCGCATGCGACCGACCACGGCCATCGTCTGCGGGCCTTCGCCCTGCGGGATGATCGACACCGTGCCGTCCGCGCCGATGTCGATCGACTGCGCCGGCGGTATCGCGATGGGGTTGCCGTTGTCGTCCAGCACCGCGCGGCCGCCGGCCGTCACCAGCTGGCCGTTCGGGGTGACGTTGAGCTCGCCGTTGCGCGTGTAGGCGGTGCCGCCATCGGCGGCCTGCACGGCCATCCAGCGGTTGGGCTGCAGCGACACGTCGAGCGAACGTCCGGTGACCATCTGCGAACCGGTGCGTCCGTCGAAACCGGGATCGATCAGCACCGCATCGACACGCGAGGGAAATCCCTGACCCTGGATCTTGAACGCCTCGGTGCCCGCCAACGCGGCCTTGAAGCCCTTGGTGTCCACGTTGGCCAGGTTGTGCGACACCGTGCCCTGCGCCTGCAGCGAAGCGCGGGCACCGGTCATTGCGACGTAGAGGGCTTTGTCCATGAGGCGAGTCCAGAGTGAAGAGGAGTGAGAAGTGAGGAAAGGCGGGGGAGTGTGTCAGCGAGTGCGGTAGATTCCACTCACTCCTCACTCCTCCCCGCTCACTCCTCGCCTCACCTGATGTTGATCACCGCCTGGGTGATCTGGTCCTGCGTGGACAGCGCCTGCGAGTTGGCCTGGAAGTTGCGCTGCGCCACGATCATGTTGACCAGTTGTTCGGTCAGGTCGACGGTCGAGGCCTCCAGCGCGCCGGAGGCCACCTGGCCGAAGTCCGATGTGCCCGGTGCACCGATGCGCGGCTCACCCGAGGCGTAGCTGTGCGTCCAGGTGTTGTTGCCCTGCGACACCAGGCCCTGCGGATTGCTGAAGTTGGCCAGAGCCACCTGGCCCAGCGCCTGGTCTTCGCCGTTGGAATAGCGCGCGTAGACCACGCCGGTTTCGGACACGCTGAACTCGTTGAGCTTGCCGGTGGCGTAGCCGTCCTGGTTCTGGATGCGCTTGGCGAACTGCTCACCGTATTGCGTGGTGCCGCTGATGTTCAGCGTCATGTTCAACACGCCGGCACCGGTGCTGGGCGTGAACGGGGCAAGCGCCACCTGGCCATTGGCCGGTGCGGTCAGCGTGCCGTTGTTGTCGAACTGCACGGTGGTCGGCGCGCCCATCGAAGCGCCATCCACATAGGTGTGCATCTGCCACTCGTTCGGGTTCGGTGTCTTCACGTAGTACACGGTCTGCTGGTGGGCCACACCCAGCGAGTCGTACACGGTGACCGAGGTGGTTTCGTTGTAGCTGGCACTGTCGGTCGGCGAGAACGGGGCGATCGTCGGCTGCGCGGCGTTGCCGGGCAGGGTGACGCCCAGTTCCACGGCGGTGGTCGGCGAGGGCGGGCTGTCGGTGGTCAGCAGGCGCAGGTCGGTCATGTTGCCGGTGTCGAAGCCGATGCCGTCGGCACGCGGCGGGAACACCTGCAGGCGGTAGCCTTCCGGCGTGGTGACGAAGCCGTTCGGATCGCGCTGGAAGTTGCCGGCGCGCGTGTAGACGTTGGTACCGTTGTTGCTGACGGTGAAGAAGCCTTCCTTGTCCACCGCCATGTCCAGGTAACGGCCGGTCTGGTTGATGTCGCCCTGCGAGAACTGCTGGGCCACGTTGGTCAGCCTCACGCCGGCGCCGATGCCGTTGCGCATCAGGCCGTAGCCGGTGGACGAGAACACCTCAGCGAACTCCGCGCGCGACTCCTTGAAGCCGGTGGTGTTGACGTTGGCGATGTTGTGCGAGGTGACGTTGAGGTCGGCGTTGGCCGCCCTCATGCCGGACAGGGAACTGTTGAATGCCATGGAAGACTCCTTGCGGGATGCGGTGGGAGCGTGGGTGTCAGGACGCCGACTTGCCGATGCGCAGCACGTAGTCGAGCGGGGCGGTGCCCAGGCCGGGCAGGTTGAGGTACAGGCCGTCGGAGCCGATGGTCACGCTGTCCACGGTGGCGTCGACGTAGGTGTTGAGGGCGGTACCGGTGCCATCGCTGGCGGTGTGCGTGGCCTTGATCGTGTACGCGCCGGCGTCGGCACGTTCGCCGTTGGCCTTCACGCCATCCCAGGCGAACGCGGTTTCGCCCTTGCCGGTGGCGTCCACTTCGATGGTGTCCACCACGATGCCGCTGGCGTCCTTGATCTCGAACGTCACCTTGCCGGCGCCGGGCGACATCACCAGGCCGCTGGCGTTGCCGGTGGCCGGCAGGGCGATGGATTCGGACGGCACCACCACCGAGTGGCCGACCAGCGCGGCGCCTTTCAGCACCTGGTCGCCGGTCAGTGCGGCGGTGAAGCCGTTGACGGTGCCGTTGAGGTCGCTGATGCCCTGCACGGTGGAGAACTGCGCCAGCTGGGCGACGAACTCGCTGTTGGACAGCGGTTTCAGCGGGTCCTGGTTGCTCAGCTGCTCGGTCATCAGCCGCATGAAGTCGGCCTGGCCCAGGGTGTCGGCTTTCTTCGCGGTGGTCGCGGCGCCGGTGGTGCTGGTGTTGAGGGCGGCAAACGGATCGCCGTTGACAGTGGTCATGGGTGTGCTCGGTCAGGGGAGGGCGCGTCAGCGGCCCATCGTCAGCGTGGCCAGGGCGAGTTCCTTGGCGGTGTTCAGCACTTCCACGCCGGCCTGGTAGCCGCGCGAGGCGGAGATCAGGTTGACCATCTGCGCGACCGGATCGACATCCGGCGCATAGACGTAGCCATCGCCATCGGCCATCGGATGGCCGGGCTCGTAGCGCTTGATCGGCGGTGCCTCGCTCTGGGTGATTTCCTTCACCTGCACCGAGGTCAGCGACCCGTCCGCATTGAGCTTGCGCGCCTGGAAGATCGGTTCGATCGGCTTGTACACCGCCTCCGGCGAGGAGGCGATGGAATCGGCGTTGGACAGGTTGCTGGCGATGGTGTTAAGGCGCACGGACTGCGCCTGCAGCGCGGAACCGGCGACGTCGAAGATCGGCAGGTTGCTCATGGCATTCCCCCTTACTGGCCGGTGATCGCGGTGAGCATGGTGCGCACCTTGGATTCGATGAAGCTGAGCGAGGCGCGGTATTCCAGCGCCGCGCGGCCGTAGGCGGCGCGCTCGGTGTCGGCGTCGACGGTGTTGCCGTCGAGGCTGGGCTGCACGCCGTCGCGCTCGAAGATGCGCGGCGAGGCGTTGAGCAGCGTCATGTGCTGCTCGTTTGTGCTGCTCAGCGGCGCGGCCTTGGCGGCGGCCTGTTCCAGGGCAGCCTGGAAGTCCAGGTCCTTGGCCTTGAAGTTGGGCGTGTCGGCGTTGGACAGATTGCTGGCGATCAGCTGCATGCGCTGCTCACGCAGCGGCAACGCCGCGGCGTGGACACCGAGGTAACTGGAGATGGGATTGGACATGGCACCGCTCCGGCAGACCGTTGCCGGGGCAGTTGCAAGGCGTGTGCCAGAACGCGCGCTTCCTTCTCCCTGCGACGCGGGGAGAAGGTGCCCGAAGGGCGGATGAGGGGCGCTTTACGCCGCGAGTCGGGCCTGGACCACCTGGTTCAGGCGGAACAGCACGTGTTCGGCCAGTTCGTGGGGGCTGTACTTGGCCACGAAGGCGTTGGCGCCCACGCGTTCGACCATCGCGTTGTTGAACACGCCCGACAGGGACGTGTGCAGTAGCACGTACAGGCCGGCCAGGCCCGGGTGGCGCCGGATTTCCGTCGTCAGGGTGTAGCCGTCCATGGCGGGCATCTCGATGTCGGAGATGACCATGGCGTAGCGCTCGGCCGGGTTCTCGCCGGCGGCATGCACCTGCAAGAGGTGGTCCAGTGCCTGCCGGCCGTCCGAGAGCAGGGTGGCGGTGACGCCCAACTGCTCCAGCACGCTGCGGATCTGCGAGCGCGCCACGCGCGAGTCGTCGACCACCAGCACCTGCATCGGCGGTGCATCGGCGGGCAGGGCCATCTCCGGCGCCAGGGTGGCGTCCATGCGCGACTGGCAGATGTCGGCCAGCACGCTTTCCACGTCTATCACCTGGATCAGCTCGCCCTGGAAGCGCGTCACGGCGGTCAGGTAGCTGTTTTCCGCGCCCAGCTCCGGCGGCGGATGGATGTCCTCCACCGCGATGTTGACGATCCGCTCCACGCCGCTGACCAGGAAGCCCTGCACCGAGCGGTTGAACTCGGTGACCACCAGGTAGTTGGGGGCGTTCTCGGGATTGGGGTCGCGCTCGGGGTGGCGGATGCTCAGGCCCAGGTCGAGCACGGGCACCGACCGCCCGCGGACGTCGGCCACGCCGACGAACTCCCCCGGCAGGCCGGGGAGCTGGAACAGCGAGGGCCGGCGCAGGACTTCCTGCACCTTGAAGACGTTGACGCCAAAAAGCTGACGCCCGCCCAGGCGGAACAGCAGCAGGGCGAGGCGGTTGTGGCCGGCCAGGCGGGTGCGTTGGTCGATGCGGTTGAGCAGATCCTGGGTCATGCACAGCATATCGGCCGCGGGATAGGGCACTTGAGCCGGGGGAGCGGCGCTTGTTGAAGCCCCTCTCCCTGCGGGAGAGGGGTTGGGGAGAGGGCCAACGAGGTCCGCTTCTTCGATCTCCATGGCGTGGCCCGCATCCGCTATGGGTTTTGGCTTCATGGCCTTGCGGGATGGGGCTTTATTCCCGCATGTATGGTGCCGCTCGCCGCGGGGGCATTCCTTTCTTTGCTCGTGCAAAGAAAGGAACCAAAGAAACACGCCCCAGGCGGCACGCCCTGCGCTTTGCGCAGGGTCCGCGAGCGGTCCGGGAATTTTCGTAAGGCACATCCATGTGCCATACGAAAACGCCGCCCATCCGGGGCGGCGCCCTTAGGGTTTTACCCGGCCCACCCGCCGTGCCTCATGGGGGCCCCGAAAAGCAGGAGCAACGGCGACGCGTCGGCTTTGGCTGTCGGGCCCCCTGAGGTCCGGCAGTCACGGCGGGTAAAACCCCAAAGGGGCGCCGCACAAGGATGTGCGGCGTTTTCGTACGGGGCACGATGCCCCGCACGAAAATTCCCGCCGGGACTGCGCACCCGCCGCGTAGCGGCGGGCGGACCGCCGGGGTGTGCTTTCTTTGCTTACTTTCTTTGCACAAGCAAAGAAAGTAAGGCCTCCGCGGCGAGCGGCACCATGTGCCCGAGAAGAAAACCCCTGTCGCAAGGCCATCAAAACCAAAAGCCATCGCGGATGTGGTCGCAGCACGGGAAGCCTGAACGCGCTGACTTCGTTGGCCCTCTCCCCAACCCCTCTCCCGCAGGGAGAGGGGGTTTGAGCGTCTGCCCCCGCGGCGAGCGGCGCCATGTGCCCGAGAAGAAAACCCCTGTCGCAAGACCATCAAAACCAAGAGCCATCGTGGAGATGGTCGCAGTACAGGAAGCCTGAACGCGCTGGCTTCGTTGGCCCTCTCCCCAACCCCTCTCCCGCGGGGAGAGGGGCTCAAGCGCGTCAGAAAGACAACACCTCGGACCCCGCGACAGTCGAGGGCTCTGGCACACCGCTTGCAGCTTCCCCGCCGATGAACCTCCGGATGCCGCCCATGCTGCGCCTCACCTTCGCCCTGATCGGCGGCCTGACCGCGTGCAGCGTGCTGGCCGCGGACTTCCAGCCGGTCGACAGCATCAAGGCCGCCGCCCTGGGCGCGTTGCCTGCCGGCAGCGAAGCCGAGGCCACGCTGGATCCCGCTCTGCGCCTGCCGCGTTGCGGTGCGGCGCTGGTGGCGCGCATCCAGGGCAGCAACAGCGTGGAAGTCAGTTGCCCGCAGGACGCCGGGTGGCGCCTGTTCGTGCCCGTGCGCGTGCGCCGCAGCCAGACCGTGCTGGTGCTGGCGCGAGGCGTCGCCCCGGGCGAAACGATCACCGCCGACGCCTTCGTCGCCGAGCGTCGCGATGCCTCGCGCATCGTCGGCGCCGCCGTCGCTGATCCGGCACAGGCGGTGGGCCGGGTCGCGCGTCGTATGCTCTCGGCAGGCGCGGTGCTGGCCTCGACCGACCTGGTTGCGCAGCGGCTGGTGCGGCGCGGCGACAACGTGGCGCTGGTGTCCCGTCGCGGCGGGGTGGAAGTGCGCGTGGCCGGCAAGGCGCTCGCCGATGGCGGCGAGAATGAGCGGGTCACCGTGGAAAACCTGTCCTCGCGCCGCGTGGTGCAGGGCGTGGTGGGGCCGGGCGGCGACGTCTGGGTCAGCCGATGACGCATCATGGCCACATCGCCCTCAAGGTATGCCGGGGGTGGCCGATATCGAACGTGGGTGGAAGCAGGCCGGGCACGATCCGGCACTTCCGCGGATTGTGGCCTCCGTCACTAAAGTCGGAAGGGCCGCGGCCGATAACTCCTATGAACCCTGTGACAGGTGAATGAAATGAGCCAGAAAATCGAAGGCACTCCCCCTGCCGCCGTCCGCACCACCGGCCCCGTTGGCGGCCGTGTTGCGCCGGCGGGTGCCGAACGTTCGCGGCCGGTCGAAGCCAGTGCCGGCGGCGACAGTCTGCGCCTGACCGGCGAGGCCGCCAGCCTGCAGGCGATGCAGCGCGAGCTGTCCAACGCGCCCGCGATCAACGAATCCCGCGTGCAGGCCGTGCGTGAAGCGCTGCAGGCCGGTACCTACAAGGTCAATGCCGAGGCGATCGCCGACGGCATGCTGGGCCTGGAAGACCAGTTGGGCGGCTGAGCGCAATGAGCCATGCCTCCCTCCAGCGACTGTCCGCGGCCCTGGAAGGGGAACGGCGCGCCATCGTCGAGCACGACGTGGAAGCGCTGGTGCGTTGCACGCAGGACAAGCTGGATGCGCTGCGCGCACTGGAAACCGCGGCCGCCGGCTTCGGCTTCCCGGAAGACCTGCGCGAGCAGCTGGCCGAGCTGGCCGAGAAGAACCATGCCAACGGCATCCTGCTGGCGCGTCGCCGTCGTGAAGTGAACTGGGCGCTGCGCCATCTGGGCCGCACCGAAAGCCACGGCGCCTACGATGCGCAGGGGCAGACGTCCACGACGTCCGCGCCGCGTCCGCTCGCGGTCGCCTGAGCCCGGTGCCGGATCCGCAAACTGCGACACCGCACCTTGCCGCTCCCGCGGCCGCGCCGGATACTGGCGCCCCATCGCCGCCACCCGATGCATCCGTGGCCACAGTCCCGCCATTGAACACGTCCCCCGGCGCCTGCGCCGTGGACGACATTCCGACCTTCGCCGACCTCAAGGCGCTGGCCGAACTGATGGACGATGGTTATCTGCTCTGCCGTGGCGATGCGCGTCCGCTGCATGCCAACGCGGCGGCACGCGCGCTGGTCAACGACCATGTCGATCCCCTTGCCGCCCTGTCGCGCCTGCTGCCGGCGGATGCGATCCGCACCGCGCGCGAGACCGGTCGCTGGAACGCCGACCTGACGCTCGACGACGGCCTGGTGCTGCAGGTGCGGGCCTACTTCCACGACAATCCCGGCGGCGGCCACTGCCTGGTCGTGTTCCACGACGTCAGCGAGGCGCATGCGCGCCAGCAGGAACTGCAGCGCCGCCACGCCCAGCTCCGGCAGACGCTGGTGCGGCTGGCTGGTGCACAGGAACAGCTGGTGCAGTCCGAGAAGATGGCCTCGATCGGCCAGCTCGCCGCCGGCGTTGCGCACGAGATCAACAACCCGATCGGCTACGTGCACTCCAACCTCGGCTCGCTGCAGGAATACCTGCACAGCCTGTTCTCGCTGATCGAGGTCTACGAGCGCGCGCTGCGCCTGCCCGATCCCAAGACGATGCTGCCCGAGATCGAAGACCTGCGTGCGCGCGCCGACATCGACTTCATCACCGGCGACCTGCCGCAGCTGATGTCCGAATCGCGCGAGGGCATCGAACGCGTCACCGCCATCGTGCGCAACCTGAAGGACTTCTCGTACTCCGGACGCGACGACAGCTGGAAATCCGCCGACCTGCACGCCGGCCTGGATTCCACCATCAACATTATCTGGAACGAGCTGAAGTACAAGGTCACGCTGGAGAAGCACTACGGCAAGCTGCCGCTGGTGCAGTGCCGCCCGTCCGAGTTGAACCAGGTGTTCATGAACATCCTGCTCAACGCCAGCCATGCCATCGACGAACGCGGCACGATCCACGTCACCACCGGCGTGGAGGGCGAGGAGGTCTGGGTGGACATCCAGGACAGCGGCCACGGCATCCCGGACGAGATCCTGCAGCGCATCTTCGACCCGTTCTTCACCACCAAGCCGGTCGGCAGCGGCACCGGCCTGGGCCTGTCGATCTCCTACGGCATCGTCAAGAAGCACAACGGCCGCATCGAGGCACGCAACGTGCCCGGCGCCGGCGCCTGCTTCCGCATCACCCTGCCGATCCGGCAGCCGAGTCTCGACGCGGTGTGAGTGGTCCTGTTCCGTGATGTTTCGTCGTCCCAGCGAACGCTGGGACCCATGTTGATCTTCCTCTGTTGAGCAGCAAGCGCAGGATCAAGATGGATTCCGGCGTTCGCCGGAATGACGGCCGACTATTCGAAGAACCCCAGCTTCTTCGCCCGGGGCAGCCGCTTCAGCTGCGCCTCGGCGCGCGAGGCGGCACTGCGGTCGGGATAGCCACGAGTCGCCAGCACGCGCAGCGGCGGGTTCGCGCGGGTGTACTTGGCGCCGGTGCCGGCGACATGCGCGGCGTAGCGTGCTTCGAGCCGGTTGGTGATGCCGGCGTAGTACGTGCCGTTGCGGCATTCCAGCAGATACAGGCACCAGCCCTCCAGCATCGGCGCGAAAGCGTCAGGCATGCGCGCGGTGGTGCGGCTGGTTCTCGTAGGTGGTGAAGGCCTGGCGGATGTGTTCGCGCAGGTCGTCGTCGTTCCATGGCTTGGTCAGGAAGCGGTAGATCTCGCCGCGGTTGATCGCCTCGGTCACCGTGGCCAGGTCGGTGTAGCCGGACAGCACCAGCCGCACGGTGTCCGGATACAGCAGGCGCACGCGGCCGAGGAACTCGGTGCCGCTCATGTCCGACATGCGCTGGTCGGACAGGATGACCTGCACGTCGTTGGTCGCCAGCAGCTCGAAGGCGTCGGTGACGTTGCTGGCGGCGAGGATACGGTAACCGTCGCGGCGGAACAGGCGCACCAGCGAGCGCAGGATGTTCTCCTCGTCGTCCAGCAGCAGCAGGGTGCGGTCCGGCTTGGTGGCGGCGAACGCGTCCGCGCGCAGGTAGCGGCGGCGCAGCACGGCGCCGGCATCCTCGGCCGACATCGGTTCGCCGAACAGGTGGCCCTGGAACATGTCGCACTGGTTGCGGCGCAGGAAGCCCAGCTGCGTGTCGGTCTCCACGCCATGCGCGAT
This sequence comes from Pseudoxanthomonas sp. LH2527, assembly GCF_022539275.1. Taxonomy (NCBI): domain Bacteria; kingdom Pseudomonadati; phylum Pseudomonadota; class Gammaproteobacteria; order Lysobacterales; family Lysobacteraceae; genus Pseudoxanthomonas; species Pseudoxanthomonas sp. LH2527. Next base: position 60,097 of record NZ_JAKZBW010000011.1, on the reverse strand, counting down.
GACCTTCATGCCCAGCTGGTGGCCCATCGCGATGATGGCGCAGGTGATGGCCACCTCGCGCGGGCTGGACGGCACGCCCTTCACGAAGTTGCGGTCGATCTTGATCTTGTCCACCGAGAAGCGGACCAGCGAATCCAGGTTGGAATCGCCCATCCCGAAGTCGTCCAGCGTCAGCCGCACGCCTTCGCGGTGCAGATGCGCCAGCGTGCGATGGACCAGGTTCATGTCCTTGGCCAGCGCGTTCTGGCGGACTTCCAGCACCACCATCTGCGGCGGGATGCCGGCCTCCTGCATCGCTTCCAGCACCTCGGACACGAAACTGGGACGCAGCAGCTGCAGCGTCGACACGTTGACCGCGATCTCGAAGTCGTCGAAGCCCCAGTCGCGCCACACGCGCGCCTGCTTGAAGGCGTTGCGCAGCACCCAGTCGCCGATCTGCACGATGACGCCGAGTTTCTCGGCCACGTGCATGAAGCGCTCCGGCACCAGCAGGCCGAGCGCGGGGGAGTACCAGCGCAGCAGGGTTTCCATGCCCACCACGCGGCCGTCGTGCGCGTTGATCTGCGGCTGGTAGAACAGGCGCAGTTCGTTGTGGTGGATGGCGTTGACGATCTGCCGCGCGATGATGCTGTCGCTGCGCGCGGTGATCGCCGCGCCGCGCCGGTACAGGCGCACCAGGTTCATGCCTTCGTGCTTGGCCTGTTCCATCGCGCTTTCCGCGCATTGCAGCAGGCCCGAGGCGGTGTCGGCATGTTCGGGACACAGCGCCACGCCCAGCGTGCCGGTCAGGAACAGGGTGTACGGCAGCACCGTCATCGGCAGTTCGATCTGCTCGCGCAGCATGTCGCCGAAGCGCTCCGGCGGCAGTGTGCCGGCCACGCGCGGCACCGCCACGATGAACTCGTCGCTGCCGTGGCGCCACGCCCGCGCTTCCGGGCCGAGCGCCCGCTGCAGGCGGTCGCTGAGGATCGCCAGCGCTTCGTCGCCGACTTCCACGCCCATGTTCTCGTTGATCGAGCGGAAGTGGTCGATGTCCAGGTACAGCAGCATCAGCGGCGTACCGTCCGCGGTCGCCGTGTCGACCATGCGTTGCAGGTCGGGTTCGCCGGCGCCCAGGCGCGGCAGGCGGGGCAGGTGGGCGTGCTCGGTATTCACGCGGGATCGGCAGGCGTTGCGGACGTGGGGCCATAGGGTAGGCGAAGTCGCCAGTGCGTGCCGGAAACGGCATCGAGGCCGCCGCCGGCCGCGCCCGCCAGTGCCTGCAGCAGCGGCAGCTCGGGCAGGTCGGTCGCGCCCTCGGCCTGCAGGTCCAGCGTGAAGGCGCCCGATCCCTCCGCGCTGCCTGCCAGCGACACGGCCAGTGTGCTTCCCGCCTGCGCGACGGCACGCATCACCCCTTGGGCGATGCGGAACGCGACCAGGGCGTGGTCGGCTGCCGGCGCGTGCGGCAGCGGTGCCAGGGTCAGGGCGGCGCCGGGGAACACACGTTCGTGCTCGGCACGCAGCGCGGCGTCCAGGCCGATCGAATCCAGTTGCGGCGGATGCAGCGTGGCATGCAGGTCGCGCACGATGGCGACGGCGTCGTCGCTGGCGCGGATGATCTCCTGCAAGTCCTCCGCGCGCAGGTCGGCATCGTCTTCCGACTGCACCAGGTGGGCGCCCATGCGGATCGCCGACAGCGCCTGCCCGACCTGGTTGTGCAGGGCCCGGCCGACGCGATGGCGCTCGGCTTCCTGCAGGCGGAACAGCTGCAGCAGCAAGGCAGAGGAGGAAGGCGGGTTCGGCATCGGCAGCGACGGTGCGGGCGTGGCCGCAGTATGCCAGCGCGACTTCGAGGTCGGGCGGGCAGGGTGCGGAAACGCGACGGGGCGGCCCGTGGCCGCCCCGTCGTGGTCAATCGTGTGCCGCGTCTGCCGCGATCAGAACAGCTCGACCGTGCCGGCGCCCATGTTCTGCTGCGCGACCGGCTTGTGCGGCGGGCGCTCCCATTCCGTGCGCTGGTCGCGCAGGCGGTTGCCGATCAGGCGCAGCGCGCTCAGCAGTTCGTTGTCGGTAGCGCCGCCGGTGCGGTGCAGCAGTTCCTGCAGGGCGACGGCTTCCTTGTTGATCGCGGTCAGGCGGTCCAGGTGGGTGGTCGCGCTGCCCAGCGACTGGGTGGCGATGTCCTCGAACTGCAGCGAGCGGACCGCGTCGGCGACGCTGGCGTCGATGGCGTGGCCGCACATCGAGACCTCGCGCATGCCATCGCCCAGCGAGGCGTTGATCGCCGCCACCTGGTTGAGCATGCCGGCCGCTTCCGAGCGGGCTTCCCGCGAACGGTCGAGGTCGCGCGAGGCCATGTTGGAGACGGTGTCGCGCACCTTGGCGATCGATTCCTTGGAACTGTGCGCCAGCTTGCGGATCTGTTCGTTGAAGGCGGTGGAGCGCTCGGACAGGTTGCGCACCTCGTCGGCAACCACGGCGAAGCCGCGTCCGGCTTCACCGGCGCGCGCCGCTTCGATGGCCGCGTTCAGCGCCAGCAGGTTGGTCTGGTCGGCGATCGACTTGACGTCTTCCAGCAGCGAGAAGATGCCGTCCAGGTGCTGCGCCATGTCGTCGATGTGGTGCACGGTGGTGCCGCTCTGGCCGGCGACCTGTTCCAGCGCCTCGACCAGCTGTTCCATGCGCTGGCTGGCGTTCTGGGCGAAGCGCGCCACATCCACGCCGGCACGGTCGCCCTCGCCGTTGCGGTCGATGATGCGCGAGATGGCCGCGCTCTGTTCGCGCGACTTGCGGTTCATCGCGTCGAAGCTGCCGCCGAGGTTGTTGACGGCTTCGCGGATCAGTTCGCGGGCGCGTTCGATCTCGCTGCGCGAGCCTTCGATCTCATTGTTGACGAAGCGGCGCAGTTCGGTCAGCAACGCGTCCTGCTCGCGCACGACGCTGGCGTGCTCGGGCGAGATCTGGTGCCCGTGGGTCGCGGTCAGCCAGGCGAAAATCAACCAGGCCAGGGTCAGCGAGGTCAACAGGGCCCATTGCAGGGCGTTGGGCCAGTCGAAGCCGACCGACAGCGGGAACAGCAGGGTCAGGATGAGGGGTGCCGCCAGACGAACCAGGATGCGCGAGTACATGGGTGCTCTCTGATGAAGCTCACTGTTGAGTATCGGCCGTGCGGAACGGCTCTTTAGGCGGGAATTCGGGTGGTTTTTCGACAGCGGACGATCTGTGACCGGCGTTGCGTCCCGCTGTAGGAGCGACGTGAGTCGCGACCGCGGCAGGGAATGGGCATTGGTAATGCTGGAGTGGTGCACCTGACCGTCAACGCTGCTTGCTTGTGTCTCGGTCCACGACCGTGGGGGTGTGCGGTCGCGACTGACGTCGCTCCTACAGTTGCTCCCACAAGAGGGCTCCTGCACCTCAGGCGATCGCGGCGGCCAGGTCGAGCAGGCGCTGGGCGATGCGTTCCAGTGGCAGGGCTTCCTTGGCGGCGCCCAGGCGCATGGCGGCGCCGGGCATGCCCCAGACCACGCTGGTGGCTTCGTCCTGCACCAGGGTGGGGGCGCCGGCCTGGCTCATCTCCAGCAGGCCGCGGGCGCCGTCGTCGCCCATGCCGGTGAGGATGGCGCCGACCGCGTTGCCGCCGGCGCTCTGCGCGACCGAGCGGAACAGCACGTCGACCGCCGGCTTGTGGCGGTTCACCGCCGGGCCGTCATCGATGCGGCAGCGCCAGCGGGCGCCGTCGCGGATCACGCGCATGTGCAGGCCGCCGGGCGGCAGGTAGGCGTGGCCGGGCAGGATGGCTTCGCCGTCGGTCGCTTCGCGCACGGCCATGGCCGAATGCCGGTCCAGGCGTTCGGCGAAGGCCCGGCTGAAGCCGGCGGGGATGTGCTGGGTCAGCACGATGGCCGGGGCGTCGGCAGGCATCTGCTCCAGCACCACGCGCAGCGCCTCGGTGCCGCCGGCCGACGCGCCGATGGCGATCAGCCGGTCGGTGGTGCGGAAGCGCAGCGCCGGCGGTGCGGGCAGGGCGGCGTCGAGGTTCACGCGCGGTGCACCCTGGCGCGCCAGCGGGCGCACGCGCGCCTTCGCCGCGGCCTTGACCTTGGCGATGATCTCGTCGGAATACGCCTGCAGGCCGCTGGCGACATCGAGCTTGGGTTTGGAGACGAAGTCCACCGCGCCCAGGGCCAGCGCCTGCAGCGTGGTGTCGGCGCCGCGCTCGGTGAGCGAGGAGATCATCACCACCGGCATCGGCCGCAGGCGCATGACGTTCTCCAGGAACGCCAGCCCGTCCATGCGCGGCATTTCCACGTCCAGCGTCATCACGTCGGGATTCAGGCGCTTGATCTTGTCGCGCGCCAGCAGCGGATCGGCGGCCGAGCCGACCACCTCGATGCCAGGGTCGCGGGACAGGATTTCGGTCAGCATCTGGCGCACGACCGCCGAGTCGTCGACGATCAGCACGCGGCAAGGGGTCATGCTCATCAGAACAGCTCCACGCCCCCGGTGACGGGAGTCTTGGACAGGCGGGCGCGGGCCGCGGACTCGGCGGCCAGCACTTCGGCATCGTGCGCATGCGGCAGGCGCTGCACGACCGCGCGGCCGCTGTCGGGGAAATACCAGACCTTGCGCGGATGGATGCCGCGCAGGTCTTCGGCCACCACCGGGATGCGTTCGGCATCCAGATAGCGGCGGACGAATTCGGCGTTGCGCGTGCCGACCGGATTGCTGGTGAACCCCTTCAGCACGTTGGCGCCGCCGAACACCTTGGCCTGCAGCCGGTTGCGCGCGGCGCCGCGCTTGAGCAGGTCGTTGATCAGCAGTTCCATCGCATAGCTGCCGTAGCGCGCGGGCGCGCCGTCGCCGACGTTGCCGTCGGGCAGCAGGAAGTGGTTCATGCCGCCGAGCTTGAGCAGCGGGTCGCGGATGCACGCCGCCACGCACGAGCCCAGCACGGTGACCAGCGCGGTGTGGTCGTCCACCACCAGGTACTGCGTGGGCAGCAGCTTGGCGGCTGCGGTCTTGAAGCGGATGTCGTGGTAGCGCAGGACGCTGCCATCGGCGAACGCGGCCGCGGCGGCGCTCACGCGGCGGCCCCGGCGCGCCGGTACAGCGTGCGGCCGCATGGCTGGATGATGTCCGCCGCGTGCAGGTAGTTCTCCGAGTGCCCGGTGTACAGCATGCCGTCGTCGGCCAGGTGCGGGACCAGGCGGGTGAGGATGCCGCGCTGGGTCGGCTTGTCGAAATAGATCATCACGTTGCGGCAGAACATCGCCGTGAACGGACCGGCCACGTCGTAGCGGGGCGCCAGCAGGTTGAGCGGGCGGAACTCGATCATCTGCCGCAGCGCCGGATGCACGCGGCACTTGCCTTCGTTGGGTCCGCTGCCGCGCTGGAAGTAGCGTCGCTTCAGCGTGTCGTCGAGGCCGGCGATGCGTTCGACCGGGTACACGCCGCGTTCGCCGGTGGCCAGCACCTGCGTGTCCACGTCGGTCGCCAGGATGCGTACCGGCGGGGTCAGCGTGCCGTAGGCCTCGCAGGCGGAGATGGCGATCGAATACGGTTCCTCGCCGGTGGAGGCGGCGCAGGTCCAGATCTTCAGCGGTCCGTCGTGGCGGCGCTTGGCCAGTTCTTCCTGCAGCCGCTCGAAATGGTGCGGCTCGCGGAAGAACGAGGTGAGGTTGGTGGTCAGCGCGTTGGTGAACGCCTGCCATTCGTCGCCGCCATCGCGTTCCAGCCGGTCCAGGTAGTCCTTGAAGCTGCGCAGTCCCAGCGCACGCAGGCGGCGTGAGAGGCGGCCGTAGACCATGTCGCGCTTGCCATCGGCCAGGGCGATGCCGGCCCGCTGGCGGATCAGGTCGGCGACGCGGCGGAAGTCGCGGTCGTCGAACTCGAAATCGCGCGCGCCGGATGCTGCTGCATCGTCATGCGGTGGCGCGGCGGAGGTCCGTCGGGTCGAAGGTGCCGGAACAAGGGGGCGGGGACTGACGGACATGGGATCTCGGAAGAGAGGACGGCTGTCGGATTACTCGACCAATGCCCCGTCGGGAGGACGGGGCATCGGCATGTCCGTGGGATGCAAGCGGCGTGCCTCAGAACTCCTGCCAGTCGTCGCCGTCGGCAAGCGCCGGCTCGAGCGGCGCGGGCGCGCTGCTGCGGGTGACTGCCGGCCGGGTGCTGGCGGCAGCGGGCGCGGCCTTGGCCGGCTTGGCGGTCGCCAGCGGGGCGGCCGGCGCCTGCGCATGCAGCCTGAACACCGAGACGGATTCGCTCAGCGCCTGCGCCTGCTCTTCCATCGAACGGGCGGCGGCGGAGGCCTCTTCGACCAGTGCGGCGTTCTGCTGGGTGGTCTCGTCCATCTGGGTGATGGTCTGGTTGACCTGTTCGATACCGGCGCTCTGTTCCTGCGACGCCGCCGAGATCTCGGCCATGATGTCGGTCACGCGCTGCACCGAGGCGACGATCTCGCCCATGGTCGCGCCGGCCTGGTTCACCAGCTTGGAACCGTCGGCCACCTTGTCCACGGACGTTTCGATCAGGCCCTTGATCTCCTTGGCCGCATTGGCCGAGCGCTGGGCGAGGGTACGCACCTCGCTCGCCACCACGGCGAAGCCACGGCCCTGTTCGCCGGCACGGGCGGCTTCCACCGCGGCGTTGAGCGCCAGGATGTTGGTCTGGAAGGCGATGCCGTCGATGACCGAGATGATGTCGGCGATCTTCTTCGACGAATGCTCGATGTCGCGCATCGTCGTGACCACCTTGCCGACCACCTCGCCACCCTGCGACGCCACGCTGGCGGCACCGATGGACAGCTGGTTGGCCTGGCGGGCGGATTCGGCGTTCTGGCGCACGGTGGAGGTCAGTTCCTCCATCGAGGCGGCCGTCTCTTCCAGGTTCGCGGCCTGCTGCTCGGTGCGACGCGACAGGTCCGAGTTGCCGCTGGCGATCTCGCCGGCGGCGGTGTTGATGCTGCTCGATGCGTCCTGGATGCGGCCGACGATGTCGGTCAGCTGCGCCACGGTGGCGTCGGCATCGTCGCGCATCGTGGCGAACACGCCGTGGAAGTCGCCTTCCATCCGCGCGGTCAGGTCACCGCGGGCGATCGCCTTCAACAGTTCGGACACCTCGGCCAGGTTGCCGTCGGTGGTTTCCATCAGCTGGTTCAGGCCGTCGATCATGTCGCGGAAGTCGTACTGGTACTTGTCCACGTCGCCACGCTGGCTGAAGTCGCCGGCCGACGCCGACATGGCCAGGCGCTTGATCTCGCCGTTGATGGCCGACAGGTTGGCCTTGGTGGCGTCCATCGTCTCGGTGAGGTTGGCCTTTTCGCCGGGCAGCTTGGGCATGTCCAGGCTCAGGTCGCCGACCGAGTAGCGCTGCATGATCTTCAGTGCATCGCCGATCGCCTGCAGGTGCGAGGCGACCAGGGCGTTGGTGTCGCGCACCATCCGGCCGTACTCGCCGGGGAACGCGCTGTCGTCCATGCGGTAGCTGATCTGGCCTTCGTCATGGCGCGCGGCCATCTCGCTCTGCGCGGCGATGACCGACTGCACCTGCGTCTGCATGCGCTGCATGGCGGTGAGCAGCTGGCCGACTTCGTCGGCGCGGCTGGTGTCGATCTTGCCGTCCAGCTTGCCGGCGGAGACGTCGTTGGCCACGCGCACGGCCTCGCCGACGCCGTTGGCGATGGCACGGGCGAAGAACCAGGCCAGCGTCAGGCCGCCGACGATGCCGGCCAGCAGCATGACGATCATCAGCGTGCTGGAGGCGGTGTAGGTGCTTTCGGCGCTGGCGCTGGCCTGTTTGGCCTGACCGTCGACGATGGCGATGAGTGCGGTCAGCGCGCTGGTGGCCTTGGTGTGCTGGTCCCGCGTGGCGCCGATGAAGGTGTCCACGGCGTCGTCCGGCAGGCCGAGGTCGATCATCTCCTGCACTTCGGCATAGGACTGCTTGGCAGCGGCCCACTCCTTCACGAACAGGTCGTAGGCTTTCTTTTCCTCCGGCGTCGCGACCAGTGCGGCGTACTGCTTGATGCCGGCATCGATCTCTTTCTCCTGCGCTGAAGCGCGGGTCTTCGCCTCCGCCTTGACCGCATCGCTGGCACGTACGTGCTGCCGATAGGCGGTGGTACGGAACTCGCCGAGCAGGCTGCGCAGGTCGCCGGCGGCCTTGACGCTGGGCAGCACATTGCCGGTGACTTCGGTGGTGGCGCCGTTCAACGAATTGAGGCCGACGAACGCGGCGATGCCCTGGATCAGCATCAGGGCCAGCACGACGCCGAAGGCGAGCATCATCTTCGTCGTCAGTTTGAGGTTCTTGATCCGCTGCATGGGATTCTTTTTCCTTTGACCTTGGCGCGCGCCGCGCCGCTCTGGGTGCAACCGGGGCAGGGCGTCATGCGCCCTGCCCATGGAACGGATCGGCGTATCAGCGGATCGTCGCGAGCTTCAGGTTCGACGGCGAGTTGACGACGATTTCGGCGCGCGACTGGTCACGCTCGATGTTGCCGATCACGCAGACGTCCTTGCCTTCCAGTTCTTCCGGGGCCGGCTTGAACTTGGCGCGGGCGTCGCCCGGGATGCGCGCGGTGAAGGTGTGGCGCGGGAAGTTGCCGCCCATGTACAGGAAGGTCGGCGTGCCTTCCGAGTTCTCGGCGAAGCGGGCCTTGCCGACCTTGCCGCAGACGGTGCCCGACTTGCCGGCGAAGCGCGGCGCCATGTCGGCGGGGATGGCGTTGTCGATCTGCGACTGGCTGCTGGCCGGCGCGGCGGGCATCAGCAGGGCGGCGCCGACGACGGCGATGGACAGGGTCAGGACGGATGCGATCTTCATGCCAGTGGCTCCGGAGAGTGGGGAAAGTGGGAAGGACTCACCGGCTGAGATCGGCCCACCCGGATCAAACTTGAGACGATGGTCGAACCCTGACGCGCGGATGTGTGCGATTGCGAGGTGCGTCACAGTTCGCGTGTCCTGCCGGCGCGCCGGACCGCGCGCGAGCGCTCAGGCGACGGACGCGACGGCCTCGGCCTCGCGGGCCGCGCTGTAACCCTGCGCCTGCAGCCACTGCTCCAGCTCGTCCGCCGGCAACGGCGGCGAGAACAGGTAGCCCTGCAGCACGGGGAAGCGCTGTTCGGTGAGGAAGCGATGCTGCGACTCGGTTTCCACGCCCTCGGCCACCACCTTCATGCCCAGGCTTTCGCCGATGCGCAGCACCGACGAGGTCAGCGTGCGCGCGATCGCGCTGGTGTCGATGTCGCGCACGAAACTCTGGTCCAGCTTGAGCTCGCTGATCGGCAGGCGGTGCAGGTGGCTGAGGCTGGAATAGCCGGTGCCGAAGTCGTCCAGCGACAGGCGCACGCCGAGCAGGTAGATGGCCTCGATGTTCTCCAGCACGTCCGGGTCGGGATCGAGCATGACGCTCTCGGTGATCTCCAGCGTCAGGTCGGTGGGCACCAGGCCGTGTTCGTCCAGCAGGTCGGAGATCTGCAGCGACAGCTGCGGGTCGCGGAAGTTGATCGCGGAGATGTTCACCGAGACGCGCGGGATGTCGATGCCGCGGCCGCGCCAGTCGGCCATGCGTGCGCAGGCCTGGCGCAACACCCACAGGCTGAGGTCGGCGATCAGGCCGCACTCTTCGGCGACCGGCACGAAGCGCGCGGGCGGAATCACGCCGAGGTCCGCGTGGTGCCAGCGCAGCAGCGCCTCCACGCCGTACAGTTCGCGGCCGCTGGAACCCCCGACCTGCGGCTGGTAATGCAGGTCCAGCTGGTTCTGGCGCAAGGCGTCGCGCAAGGCGGTTTCCAGCGAGACGCGTTCCTGTGCCAGGCGGTTCATGTCCACGCTGAAGAAGCGGAAGCCGCTGCCGCCGTCGCGCTTGGCGCGGTACATGGCCATGTCGGCGTGGCGCACCAGCAGGTCGATGTCGCGGCCGTCCTCGGGGAACATCGCCACGCCGATGCTGGCGCTGGGATGCAGGGTCATCAGGCCGGCGGTGGTCGGCGCGGCGATGGCGCCGAGCAGGCGCTCGGCCACGCTGCCGGCCTGCTCGGTGCTGCACATCGGCAGCACCGCAACGAATTCGTCGCCGGCCTGGCGGCCGACGATGTTGATGCCGCCCAGTTCCTCGCTGAGGCGGGCGGCGACATCACGCAGCAGGCCGTCGCCGGCGGCGTGGCCCTGCGCGTCGTTGACCCGCTTGAAGCGGTCCAGGTCGATGAACAGCACGGCGGCCGTGCCGTTGGACTGGGCGACGTTGGCCAGCGCCTGCTCGGCCTTGGCGCTGAACATGATGCGGTTCGGCAGGCCGGTGAGAGTGTCGTAGAACGCCAACTGGTGGACGCGCTCGTTGGTCTGTTCGCGCTCCAGCGTCAGCGAGCACAGGTGCAGGCAGGTGTCGGCGAGGCGTTCGTGCAGTTCGTCGGGGCCGCGGTTCTCGCGGTAGTAGAACGACAGCGTGCCCAGTACGCGGCCGCTGCTCGACTTGATCGGGTGGGTCCAGCACGCGCGCAGCCCCAGCGGCGTGGTCAGGTGGCGGGTGTTGGCGCACAGCGGATCGCTGGCGATGTCCTTGACCAGCACCGCGCGGCCACGCCAGGCGGCCACGCCGCAGACGCCGGCGCGCGGGCCGATCGCCATGCCGTTGATCTTGCGCGCCCAGGCTTCGGGCATGCTCGGCGAGGCGAGGGCGTGCATCAGCCCTTCGCTGTCCACGGTGATGATGGACACGGTCAGCTCGGGCGCGATGTGCTCCACCTCGCGGCAGATCAGCGTCATCACGTCGGCGACGTTCCACTCGTGCACCAGCGCGTCCAGCACCTTGTTGTGCAGCACCTGGTGCATCTTGGTCCGGGTGATGTCGCTGAGCACGCTGACCAGGCCCAGCAGCGTGCCGTCTTCGTCGTGCACCGGATTGATCGCGGCCGACAGCCACAACGGACGCCCGGCCTTGGTGTACAGCAGCACCTCGGTCTGCAGGCCTTCGCCGGCGTCCATCGCCCGGTTGATCCGCTCGTCCAGCGAGCCGTCGGTATGCGGACCGGACAGCAGTTCTGAGGGCTTGATGCCGCGCAGTTCCTCCAGCCGGTAGCCGAGCATGCGGGTGAAGCCGCTGTTGACGTACACGACCTCGCGGTCGACCGAGCTGATGAAGATCGCGTTGTCGCTGCTGTCCACCACGATGGACAGCTGGCGCAGGCGCGCCAGTTGCCGCTGCTGGTCGCTGGTGTCGCGGACGAAGGCGGTGTGGAAGACGTGTTCGCCGATCACCACCTTCGACATCGAAACCGAGCAGGCGGCCTGACTGCCGTCCTGGCGCAGCAGCACGGCATCGCGATGGCTGCCGAGCAGGGCGGCAAGGGTCGAGTCGGCCGTGCCGTCAGCCTGCACGTCCGCCAGCAGGCGGGTGAAGGGCAGGCCGTGCACGTCCTCGCGGCGGCAGCGCCACAGCGCTTCGGCCGCGGGGTTGAACAGCACCACGCGATGGCGGCCATCGACGACGAAGGCCGCATCCACCGACTGCTCCAGCACGTGCCACAGGCTGTCGTGCGCCGGCTCGGCCGGTGCCTGGGCCTCGCGCAGCGGCGTCAGCGCATTCAGCGTGCGGCGCAGCATGCCGCCTCCGCGTGGTGCACGGGCGTCGGGCGGCTGGCGTCGTCGTGGGCGGTGGGTGCGACGGTCATCGGGGGCCAGGGTGGGGTGCCTTCAAGGGACATAACGGCCAGGTTCCGGATTACTTGAACACGGTCACGGGACGGAGGGCGCCGTCAGAATTCCTGCCAGTCGCCGTCGGCCAGCGCCGGCTCGGGCGGGCGGGCCACCGGCTTGCGGGCCAGAGCCTTCGGCGCTGCCCCCCGTGACGGGGTCGCCGCCGCTGTTGCTTTCCGCGCCGGCGCGGCGAGCGTCGTGTGCAGCTTGAACACCGACACTGAACCGGTCAGCGCCTGCGCCTGTTCCTCCATCGAACGCGCGGCGGCCGTGGCTTCTTCCACCAGCGCGGCGTTCTGCTGGGTGGTCTCGTCCATCTGGGTGATGGTCTGGTTGACCTGCTCGATGCCAGCGCTCTGCTCCTGCGACGCGGCGGAGATCTCGGCCATGATGTCGGTCACGCGCTGCACGCTGGCCACGATCTCGGCCATCGTCGCGCCGGCCTGGTTCACCAGCTTGGAACCATCGGACACCTTGTCCACCGAGTTCTCGATCAGGCCCTTGATCTCCTTGGCCGCATTGGCCGAACGCTGGGCGAGGGTACGTACCTCGCTGGCCACGACCGCGAAGCCACGGCCCTGTTCGCCGGCACGCGCGGCTTCCACCGCCGCGTTCAACGCCAGGATGTTCGTCTGGAAGGCGATGCCGTCGATCACAGAAATGATCTCGGCGATCTTCTTCGAGGACTGTTCGATGTCGGTCATGGTGGTGACGACCTTGCCGACCACGTCGCCGCCTTGCGAAGCGACGGATGCGGCACCGATGGCGAGCTGGTTGGCCTGGCGAGCCGATTCGGCGTTCTGGCGCACGGTGGAGGTCAGTTCCTCCATCGAGGCGGCGGTTTCTTCCAGGTTGGCGGCCTGCTGCTCGGTGCGGCGCGACAGGTCCGAGTTGCCGCTGGCGATTTCGCCGGCTGCGGTGTTGATGCTGGTGGCGGCCATCTGGATGCCGCCGACGATCTCGGTCAGCTGCGCGACGGTGGCATTGGCGTCGTCGCGCATCGTGGCGAACACGCCATGGAAGTCGCCTTCCATCCGCGCGGTCAGGTCGCCGTCGGCGATGGCGCGCAGCAGGGCCGACAGCTGCGCGAGGTTGCGGTCGCTGGTGGCCATCATGGTGTTCAGGCCCTGCACCATCTGCAGGAAGTCGTGGCGGAAGCCGGCCTCATCGCCGCGCGCGGTGAAGTCGCCGGCCGCCGCCGACTGCGACAGCCGCTTGATCTCGCCGTTGATGGCCAGCAGGCTCTGCTTGGCCGCGTCCATCGCCTCGTGCAGGAACGCACGGGTGCCGGGCAGGCGGCGCGCGTCCTGGCTGAGGTCGCCGCTGGCGTAGCGCTCCAGGATGCCGATGGCATCGCGGAACGCGTGCAGGTGCTCGAACATCATGGTGTTGATGCCGCCGGCCAGTTCGCCGTACACGCCGGGGAAATCCTCCGGCATGCGGTGGGTGATGTCCTCGGCTTCGTGCAGGCGGATCATGTCGCGCGTCTCGTGCGAGAAGCGTTCCAGCATGTGCACCATCTCGTCGGTGGCTTTCAGCATCTGGCCGACCTCGTCGCGGCCGTGATGGCCGGTGCGCACGCTCAGGTCGCCGCGCGAGACGCCCTTGATCGCGGACAGGGCACGCGCCACCGGCTCCAGCACGGACTGGCCGATGACCCAGCCGATCGCCATGCTCAGCAGCACCAGCAGGCCGCCGGCGATGGTCATGACCACGGTGAACTGCAGCGCCTGCGCCTGCGTGTCGTCGAGATAGACGCCGGTGCCGATCACCCAGCCCCACGGCTGGTACAGCGCGGCGTACGAGGTCTTCGGCACCGGCGCTTCCTCGCCGGCCTTGGCCCAGCTGTAGTCGACATGGCCGCCGCCGGCCCGCGCCACGCGGACGAATTCCGGGAAGATGCGCTTGCCGTCCGGGCTCAGCACGTCGTCCAGCGGCTTGCCGGTCAGGTCCGGCCGGGTGGGGTGCATCAGCATGATCGGGGCTTCGTCGGTGACGAAGAAGTAGTCGACGCCGCCGTTGGCCTGCATCGTGGACAGCGTGGCCAGTGCCCGCGCCTTGGCGTCGGCTTCGTCGAGCTTGCCGTCGGCCGCCTGCTTGGCATAGCCGGCGATCACGCTGAGCGCCATCTCGGTCTGCGCCTTCAGGCCGTCCTGGCGCGTGCTGGTCAGGTCCAGGTACTGCATGCGCGCGGCGATCACCGCCAGCGCGATGGTGCCGAGCGCGACCAGCGCGGTCTGGATCAGGAACCGGCGCTTCAGCGGCAGGGAGGAGAGCGTGGCGGCGATCTTGGCATTCAGCGACATGGCGGTCTCGGACGGCAGGGGCGATGCATGGGGAGTGGGAAGGAACGCAGTGCGTCCCTCTGGTGTTATCGGCCGGCGCTGGCGGATTTGCAGGGGTGCGGTGCGTGCTTCGACGAAAGACGCATGGCCGGGCTTGCGATGGCCGCATACGCGAAGACCGCGGGCCTTGCGGTCCGCGGTCTCGGGCGTGCTGCCGTGTTGCCGGAGGCCCGGCGGTGGATCAGGCGGCGGCCGCTTCCGGCAGGGGCTGGCCCAGGTCGGCGCTGTCGATCAGCGTTTCGATGTCGAGCAGGATCAGCATGCGCTCGTCGATGGTGCCGATGCCGGAGATGAAGCGGGTATCGACGCTGGCGCCGAACTCCGGCGTGGGGCGGATCTGTTCGGCGTTGAGGGCGATCACGTCCGACACGCTGTCCACCACGATGCCGACCACGCGGTCTTCCACGTTCAGCACGATCATCACGGTGAAGGCGTCGTAACGCGCTTCCTTCAGCCGCAGCTTCAGGCGCAGGTCGATCACCGGCACGATGGTGCCGCGCAGGTTGATGACGCCCTTGATGTAGTCCGGTGCGTCGGGCAGGCGGGTCACCGAGTCGTAGCCGCGGATTTCCTGGACCTTCAGGATGTCCACGCCGTAGTGCTCGTCTCCCAGGGTGAAGCTGAGGAACTCGTCCGCGGTCGCCGCGGCCAGGGTCTTCTTGTCGCTCATTCGTCGGGCTCCTGTTGCAGCCGGTAAGGGTGTCGGGGTTCCCGGGGCGGAACCGGTCAAGGCCTAGATCGGCCCCGGGCGGGGTTTCTTTAGTGCGGTCAGTGCAGATCCGGTTCGGCAACGCCGCGCAGGGCGCCGCCGGCCGCGATGCGGGTGACCCGTTCCTGCACCAGGCGCGCCACGGTGCCGTGGCCGTCCAGGCGGAAGGTGGACACGGCATCGCTCAGGGCGTGGGCCTGTTCCTCCATCGAACGGGCCGCCGCCGAGGCTTCCTCCACCAGCGCCGCATTCTGCTGGGTGGTTTCGTCCATCTGCACGATGGTCTGGTTGACCTGTTCGATGCCCGCGCTCTGTTCCTGCGAGGCCGCCGAGATCTCGGCCATGATGTCGGTCACGCGCTGCACGCTGGCCACGATCTCGGCCATCGTCGCGCCGGCCTGGTTCACCAGTGCCGAGCCGTCGGCGACCTTGTCGACCGAATTCTCGATCAGGCCCTTGATCTCCTTGGCCGCATTGGCCGAGCGCTGCGCCAGCGTACGGACTTCCGACGCCACGACCGCGAAGCCACGGCCCTGTTCGCCGGCACGCGCGGCTTCCACTGCCGCGTTGAGCGCCAGGATGTTGGTCTGGAAGGCGATGCCGTCGATCACCGAGATGATCTCGGCGATCTTCTTCGAGGACTGTTCGATGTCGGTCATGGTGGTGACGACCTTGCCGACCACGTCGCCGCCCTGCGAAGCGACCGAGGCCGCACCGATGGCGAGCTGGTTGGCCTGGCGTGCCGACTCGGCGTTCTGGCGCACGGTGGAAGTCAGTTCCTCCATCGAGGCGGCGGTTTCTTCCAGGTTGGCCGCCTGCTGCTCGGTGCGGCGCGACAGGTCGGCATTGCCGCTGGCGATTTCGCCGGCCGCGGTGTTGATGGAACCGGAAGCCTCCTGGATGCGGCCGACGATGTCGGTGAGCTGTGCAACCGTGGCGTTGGCGTCGTCACGCATGCTGGCGAACACGCCGTGGAAGTCGCCCTCCATGCGCGCGGTCAGGTCGCCCTTCGAGAGCGACTGCAGCACGCCGGACACCGCCTCGACGCTGCCGGCGATGGTCGCCAGCAGGCCGTTGACCTGCTGCGACAGCGTCAGCAGGAAGCCCTGCTTGCCGGTCTCCGCGATGCGGCCACTGAGATCGCCCTGCACGGCGGCCTGCACGATGCGGGTGACCTCCTGCTCGACGCTCACTTCGTTCGTCCGGTCTGCCCATTCGACCACGTAGCCGATGCGCTGGCCCTCGCCGTCGGTCACCGGGTTGATGATCAGCTGCATGATGCGGCCGCCCACGCTGATCTGCGCGCGGTGCGTGCCCTGCAGCTGCGCCAGCATGCGCGACTGGTGCTCGGGCTTCTTGTGGAAGATGTCGATGCTGCTGCCCACCACGGTACGCACGTCGAAGGCGGGCAGGTCGCGGCGCAGGTCCTGTTCCACGTCCGTCAGCATCTTCATCAGCGGGCGGTTGGCGTAGACGATGGTGCGGTCGGCATCGGCGATCATGACGTTGGTGGTGACGTCTTCCAGTGCGGTACGGATGCGCAGGCTTTCCTTCGCCACCACGGCGTCGCGTTCGATGCGCTCGCGCAGGTTGGCCTGCATGCTGCGCATCGCCTTCATCAGCGTGCCGATCTCGTCGCTGCGCGCGGTGTCGATGTCGCTGTCGAGCTTGCCGCGGGCGATGTCGTCGGCCACCTGCACCGCGCCGGCCAGCGGCCGGGCGACCTGGCGGCGCAGCAGCCAGAACACCGCGCCGCACAGCAGCACCGCGCCCAGCGCGCCCACCATCACCACGGTCCACAGCACGGCGCGTGCTTCCTGCATCAGCACGGCGCGCGGCACCACCACGCCCAGCGCGAAGCGTTCCTGCGCGTCGCCGATCTGCAGCGGAACGTAGGCTTCCATCACCGATTCGCCGGTGGCGTCGGTGGCTTCGCGGAAAACCGACTTGCCGCTGGCGATCTGCTTCATGACGTCGGCTGCCTGCGCGCCGGCGAAGGGCTTGCCGACCGAGGCGGCATTCTGGTCGGCCATGACCACGCCGGCCGGCGTCAGCAGGCGGACGAAGCCGGCGTCCATCGGGGTGAGTTTGGCGATGCGCTCCTGCAGCGACTGCAGGGCGAAGTCGACCGTCATGACGCCGACGTACGTGCCGTTGTCCAGCACCGGCGTGGACAGCGTCGTCATCAGCACGTCCTTGCCGGCGATCTTGTAGACATAGGGTTCGGCCACCACCGCCCGCTTGAGCTCGCGCGGGCGCAGGTACCAGTCGCCGGCACCGGGCACCTCGTAGTCGCGCAGCGCCTCCTGCAACGGGACGCCGTCGGCCCAGGCCCAGTAGCTCATGAAGCGGCCGGTGTCGTCGTGGCCCTCGGCGGATACGTATTCCGCGTCCTTGCCGTCGAAGGCTTCCGGCTCCCACAGCGTGCCCACGCCCACCCATTCCGGATGCGCTTCCAGCTGGCGCTTGAAGATGGCGCTGGCGGTGCTGCGGCTGATGCCATCGCCGGCGCGCTGCGCGAGCAGGGCATCGGCCAGCGCCGCGTTGGTGTCGAAGGCGCCGGTCAGTTCGCCGGCGATGCGCTGCGCTTCCAGGTTGGCCAGTCCTTCCATCGTGGTGCGCGCGCCGGCCAGCAGGGACTGGCTGCTGCGCAGGTAGCTGGCGGCCGCGGCCACGCCGAAGGCGAGCAGGGCGACGACGGCGGTGCCGTACATCACCCGGGTGGCGATGCTGCGGGAAGAGAAGCGCGAAGAAGCGGAAGACATGGAGACCTCGTAGGCAGAGTGGCGACGCCTGCCGTCCGGGAAGTGGCGCGAGAGCCGGCGTCCGGTATTGCAGTCGTGTTACGAGAGCTATCGGCGGCGTCGCGGGGCGATTGAGTGCGGGACGGCCGATGCCCGACAAACGGCGGCCGGAATGGCGACGCCGGTCACGCTGCGCCGCGTTCGCGGGCGCTGCGCTGGCGCTCCAGGCGGAAGATGTAGCGCTGGATCAGCGCGTCGCCGCCGCGCGGCATGTCGGTGAACTGGCAGCCGGCGCGCCAGCTCTCGCTGCCGTTCTGGTTGAGCTGCCGGTGCAGGCTCTTCACCATCAGCCGCACGCACAGCGGGCCGCTGTCGGGCAGGTGCAGCAGGCTGCCCGGGAATTCCTTGTACGGCTTCAGCGCGGGTTCTTCAGCCTGCACCGCCAGCGCAACGCCACCACCGCTGATGTCCAGCACGCGATAGGTGCGGTAGGTGGTCTCGCCATCGGGCTGGCGCTCGGCGATGGCGCAGTCCATCGGCTGGGTCACCGGCACCTGCAGGCGGTAGAACTCGCGGCGCTGCAGGCGAAGGATGCAGTCCGGGAACGCGGCACGGAAAGCAACCTGGCCGTCCTTCTGCACGCGCTGCAGGTCGTAGAGCTTGAACTGCACGTGGATGCGCTCCAGCCGGGACACGCAGGTGACGTGGCTGGCTTCGGCGATGCTGCGGTTGATCGCCTCGGAGGCGCTGCCGTCGATCAGCACGCCGTCCTCGTCTTCCAGCACTTCCACCACCGAGGTGGGAAAGGTGTGGTTGCGCGGCATCGCGCAGCCGCTGACCAGCGACCGCTTGGCAATCAGCGACTGCAGGATCTGGCGGATCTCGTACTCGCCATGGACCAGGTATTTCTCTTCCTCGTCGTACCTGACGGGATCGGCCAGAAGGTCGTCGCTGGGCTCGGTCATGCGGGCGGAAACGTCAGTGCGTGGAAGGCGTCACAGGCTGTATCGGCATGGGTCACAGCATCTTTAGTGAGGTGATGTGGCCGAAGGACGGGACGTCCGTTCCGCGCCCGCAGCATGGGCACTGGGCGCGTCTTCCGCACGCGACCGCACACGGACGCAGCGCGCTGCCGCCAGCTACATCCATGTAGCAGACAGGCGGTCGCCTCAAATCACATTAGTTGAACGCCGTGCGGACGCAAGATCGGCATTGACACCGGAAGTACGCGGACCCCGCGACGCTTTTCCCTTGCAATCAAGGAAATGCCATCGGGTCTTCGCATGCCGCCGCGGCGGAGTGCCTGGGGCGAAGTCCCGTCCACGCCTTCCGGTGCACGCGATTGCCCGGGCTGTCGGGGCCCAGGAGGGAGAACGTCATGGATGCGAATCTGCGCGTGCGCCGCAGCGGACGGCTGCGTTTCCAGGCAATGCTTGTGCTGCTGCTGGCCTGCTCTGCGGCATCGCCGCCGTCGCGGGCGGACGGGATCGAGCAGGGTGTGTTGTTGTTGCGCTGGGGCGACGCGCCGCCCGCCGCCCCGGGGCAGGCCGCACGCGTCCCGCGATTCACCGCATGGCTGGAAACGGCCCCCGGCGTGCGTCGTCCGCTGGATGTCGAACAGGCCAAACGGACGGCAGGCGATCTGTATGCGCTGGCCAACCGTCGTGTCGCCGTCTCGCACGCGCCACGTGCGGCACGCGGGGCAGGGCGGGCGATCGACGCCATTGTCCCGGTGGATCGCGTGATGTCGCGGACCATCGCGGTCGGCGAGGACGGCCGTCCGCGGATGGCGGCGCCGGTGTCCGGCAGCACGCGCTGGATCACACTGATGTGCCGGTTCGCCGACGTGGCGGAGGAACAGAAGCCGCGCGCGTTCTTCCAGTCCCAGTACGGCGACGCACCCGGACAGCTGGGTCACTACTGGTCGCAGGTCTCACGGCACGCCATCGACCTGGCCGGCAGCAGCGCCCATGGCTGGTACACGCTGCCCGGGCCGCGCAGTCGCTATGTGGGTACGCAGCCCGACCTGTCGCTGCTGTTCGCCGACTGCACGGCGGCCGCGGATGCGGAGGTGGACTTCAGCGGCGTCATCGGCATCAACCTGATGTTCAACGGCGAGCTGGACGGCCGTGCCTGGGGCGGCGGCGCGTGCGCCGTGCTCGATGGCCTCTATGGCTGCCTGCGCGCCACCTGGAATCCCCCCTGGGCCTTCGACAACCTGGCGGTGATGGCGCACGAGATGGGCCATGGCTATGGACTGCCGCATTCGGACAACAGCGATGGCGACGCCGATACCTACGACAATCCCTGGGACCTGATGAGCGATTCGTGGCGCCGGGCCAGCAGCGACCCGGTGTACGGGCTGCTGCCCAAGCACATCAACGCCTACCAGCGCGAGCGGCTGGGATGGGTGCCGGCGGCGAACAGGCGGACGCTGCAGGCGGACGACATCGGCACGCACGAATTCCTGCTGGATACCGTCGATGCGCCGGGAACGACCGGCGTGCAGTTGCTGGTGCTGGCATTGCCCGCGCAGCCCGATCCGTTCGCGACGGTCATCTACACGGTGGAGGCGAGGCGGCGCACCGCCCCCTACGAGTCCAACCTGCCGGGAGACGCCGTCATCATCCACGCGCTGACCCACTACGGAACCACCCAGAGCCTGGACAGCGACGTGCCGCCGGCGACGTACTCGTCCAACGAAGGTTCCATGCTGAAACCCGGCGAACGCTTCCGCCTGCCGCAGGGCCAGCACTGGGTCGAAGTGGTGGCGGCCACCGACACGGGTTTTCGCGTGCGCGTAGGGCCGGTGGCGCGGGTGATGAGTTCGCCGCTGCCGGCGCTGGTGCGCACGGCGGGCGTGCAAGCGTCTGCACGTCGGTCGTCAGCGAGGCCCATCGACCGCGCATCGCGCTTGGAGACGTGGCCTGGTGCAGCAGGATGGGCCTGTATTAGTACGCCTGCGCTGCCACGTCCTGTCTTGCCGTGCATCGGGCACACGCGTTGAGTCTGAAAAAGGCGACGCGACAGAGTATCTGTGACGCGCTGACATGTTTTTTTCGAGCGCCACCCGAACGCGCGATCCGGCAGCGTGGGTGCAGCCGCTATCCCATCAGCAGGGCGAAGCCGAACAGCGCCCAGTCGTTGAGCACGTGCGCGCCGGTCGACACCCACAGGTTGCGCGAGAACAGGTACGCCAGGCTCAGCACCAGCCGGGCGCTGCCGATGATCACCAGGCACTGCACCAGGTCCCACTGGTAGGTGGGCAGGTGCAGCAGTGCGAACGGGATGGCCGACAGCAGCCACGCCAGCACCAGGGCGGTACGTCGCTGCAGTTTCATGCGGGTATGCAGCCACCACAGCAGGGCGAGGAAGGGCAGGATGGTCAGCAGCTCCTCGCCCAGCAGCTGCGGCACCATCGCCGCGAAGGCCATGACACGGGTGGCGGTATCCGCCTCGTCCAGCGACTTGAACGCGGGGTTGGCCGACCCGTGATCCAGGTTGCTCACCAGCAGGCCGACCAGCACGGTGACCACCAGGTTCAGCACGGCAATACCGACCATCAACAGCAGGTCGCGGCCGCTGAGTCGGTGGAACAGCGCCGTCCATGCGCGGCCGGCGACCAGCGCCAGCGTGGCCAGCGGCACACCGCAGAACAGCAGCACCGGGATCCACATGCCCCACGGGTACGGAGGGCGCGCCCAGGGGGCGACCAGCAGCCAGAACGCCAACGCCACGCTGGCGAGCACCAGGAGCCACTGCGGACCGGAAAGGCTGACCGGTGTGCCGGCGTAGAAGGGGAAGTCGTGACGATCCTGCGAACCGGGAGAATGCATGGGCGACTCCGGAAGCGAACGGCTGCATTGAAGCACGAACCAATGCAATATGTGAGACGAGCTGACGCTCGTGCCATCTAGACAAGGACACCGCGATGATCCGGACCACACTGTTCGCATGGCTGGTACTGCTGCTGTTTTCCTTCAGCGCGCAGGCCACGCCCTCATGGGGCGCAAAGACCTCCAGTCCCGCCGGCACGCCGCCGGCCGCGCTCAAACCCGGTGAATGGGTCTGGGGCGGCGACGCGAAGGACATGGGCCCGATGGCGGTGGTGGTCAGCCTGACCGAGCAGCGCGCCTACGTGTACCGCAACGGATTGCTGGTCGCCGTCTCGACTGTCAGCAGCGGCAAGCCGGGCCATGAAACGCCCACGGGTGTGTTCACCATCCTGCAGAAGGACAAGGACCACCACTCCAGCAAGTACAACAACGCGCCGATGCCGTACCAGGAGCGGCTGACGTGGGATGGCGTGGCCCTGCATGCCGGCGGCTTGCCCGGCTATCCGGAGTCGCATGGCTGCGTGCACCTGCCCACCGAGTTCGCCCGCCTGCTGTTCGATGCCACCACCATGGGCATGGTGGTGGTGGTCGCGAGGGAAGGTCTGGCCCCCGAGGATCTGGTGCATCCGCCCGTCGCCAGCCCGATCGATCCGAAGACCGGCGTCGAGAACGCCGGGCCGCTGCTGGGCGCGCACGAGTCGTTCCGCTGGGAACCGCAGAAGTCGCCCACCGGTCCGCTGTCGATGGTGATGAGCACGGCGGACCGTCGCCTGTTCGTGTTCCGCAACGGCATCGAGATCGGACGGGCGCGGATCGATTTCCGCAATGGTCCCGTGCCGCAAGGTACACATGCTTACCTGGTCTCCGGCGTCACCCCGGGCCAGGCGCCGACGTGGCGACGGATCGGCATTCCCGGCCGCGAGGACGAAGCCGGCCAGGACGTCACGGCGCAGGACGTGGCACGCGTGGTGGTGCCGCCGGCCTTCACCGCAGCGGTCTCGCCGCTGCTGCAGCCGGGCGCCGTGCTGTTGCAGACCGACCTGCACGTGCTGCCGGAGACCACCGGGCAGGCACTGCAGGTGCTCAATGCGGATGTGCCGGCGCTGTAGGCATTCCCGTCGGAGTGATCTTCACGCCATCGCGCCGACCATGCAGCGATGCTCCGCCGACCCGTTCTTCCAACCTGCGTTGGCGGGCCAAACAAAACACGTTGCCCAAGATCGTCGTTGTCCCACTTCCCTCACGATCCACGCTCGAATCCCACCAGGAGAACCGCCATGCGTCCGCAGCCTCTCGCCGTTTCCCTAGTCGCATCGCTCGCCATGTCCTTCGCTGCATCCGCGCAGACGCCGCCCGACGTCGAAGACCTGGTCGGTGCGCGCGGTGCCGGCGGTGAAACCCAGCTGCAGTCGCGCGGCTACGAGCAGCGCGACTCCAGCACCGTACGCGACCAGCGCTTCACCTTCTGGTGGAATGCCAAACGCAGCCAGTGCATTTCCGTGTCGACGATGGACGGGCGTTATGCCTCGATCCAGTCGGTGCCGGCCGCCAACTGCGGCGCATCGGGCAGTGCCGCGGGCGGCGCATCGTCGCGTCCGTATCCGTCCAGCGAGCGCGATCCCGATTCGCTCGTGCTGGTCTGCTACGGCGCCGGCACGCGTCCGACGGTGACCAGCGAGCCGAACTACAGCTGGGACGACAAGCGCAACAAGTGGCACGAAGCCGACACCGTGCGCGCCACCACCGAAGGCTTCAACAGCGATGTGCAGATCGAACTGTACGGCGACCACGGTCGCATCCACCTGGGCGCGCCGCTGATTCCGCCGATCAACTCGCACGGCGATCATGGCTGGTGGGACCTGGACAACCTGCAGGTCGGCGCGGACCGCATCACCGCCACCTACCGCCTCAATGGCATGAACAAGCCGCGGCTGACGGTCGACCGTCGCTCCGGCCGCATCAACATCGAAGGCGGCACCACGTTCTCCGGCCAGTGCGACATCGGCAACTACGGCGGCGGCCAGCGCCGCTTCTGATCGCGATCGGGCAGAGCGCGTCGTCTGGCGCGCAATGCCCGCCTGCGTCGCCATGGCATGAAGCAGACGACCCGGCCTGAGCCGGGTCGTCTGCTTCGAGGGGTCACTGCGCGCGCCGACGCGCTCAGAACTCCTGCCATTCGCCGTCTTCGGCCACCGCCGGATCGGTCTTGCGCGGGCTGGGCTTGCGGACGACGGCTTTGGGCTTCATCGTCGGGGCAGGCGGCACGTGCTTGCCGGTGGTGGCGGCCGCGATGGCGTGGCGCACCGGTGCGCTGATGGTGCTGTCCAGCGTGAAGACTGCGACCGATTCGGCCAGCGCCCGTGCCTGGTCCGCCATCGACGTGGCGGCCGCCGACGCTTCTTCCACCAGCGCGGCGTTCTGCTGGGTCGCCTCGTCCATGTGGGTGATGGTCTGGTTGACCTGCTCGATGCCGATCGACTGCTCCTGCGACGCGGCCGAGATCTCGGCCATGATGTTGGTGACGCGCTGCACGCTGGCGACGATGTCGCTCATCGTGGTACCGGCCTGGTCGACCAGCGTCGAGCCCTCGGCCACCTTGTCCACCGAGGCTTCGATCAGCCCCTTGATCTCCTTGGCCGCGTTGGCGCTGCGCTGGGCGAGCGTGCGCACCTCGCTGGCCACCACGGCGAAGCCGCGGCCCTGTTCGCCCGCGCGCGCCGCTTCCACCGCCGCGTTCAACGCCAGGATGTTGGTCTGGAAGGCGATGCCGTCGATGACCGAGATGATGTCGGCGATCCGCCGCGACGACTGCTGGATGTCGGACATGGTGGCGACCACCTTGCCGACCACCTCGCCGCCCTGCAGCGCCACGCTGGCCGCGCCCATCGCGAGCTGGTTGGCCTCGCGCGCCGATTCGGCGTTCTGGCGCACGGTGGAGGTCAGTTCCTCCATCGAGGCCGCCGTCTCTTCCAGGTTGGCCGCCTGCTGCTCGGTGCGGCGCGACAGGTCCAGGTTGCCGGCGGCGATTTCGCCGGCCGCGGTGTTGATGCTGCCCGACGCGTCCTGGATGCCGCCGACGATGTCGGTCAGCTGCGCCACGGTGGCGTCGGCGTCGTCGCGCATGGTGGCGAACACGCCACGGAAGTCGCCTTCCATGCGCGCGGTCAGGTCGCCGCGGGCGATGGCCTTCAACAGCTCGGACACTTCGGCCAGATTGCCGTCGGTGGTTTCCATCAGCTGGTTCAGGCCTTCGATCATGTCGCGGAAGTCGTACTGGTAGCGATCCGCGTCGCCACGCTGCGAGAAGTCGCCCGCGGCGGCGGCGGCGGCCAGGCGCTTGATGTCGCCGTTGATCGCGGACAGGTTGCTCTTGCACGCGTCCATCGTTTCGGTGATGACGGCCTTCTCGCCCGGCAGGCGGTCCATGTCGGCCGACAGGTCGCCGACCGCATAGCACTGCATCAGCTGGACCAGCCGCATCTTCACCCCGATATGGGCCGCGACCAGTTCGTTGGTGTCGTGGACCATGCGTCCGTAGTCGCCGGGGAAGGCGGTTTCGTCCATGCGGTAGCTGATGGTGCCCTGCTCGTGGCGTTCGGCCATCAGCGACTGGGCCTGGATGACCGCCTGCACCTGCTCCTGCACTCGTTGCATGCTCTGCGCCAGGCTGCCCTGGTCGCCCTGGCGCAGCGTGATGGTCCGGCTGAAGTCGCCGGCGGCGATCCGCCGTGCGATCTCGGCCACATCGGCGGGCTCGCCGCCCAGCTGGCGACGCAGCTGGCGGGCGATCCACATGCCCAGCAGCGCCAGGGCGACGATGGCCAGCGCGGCGCTGAGCCACTGCCGCAGGGCGACGCGGCTGGCGCGCTGGTCGGTCAGCACATGCGAGGCCTGGCTGGCCGCGGCGATGCCATCGCTGATCTGCTCCATGCGGGTTTCCAGATCCTCGAAGCTGGCGATGAAGCCGGCATACGCGTCGTTGATCGTGGGCGCGCCGGTCTCGACCTGCGCGATGACGGTGTCCGCGCTGGCGATATAGGCTTCCAGTGCCGGCACCACGTCCTTCGTCTCCTGCTTGGTGTCCGCATCCAGCGCCAGTTGCGCATGCGCGTCGGTCTTGATGGCCTGGCGGAAAGTGGCGGCGTGTTCCTGCCACGACGCGCGCGCCGCGGCGATGCCGTCGGTGTCGCCCTGGCGGCCGGCAAGCAGTGCCGCCAGCACATCGCCGCGCAGGGCGTCATGCATCATGTCGGCCTGCATGTGGTGGCGCAGCGCCTGCGCGCTGTTGGTCTGGTCTTCCAGCGAGGCCAGCAGGTCGCGCTGGCCCAGGTGGCCGATCAGGCCCATCGCCAGCAGGCCGGTCAGGGCGGAGACGACCAGGGTGGCGAGCATGTGGGTGGTTTTCATGGCAAGGGTCCTGCGTGATCGAAGGGGTCAGAAGCGCGCCGACAGGCCGACGGTGACGCCGTGGTCGGGGCTGCGCTGGTTGAGGCCTGCGCTGTAGGCCACGTCGAGCTGCACGTCGTCGCTCAGCAGCCATGCGCCGCCCAGGTCGAGCAGGGCCACGGTGCCGCCGTCGTCGCTGCGTGCGATCTGCGGCAGGGCGACTTCGGCGAACGTGCGGAAGCGCTCCGTCCACGCCTTGCCGACCACCACGCCGAGGATGCCGGCGGTGTAGCGACGGCCGTCGTCGTCGCTCTCATGGACCAAACCGGGCATCACGCCGAGGGCGTAGTCGTGGGGCAGTTCCCACTCGGCCACCAGCCGCACCGACGGACGCACGCCGTGGCCGCGGAGCGCGCGGTCGCCGCTGGGCAGGTCGGCATGCAGCAGCCAGGCCAGCGACGGCCCGTGCTCGCCGGAACCGGCGACGTGGTACTTGGCGCCGACCGAGACATCGGCCACACCGCTCTCGCGTTCGCCGGCGCCGGCGCTGCGCAGCCAGCCGTCGCCTTCCAGGCGCAGTTCCCAGTGGTCGGAGACGCCCACGCGCAGCAGGGTGGGGGTGGCGAAGGTGCGCGTGTCGTCGTCCTTCTCCCAGGCCACGCTGGTTTCGATCTGGGTGCGGCGGGCGCCGACGGTCTGGCTGGATTCGACGAAGTCGGGACGGTCGGTGGCGATGGGCTCGGCGGCGTGCGCGTCGGCGATGGCGGCGGCAAGCAGGAGTAGCGGCAGGAAGAAGCGGGCGCGGTTCATGGGAGTCACCAGGGTCGGGTGGATCCGGCCCGTCATCGGGCCGGTGGCTCCGTAGCTATCGGCGCCCCCGGCACCCGCTTGACTCACATATTTCCTTGCGTATCAGTAACTTGAATAACATGGCGTGGCGCCAATATCGCGGAAAAGCAGACGGCCCGGACATTGCCGGGCCGTCGCTGACGCAGGAACAGATGAGCGGTTCGCGGCTAGAACGTCTGCCAGTCCTCGTGGTCGTCACCGGCGACCACCGGCTCCGTTGCGCGCACCGCCGGGGGGCGTGTCTTTCTGCCAGCAACCGGACGCGACGGTGTGGCCGCCGTCGCCGGCCTGCGCGCCGGTGCGCTGACCTTCGCGTGCAGCTTGAACACCGACACCGACGCGGTGAGGGCGTGGGCCTGCTCTTCCATCGCACGCGCCGCCGCCGAGGCTTCCTCCACCAGTGCGGCGTTCTGCTGCGTGGTTTCATCCATCTGCACGATGGTCTGGTTGACCTGCTCGATGCCGGCACTCTGTTCCTGCGAGGCGGCGGAGATCTCGGACATGATGTCGGTCACGCGCTGCACCGACGCCACGATTTCGGCCATCGTCGCGCCGGCCTGGTTCACCAGCACCGAGCCATCGGCGACCTTGTCGACCGAATTCTCGATCAGGCCCTTGATCTCCTTGGCCGCATTGGCCGAACGCTGCGCCAGCGTGCGGACTTCCGAGGCGACCACCGCGAAGCCACGACCCTGTTCGCCGGCACGGGCCGCTTCCACCGCCGCGTTCAAGGCCAGGATGTTGGTCTGGAAGGCGATGCCGTCGATCACCGAGATGATTTCGGCGATCTTCTTCGAGGACTGCTCGATATCGGTCATCGTGGTGACGACCTTGCCGACCACATCGCCACCCTGCGAAGCGACGGATGCGGCACCGATGGCGAACTGGTTGGCCTGGCGCGCGGACTCGGCGTTCTGGCGAACGGTGGAGGTCAGTTCCTCCATCGACGCCGCCGTTTCTTCCAGGTTGGCGGCCTGCTGCTCGGTGCGGCGCGACAGGTCCAGGTTGCCCGAGGCGATCTCGCCAGCGGCGGTGTTGATGGAGCCGGAGGCTTCCTGGATGCGGCCGACGATGTCGGTCAGCTGCGCGACGGTGGCATTGGCATCGTCGCGCATGCTGGCGAACACGCCGTGGAAGTCGCCTTCCATCCTCGCAGTCAGGTCACCGCGGGCGATGGCCTTCAGCAGATCCGACACTTCTGCCAGGTTGCCGTCGGTGGTTTCCATCAGGTGGTTCAGACCGCCGACCATGTCGCGGAAGTCGTGCCGGTACTTGTCCACGTCGCCACGCTGGCTGAAATCGCCCGCCGACGCGGCCATGGCCAGGCGCTTGATCTCGCCGTTGATGGCGGACAGCGTCGCCTTGCAGGCATCCAGCGTTTCGGTGATGAACGCTTTCTCGCCGGGCAGGCGGTCCATGTCTTCCGACAGGTCGCCGTCGGCGTAGCGTCGCATGATGCCGACCGCGCGCATCTTGACCGCGATGTGGGCCGCGACCAGCGTGTTGGTGTCGCGCACCATGCGGCCATACTCGCCGGGGAAGGCGCTGTCGTCGATGCGGTAGCTGATCTCGCCTTCGTCGTGGCGACGCGTCATCTCGGTCTGCGCGGCGATCACCGACACCACCTGCGTCTGCACGCGATGCATGGCCGACAGCAGCTGGCCGACCTCGTCCTGGCGGGTGGTGTCGATCCGGCCGTCCAGCCGTCCCGCCGCCACGTCACCGGCGATGGCCACGGCGCCCCGCAGCGGCTGCGAGACCACGCGGCGCACGCCGATCCAGGTGAACACGGCGATCACCACCAGGGCGAGCAGCGACAGCGCCACGATCGCGATGGTCAGCGCATGGCTGGACGCGAGCACGTTGGCCTGCGGTTCCACCGCGACCAAGGCCCATTTCCACGGCGCGAACCGCTTCACCGCGACCAGCGCGGGGACGGCCTCGTCGCCGGACTTGGGCGCGACGTCGAGCACGTCATGGCCGTGGTCCTGTTCCAGCAGCGACTTCATCGTGTCCACGGAGCCGGCGGCCACCACGTCGGTGTAGGGCGCGTCCTGGCTGGACGGATGCGCGGGCATCATGCCGTGCTGTTCGCCTTCGGCCAGGTCGACGACGAAGAAGTAGCCGGCTTCGCCGAGTTTGGTCGTGCGCAGCTTGTCCTTCAGCGCGGCCAGTCCGTCGCCGTAGTTCTGGCCGACGAACAGGATGCCGACGGTGTTGCCCTCGGCATCCTGCAGCGGCTCGTAGTGGGTCATGTAGTCGCGGCCGAACAGGCGCGCGCGGCCGGTGTACGGCTTGTCTTCCAGCATCAGCGCGTAGGCCGGATGCTTGTGGTCCAGCGCCGTGCCGATCACGCGCTGGTCCTCGGCATTGCGCAGCGAGGTGGTGGCGCGGATGAAGTCGTCGCCCTGGCGCGCGAACAGCGTGGCGACCACGCCGGTGGCGTCGGTGAAACGGTCCACGTGGGTGAAATCGAGGTTCACGGTCTGCTCGCCGAAGCGCAACGCCGGCACGTCGACATCGCCGATGGGCGTGCTGGCGGCAGCGTCCACCGACACGTCGCCGGAGGGCAGCGACGCGCGGAAGCTGCGCGCCATCCGCTGCGTGGCATCGGTCAGCGTGCTGTCGTAGAGGGCGACGGATTCCAGCATGACCTGCGCGGCGACATCCAGGTCGGCGAGCGCACGGTCCTGGATGGCGCGGCTGGATTGTCGCTGCACCACGAAGGCGAGGATGGCGAGCACCACCGCGACGGCGAGGGTGACCTGCAGGGAGAGTTTGCTGCCAAGGGAAAGACGCGCGAGTCGGGTCATGGGGCAGGGAGCTGGTTGGGATATCCAGACCGGTATCGGCGTTACACCCACCAAATTGAGCGCTGCGTCAGGCTTTTCCCGACGAACGGTAAACGTGTGTACTTGGAGCGGTGTCCTGTCCCCAACGCACACGGCCCGGACAAGCCGGGCCGTGGGGATACCGCGAAGCCGGTGGGCTCAGAACTCCTGCCAGTCGCCGTCGGCCAGGGCCGGCTCGGGCTTGCGCGGCGCCGGCTTGCGGGCCACCGCCTTGGCGGCGGCCTTCGGCTTGGGCGCGGTGGCCACGGCGGCTGCCGCGATCGCCTTGCGCACGGGGGCACTGACCGGGGT
This sequence comes from Pseudoxanthomonas sp. LH2527, assembly GCF_022539275.1. Taxonomy (NCBI): domain Bacteria; kingdom Pseudomonadati; phylum Pseudomonadota; class Gammaproteobacteria; order Lysobacterales; family Lysobacteraceae; genus Pseudoxanthomonas; species Pseudoxanthomonas sp. LH2527. The sequence continues at coordinate 30,403 of NZ_JAKZBW010000011.1, read as the reverse complement.
GGCCTGCAGCTTGAACACCGAGACCGACTCGGTCAGCGTCTGCGCCTGCTCCTCCATCGAACGCGCGGCGGCGGTGGCTTCTTCCACCAGCGCGGCATTCTGCTGGGTGGTCTCATCCATCTGGGTGATGGTCTGGTTGACCTGCTCGATGCCGGCGCTCTGTTCCTGCGAAGCAGCGGAGATCTCGGCCATGATGTCGGTCACGCGCTGCACGCTGGCCACGATCTCGGCCATGGTCGCACCGGCCTGGTTCACCAGCTTGGAACCGTCGGACACCTTGTCCACCGAGTTCTCGATCAGGCCCTTGATTTCCTTGGCGGCATTGGCCGAACGCTGGGCCAGCGTGCGCACTTCCGACGCCACGACCGCGAAGCCACGGCCCTGTTCGCCGGCACGCGCCGCTTCCACCGCTGCGTTCAAGGCCAGGATGTTGGTCTGGAACGCGATGCCGTCGATCACCGAGATGATCTCGGCGATCTTCTTCGAGGATTGTTCGATGTCGGTCATCGTGGTGACGACCTTGCCGACCACGTCGCCGCCCTGCGAGGCGACCGAGGCCGCACCGATGGCGAGCTGGTTGGCCTGGCGGGCCGACTCGGCGTTCTGGCGCACGGTGGAGGTCAGTTCCTCCATCGAGGCGGCGGTTTCTTCCAGGTTCGCCGCCTGCTGTTCGGTACGGCGCGACAGGTCCGAGTTGCCGCTGGCGATTTCGCCGGCTGCGGTGTTGATGCTGGTGGCCGCCATCTGGATACCGCCAACGATCTCGGTCAGTTGGCTGACGGTGGCGTTGGCGTCGTCGCGCATCGTGGCGAACACGCCATGGAAGTCGCCTTCCATCCGTGCGGTCAGGTCGCCGCGGGCGATGGCCTGCAACAGTTCGGAGACCTCGGCCAGGTTGCCGTCGGTGGTTTCCATCAGGCGGTTGATGCCTGACACCATCTCGCGGAAATCGTATTCGTACTTGTCGGCGTCGCCACGCAGGGTGAAATCGCCGGCCGCGGCGGCGGTGGCCAGGCGCTTGATCTCGCCATTGATCGCCGACAGGTTGGCCTTGCACATGTCCATCGCTTCGGTGATGACGACCTTCTCGCCCGGCAGGCGATCCATGTCTTCCGACAGGTCGCCCACGGCGTAGCGGCGCATCACTTCCACGGCGCGCATCTTCACGCCGATGTGCTGGGCGACCAGTGCGTTGGTCTCGCGCACCATGCGGCCGTACTCGCCGGGGAAGGCGCTGTCGTCGATGCGGTAGCTGATCCGGCCTTCGTCATGGCGCACCGCCATTTCGCTCTGGGCGGCGATGACCGCCTTCACCTGCGTCTGCATGCGCTGCATGGAGCCGAGCAGGTCGCCGAGCTCGCTGCGGTCGTCGATGATGATCTGGCGATCCAGCTGGCCGCGCGCCACGGCGTCGGCGACGCTCATGACCTCGGCCATCGGGCGCACGATCGAGCGGGTGATGAGGACCGCGGCCGCGATGGCCAGCATCAAGGCGACCGCCACCAGCAGGCCGATGGCCTTGATGTTGGTGCTGTAGCCCGTTTCCTGGGCCGCCACGGCCTGGTCCAGTTCCTTCATCTTCGCTTCCAGCATCCGCGCGACGGCGTCGGCGGTGGCCTGGCGCAGGTCGCCGGCACCACTGGCAGGCGTCAGGTCGCCGACCTTGACCGACTCGATCAGCCGGCGGCTGTTCTCGAAATACAGCGCGGCCCTTGCCGTCATCTCCTGGTGCAGGGCCTGGTCCTGCTTGTCGGAAAGGCCGGCCCCATACGCCTTGGCAAGCTCGTCGAAGGCCTTGCCACCCGCGATCAGCTCGCCGGTGTATTCGGCGACCTTTTCGGGGTCCTCGTAGCCGGCGACCAGGCCGCGCTCGCTGACGCGGTATTCGGCCAGCATCGTCGCCATGCGGCCCAGGTCGCGGATGGCCGGTACTTCCTTCTTGGTGATGTCGAGCACCACGCCCTGGGCCACGCCCATCCGCTGTGCCGAGAACGCCCCGGTGGCGACGATGAGCAGGACGAGCACGGCGAAGCCGATGGCCAGGCGTTTGCCGATCTTGAGGTGCTTGAACATGAAGGCGGTCTCGGTAGAGTTCAGTGGATGGGGCCGGTGCAGCGGGCGGAAGCCGTTGCGGTGCGTGCCCTTGGAGCGGTGTCTCTCCCCGAGTAACGGCGCAATGTGACAGTTCTTGATGACCGCTCGGCGGAAAGGTAAGCGCGCTTACCTGCATGTCGACGGCATGCCCACGCGGACCGTGACCGGGTGCGCAGGCGATGCGGAAAGCAGGCTCAGCCGTGCATCTGCGTGCGCAGCGGGAACACCGACGGCTCGGCGGAGAACGGCCCGCGCGTCGCATCGGTCTTCACGTGGTCGGCCTGGAAATGAAGTAATGCGCCGGGCACCCTTTGGCACCCAGCGTCCAAAGCAAGCGGACTTACCCGATCTCCCGCGGCAGGCCCGCGCAGACCGTGGGCGATGCGGAATACGCGGTCAGAAGTGCATCTGCGCGCGCAGTTGGAACACCGACGGATCGGCGGAGAACGCACCGCGCGTCGCATCGCTCTTCACGTAATTGGCCTGGAACTTGAAGTAGGGCGTCAGGTACCAGTTGGCGCCCAGCGTCCAGTTGTGTTCGCGACCACCGGCGATGCCGTCGCTGTCCAGGTCGATGCGGCTGTAGCGGGCCAGCAGTTCCAGCGCGCCATGCTTGTGCTTGGGCTTGGGGTTGCTGACGTTGCCGCCGCTGTAGCCGCGCGATTCGCCGGTCACCAGCCAGCTCCCGAGTACGTAGCCGCCATCGGCCGAGTACGAGGGTAGTCCCAGCTCGCGCGTGGTCTCCTGGCGCAGGTATTCGCCCTGCAGCGACCACGGGCCATGGATCCACAACGCTTCCAGTCCCATGCGCTCGATCTGGTCCACGCGCGTGAGCGTGCCGGAATCGACCAGGCGCACGCCGGTGAGCGAGGCTTCCGGCTTGGCGCGCCAGCGCACGCTGGGATACACGGTGACGCCCAGCCCGTTGACCTCGCTGTCGGGACGTTCCTGCGAACCGGCAATGCCCAGGTGCAGCACGTCGCCGGCCGCCTTGCGCGGCGTCCACGCCAGCCGGAACGCCGCCGTGTCGCCCTTGTTGTTGCCTTGCAGGTCGGACTCGAAGAAGTAGCCGACGTTGGCGATGTAGCGCGCGCGCTCGAACGCCCAGTCGATGCCGCTGCGGCGGCCCTGGTAGAACGCCTGCGTGGGCAGCGACGGTTCCATCATCGAGACGTGGCGGGTGCCGGTGTTGCCCTCGAAGCCGAGCGGCAGTTTCATCTGGCCGATGCGCAGCTTGCCGGTGTCGTGGCCGAACAGCGCCTTGGTTTCCAGGCGCAGGGCGACGTCGTTCCAGGTCTTGGCCTCGAAGTCGAAGGTCGCGCCGAAGTCGTACACACCCTTGCGCTTGAGCGTCACGCCGATCTCCTGGCGGCGCCAGGCGTCGTCGTCTTCCAGGGCGGCACCGTTGTAGCCCTCGCCGGAAAAGCGGTTGAGGTCGTACTGCAGGTTGCCGCCCAGGCTCAGCTCGGTGCCGTCGGCGAAGGTGATCTTCGGCGGCCACGCGGCCGCGGTGGTGCGGCCGTCGTCGGCACGGGCGCCGGCATGCACGGCCAGCAGCGAAAGGGCGAGGGTGGAGAGCATGTACTTCATGTGGATACCGTCAGTGTAGGGGCGTGCGCCACCGGCCGCCGCCCGGTGGGGAGCGACGCGGTCGGGGACAACGCGTGGAATGGGGTCAGGCGGCCTGCTGCATCCGGCGCGCGCGGACCAGGCCACCGACATCGACGATCAGCGCGACGCGGCCATCACCGAGGATGGTGGCGCCGGAAATGCCTTCGATGCGGCGGTAGTTGTTCTCGATGTTCTTCACCACGACCTGCTGCTGGCCGATCAGTTCGTCCACTTCCAGCGCCAGCTTCTGGCCGTCGGCTTCCACCACCACCACCAGCGGATCGTCCGCCTCGCTCTGGCCGTAGCGGTAATACTGGTTCAGCGCCACGATCGGCAGGTACTCGCCGCGCACACGCAGCACGCGGCCTTCGCCGCCGACCGTGCGCACGTCCTCGGCCTGCGGCTGCAGCGCTTCCAGCACGTAGGTCAGCGGCAGGATCAGGGTTTCCTCGCCGACCGACACGGCCATGCCGTCGAGGATGGCGAGCGTCAGCGGCAGGCGGATCACCACGCGGGTGCCGTGGCCGGCGGTGCTTTCCAGCTGCACTTCGCCACCGAGCGCCTGGATGTTGCGGCGGACCACGTCCATGCCCACGCCACGACCGGACAGGTCGGTGACGGCATCGGCGGTGGAGAAGCCGGGCTGGAAGATCAGGTCCCAGACCTGCGCGTCGGTGGGGTTTTCCGGCAGCGGCAGGCCGCGCTCGGCGGCCTTGGCGAGGATGCGGTCGCGGTTGAGGCCGCGGCCGTCGTCGCTGACTTCGATGACGATGTGGCCGCCCTGGTGCGAGGCTGCCAGGGTGATGGTGCCGGTCTCGTCCTTGCCCGACTGCGCGCGCACGTCCGGCATTTCCAGGCCGTGGTCGATCGAGTTGCGGACCAAGTGCACGAGCGGATCGGCGATGCGTTCGATCAGGCCCTTGTCCAGTTCGGTGCCTTCGCCGACGGTGCGCAGGCGCACCTGCTTGCCGAGGCGCGCGGACAGGTCGCGGACCAGGCGCGGGAAGCGGCGGAACACGGCATCGACCGGCAACATGCGCACGCCGATGACGGCTTCCTGCAGGTCGCGCGTGTTGCGCTCCAGCAGGTCCAGGCCGGCGAACAGGCGCTCGCACTGGGCCTGGTCGAGCAGGCCCGAGACCTGCTTCAGCATGGCCTGGGTGATGACGAGTTCGCCGACCAGGTTGATGAGTCCGTCGATCTTGTCGACGCTGACGCGGATGGAGGTTTCGGCGGCATCGTTCGCGGCAGGCGCGGCGGCGGGCGCCTGCGCACCGCTGGCGACGACGGCGGCCACCGGTTGCGCGGCCACGGCGACGGCTTCGACCGGCACCGCGTTGCGCTGCATCGGCTGGATGTCGAGTTCGCAGTCGTCGACGACCCAGGCGAACACGTCGTCCACCGCGCTGCGCGGCACCTTGCCGATCAGGCCCAGGTCCCAGGCGAGATAGGCTTCCAGCGGATCGATCTGCTCGAAGCCGGGCAGGCGTTCCATGCGGCACGCGATTTCCAGCGGGCCCAGGTGTTCCAGTTCGCGCAGGATGCGCAGCGGGTCGTTGCCGCTCATGAACAGCGACGGCGCCGGCGTGAAGCCGATCTTCCAGCCGTCCGGTTCGGCCTCGGCAACGGCAGCGGTGGCCGGAGCGGCAGACGCAGGCGCGTCCTGTCCCGACAGCACCGCGTTGAGGCGGTCCTTCATGGCCTGCACGGCGGCCGGATCGGCCGGGGTGCCGTGCTCGGCTTCGGCCAGCAGGGCGCGCAGCACGTCGACCGAGGCCAGCATCGCGTCGACCGCCGGCGGGCTGACCGCGCGCTGGCCGGCGCGCAGTTCGTCGAGCAGCGTTTCCAGCACGTGGGTCATGCCGGCGATGGCGTCGAAGCCGAACGTCGCCGAGCCGCCCTTGATCGAATGCGCGGCGCGGAAGATGGAATTGATCAGGTCGCCGTCGCGGTTGCCCTGTTCCAGCGACAGCAGGCCGGCTTCCATGGCTTCCAGCCCTTCGCGGCTTTCCTCGAAGAACGTGGCGTGGAAGCGCTGCATGTCCATGTTCATTGCGACGGTGCCCTGGTGCGGTCGGAAGGGAAGCGGAGGAGGGGAGGATCAGCCCAGGACTTTCTGGACGGTGGCGACCAGTTGTTCCGGGTTGAACGGCTTGACCAGCCAGCCGGTCGCGCCGGCGGCCTTGCCTTCGGCCTTCTTGTCGGCGGCCGACTCGGTGGTCAGCATCAGCATGGGCGTGAACTTGTAGTCCGGCAGGCCGCGCAGCGCGCGGATCAGCGAGATGCCGTCCATGTTGGGCATGTTGACGTCGGTGACCACGGCGTTGAACTTCTGCCCCTGCGCGCGCCCCAGCGCCACCTGGCCGTCTTCGGCTTCATCGACCGAGAAGCCCGCCGAGCTCAGGGCGAAGGCGACCATCTGTCGCATCGAGGCCGAATCGTCCACTACCAGAATGCGTGCGCTCATGCGGCGTTCTCCACTTGTTGCGTGTTGTGTTCGTTGTCGTTGGCCAGGCCCAGCTGCGGTGCCAGACCGAGCAGGCGCGCGGCGTCACGGAAGCTCTGGCTGACCGCACTGAAATCGGTGGCCAGGCCGGCCTGCTCGCGCTGGCGCACGAAGCTGCACAGCACCTGCAGGCTGGCGGTATGCACGCGCTGCACGGTGCCGGCGTCCAGCGCCAGCGGTTCCGGCTGCGCGATGTGCGGGGCCAGGTGCTGCTTGAGGTCGGTGGCGGCCTCGATACCGAGGTCGTCACCCAGGGGCACAGCGCTCATCGTGTCTCCGGAAGGGCGGCTCTAGTGAGGTATCGGCGCGGGGTGGCCGGTCTTGAGGGATGGGTGTGAATGTGTGACGGAGTTGGTGGAAGCGAGGAGGGAGCGGGGAATGGGGAATGGGGAATGGGGAATGAAGGAAACCGTGGTGTTTTCCGCTCCACGCGCTGCGGCACTCGCGGAAGACACGTCGGTTGCGCTTGCGCGCTGCACCTTCATTCCCCATTCCCCATTCCCCGCTTCACTGCAATATCCGCGACGCATCCAGCAGGATCACCGCGCATTCGTTGAGGCGTGCCACGCCGCGGAACAGCGGGTTGGCGATGCGGCCGACGCGGGCGTTGTCGGGGGATTCGATCTGCTGGTCGGCGAGGTTGGCGACGTCCTCCACCGCGGTGACGCGCAGGCCCAGGGTTTCGCCATGTTCTTCGAGCACGACGATGCGGGTGGCGGCGTCGGATTCGATCGCGCGCCGGCCCAGGTACAGGCCCAGGTCGATCACCGGCACCACCTGGCCACGCAGGTTCATCACGCCCAGCATGTGCGACGCGGCGCCGCGCAACGGCAGCAGGGTGGCCGGGCGCACGACTTCCTGCACCTTCAGCAGTTCCAGCGCGTAGTGCTGCTGGTCGCAGCGCAGGCGCAGCCAGCGGGTCTTGCGTTCGGTCGCACGCCGGCGTTCGCCGTGGTCCGTCGGTGTCAGCAGGTAGGGCTTGTCCGGCAACGGCGGCATGGCCCGCGGCGGCGGGGATGCCGGGACGGGTGCGGGCGCGATGACCGGCGCGGCCGGGGTTGCCACGCGCGCGGTCGGCGCGGCACCGCCATGCAGTTCGTCGAGCAGGGCTTCGAATTCGTCGTCGCCGATCATGTCGTTGCCGCTGCCGGGACGCGTCGGGGCGACCGCCAGTGCGGGTGCCGCGGCGGCGGGCGTCGGTGCGGACGCAGGTGCCGCGGCAACCACCGCGGTCGGCACGCCGTCGCCGTGCAACTGGTCGAGCAGGGCTTCGAACTCGTCGTCGCTGATCAGTTCCGCCTCGCTGCCGGGACGCGTCGGCGCCACCGCCAGCGCGGGTGCCGGAGTCGGAGCAGGAGTTGGAGCCACTTCAGCGACCGGCGCGACCACGACCGCTGCCATGTCCACGGCCGGCGCGGCGCGCTCGATCGCCTCCGCGACCACGGCCGGTGCCGGCGTCGTCGCAGGCAGGCCGGCGTCGCCGAGCAGGTCGAGCAGGTAGTCGTCGAGGACGGCCGGGGTGGTCATGCGGCCTGCTCCGTGTCGCGCGCTTCAGTCAGCAGCAGCCAGTCGAGCGCGCGCCGGTACGCCGACAACCCACGGCCGGGGTACTGCGTGGCCGGGCTTGAGCGCGTCAGCGCGTCGACGCTGCAGATGCGGGTGTCATTGGGGATGGCGTCGTTCCAGACGCGCTCGCCGTATTCCTCCTGCATCGCCTTCAGCGTATCCGCGCCGGTGCGCGTGCGCTTGTCGTGGAGGGTGGGCAGGATCGAGACCGGCAGCACGCGATGGCGCGAGCGCTGGATCATGTCGGCCGTGCGGCACATGCCCTTCAGGCCGTGCAGCGCCAGCGGTTCGGTCTGGGTGGGAATGATGACGTGGTCGGCCGCGGCCAGCGCGTTGACCATCAGCAGGCCCAGCGTGGGCGGACAGTCGAACAGCACGTGGTCCCAGGCCTGGCCGCCGCGCGCCAGCGCAGTGGACAACGCCAGGCCCAGGCCGGGCTGGGTGGCACTGCGGCGCTCCAGCGTGGCCAGCGGCGTCTGCGCAGCGACGAAGGACAGGTTCTCGATCTCGGTGGCGCGCGCCACGCTGGCCAGCATGGGCGGCTGCTCGTCGAACAGTTCCAGCACGCCGGTCGGCTGTGGATCGGTGGCCACGCCGAACGCGCGCGTCAGCGATGCATGCGGATCCAGGTCGACCAGCAGCACGCGATGGCCGCGCATGGCCAGGCCGCGCCCGAGGGCGAGGGTGGTGGTGGTCTTGCCGACGCCGCCTTTCTGGTTGGCGATTGCCCACACGCGCATCACGGGACTCCTTCATGGACCTGGGGCGCCGGCGGCGCTCCGGGCATGGGCGACGCGGCGTGGGCCGGCAACGGCGGCAGCGGGATCACTGACGGCGGCGCGACGACCTGTTCCCCTGCATGCAAGACCGGTGCCGGACCGGCCGGGCTGGCCAGGATCACCAGCAATACGCGGCGGTTGGTGTTGCGGCCTTCCTCGCTGGCGTTGTCGGCGATGGGGCGGAACTCGCCGTAGCCGATCATCGCCAGCCGTTCCGGCGGAATTCCGTCGCGCACGAACAGGTGCACCACGCTGGCCGCGCGGGCCGAGGACAGCTCCCAGTTGGACGGGAACTGCGAGGTGCGGATCGGCCGGTCGTCGGTATACCCCTCCACCCGCACCGAGTTGGGCACGTTGCCCAGCACTTCGGCCAGCTTGCCGACGGTCTGCTGCGCCTGCGGGTCGAGCGCCGCCGAGCCGGTGGCGAACAGGATGTCGCTGTTGATCTGCACTTCCAGCCACAGCGCCGAGCGCTTGATGGTCACCAGCTTCTCGTCGATCAGCGGCGCCAGCGCGCGCTCCAGGTCGTCGGCGATGCGCTTGAGCTCGCCCTGTGCGGCCTGCAGGCCGGCGGCGTCCAGCGACATGTTCATCTGCGAGGCCATTGCCGCCAGCAGGGTGACGTTGGGCGACGGCGAGGGCGCCGACGGTCCTTCCTTGGCGCCGGACTTGATGGGCGAGGGACGGTCGAAGTCCGAGCCCTGCAGCTGGTGGTTGCCCACCTGCACCGGATTGATCGTGCGCGGCGCGCCGCCGAACGCGGCGGTGAGCGCATCGGCCACCACCCGGTACTTGCCTTCGTTGACGGTGGAGATGGCGTACATCACCACGAAGAAGGCCAGCAGCAGCGTCATCAGGTCGGCGTAGGGGATCGCCCAGGCCTCGTGGTTGGCGTGCTCTTCGTGTTTCTTCCTGCGTGCCATCGCCGTCGTCCCGCGGGCTCAGTGCAGGAAGCCGGCCAGCTTGGCCTCGATGTTGCGCGGATTCTCGCCCTGGGCGATGGCGATCAGGCCTTCGATGATCATTTCCTGCTCGCGGCTGCGGCCACCGATCACGCTCTTCAGCTTGCTGGCGATGGGCAGGAAGAACAGGTTGGCCGAGGCGATGCCGTAGATGGTGGCGGTGAACGCGGCGGCGATGCCGTGGCCCAGCTTGCTGGGGTCGGCCAGGTTCTTCATCACCGCGATCAGGCCGAACACGGCGCCGATGATGCCCAGCGTGGGCGCGTAGATGCCCATGGCCTCGAACACCTTGGCGGCGGCCAGGTCCTGGTGTTCCTGGCCGTTGAGGTCGATCTCCATCATGTGGCGGATCGATTCCGGCTCCACCCCGTCGACCAGCATCTGCAGGCCCTTCTTCAGGAACGGGTCGTCCTGCTGGCTGACCACCGGCTCCAGCCCCAGCAGGCCCTGCTTGCGCGCGATGTTGCTCCACTCGACGATCTGCGCGAGCAGCGCGTCGCCGGCGGTGCCCGGCGGGCGGATCACCCAGCGGGCGATCGACACCGCGCGCTTGAACACCGGCGGCGGCGTGTGCACCAGGATCGCGGCCAGCGTGCCGACGATGACGATGACGAAGGCCGCCGACGACCACAGCGACGACAGGCCGGCCCCCTTGAGGATGCTGCCGCCGACCAGCGCGACCAGTGCCAGCAGGAGTCCGATGAGGCTGAAGATGTCCATGTGCTGATCTATCGGCCTGGTCGAGGGGGACTTGAGGTGATGCCCCTGTAGGAGCGACGTGAGTCGCGACCGGGATCACAGAGACATCCGGCTGTCATGTCGTGCGAGGGACGTAGTCGCGAGGGTAGGGTGCGCTGTTGTAGGAGCGACGTAAGTCGCGATCGCGCCCCTGGAGAGCCCTGTTGCCTTGCAGTAACAACCGCCGCGCCGTAGCGCATCCGTACCGACAATCACCGGTTTTCCGCGTTGAGGTGGACGTGCGGTCGCGACTTACGTCGCTCCTACAGGAGCTTTACAGCGGGTTGATCACGCCGTCGCGCGCAGGCCGTCCACGTCCAGGATCAGGGCCATGCGGCCGTCGCCGATCAGGGTGGCGCCGGCGTAGCCGGGCAGGCCGCGCACGGCGCGCGGCAGCGGCTTGATGACGACTTCCTCGCGGCCGCGGACCTGGTCGACGATCAGGCCGAAGCGCTGTTCGCCCATCTGCAACACCACGATGGTCAGCAGCGGCGCCATGAACGGATCCACGCGCAGCCACTGGCGCAGGTCGACCAGCGGCAGGGTGTGGCTCTGGCGGTCCAGCACGGCCTGGCCGTCGAACCAGCGTAGGCTTTCGGACGGGGCGTGCAGCACTTCCATCACGCGCGCCAGCGGCAGCGCATAGACCGGCTCGCCGGCCTGCACCAGTAGGGTCGGCAGGATGGCCAGGGTCAGCGGCACGCGGATGACGAAACGGCTGCCGCGGCCGACATCGGAATGGATGGTGATCTGGCCGCTGAGTTCGCGGATGCGCGACTGCACCACGTCCATGCCGACGCCGCGGCCGGAGATGTCGGTGACCTCGGCCTTGGTCGAGAAGCCCGGCAGGAAGATCAGCTGCAGGCACTCGTCATGGCTGAGGCGGGCAGCGGCCTCGGGATCGATCAGGCCTTTTTCCAGCGCCTTGGCGCGCAGGCGTTCCGGATCGATGCCGGCGCCGTCGTCGCGGATCTCGATGGTGACGAAGTCGCCTTCCTGCTGCGCCGACAGGCGCACGTGGCCCTGCCGCGGCTTGCTGCACGCTTCGCGCAGCGACGGCACTTCGATGCCGTGGTCGATCGCGTTGCGCACCAGGTGCACCAGCGGATCGGCCAGCGCCTCGACCAGGTTGCGGTCGAGTTCGGTGTCGGCGCCTACCAGTTCCAGGTCGACTTCCTTCTGCAACTGGCGGGCGACGTCGCGGGCGACCTTGGGGAAGCGCGAGAACACCTTGCCGACCGGCTGCATGCGCGTGCGCATCACGGCGGTCTGCAGGCGTGCGGTGGCGATGTCCAGGCTGCTGACGGCGCGGTCCAGTTCTTCGTCGCGGATGCGCGCGCGCAGGGTCTTCAGGCGGTTGCGCGACAGCACCAGTTCGCCGACCAGGTTGACGATGGCATCCAGCCGCTTGGTGTCCACGCGGATGGTCTGTTCGACCTCGCCACCGGCCTTGGCGGCGGGCTTCGGCGCGGCGGGTCTGGCGGGAGCGGGCGCCGGCGCGGCACGCGGCGCTGCGGGCGCAGGCGTGGCCACGGTGGTGGGCGCCGCCTCGCCGTGCAGCTGGTCGAGCAGGGCTTCAAATTCGTCGTCGCTGATCATGTCGCCGCCCGCGGCGGGCGCCGTGGGGGTCGCGAGCGCGGCAGGCGCCGGGCGCGAGGCGGGTGTGCCGCCCTGCACGTCGAACTGGTCGATCAGGATCTGCGGTGCATGCGGCGGCTCTTCGCCGGCGCCGATGGCGTCGAGCATCTGTTGCAGCCAGTCCAGCGACTGCTGCGCGGCGTCGAAGTGCTGCGCTTCCAGCGTGGCCTGGCCGGCGCGGACCAGGCCCAGCGTCTCTTCGGCCGCGTGGCACAGGTTGACCATCGGCTGGATGCCGAGGAAGCCGGCACCGCCCTTGAGCGTGTGGAAGCCGCGGAACACCGCGTTGAGCTGGTCGCTGTCGGACGGGTCCTGTTCCAGCGTGACCAGTTGTTCGCCGAGCCGGTCGAGGATTTCCTGCGCTTCGATCAGGAAGTCGGCGGCGATTTCGGGCGTGACGGCGGACATGGGCAGGACGGATACCGGGGCAGGCGATCAGCGGGAGGAATCGAGCAGGGCCGGGGCGGCACGGCGTCGCAGGAAGCGGCCGACCAGCGCATCGCAGACCAGCAGCGATCCCACGAACAGCAGGACGACGGGGTGACGGGAACGGCGGGCGGCAGCGGCGGGCATGGCAGGTCTCCGGTTCCGCAGCGCGTGTCCCCCGGGGCTACAACCCCAGGCCGGACAGCAGGTCGTCGGCGTCGTCCTGCGAAAACGCGTTGCGGTCAAGACCAGCAACGGCCGGACCGGCGAGTTCTGAACCCTTGTCGCGGTTTTTTTCCGGCGGCGGCAGGCCGAGCGCGCCGAAGCCCTCGTGCACGCGGCGCACGATGCCCGCCACGCGGCGGATGATCTGGCCGGTGAGGTCCTGGTAACTCTGCGCCAGCGCCATCTCGGACAGGCCCTTGCCGATGCTGTCCACCAGCGCGGCCTGCGCCGGTGACAGCTCGGTGGCTTTCAGTTCGGTGGCGTAGCCGCGGCACTGTTCGGCCAGGTCCAGCGTCTTGTGGCTGGCCTGTTCGGTCATTTCGACCACATGGTCCAGGCGTGAGCAGGCGTCGTCGAGTTCGTCCGGACCGGTCGGCGGCAGCTCGCCCAGCGTCTGCGCGAGTTCGCGCGCCAGCCGTCCCAGGCCCTGCATCATCGGCTGCGTGCGCCAGGCGGCGATGGCATCCAGCTCGCGACGCCAGCCGGCTTCGTCGCCCTGTTCCAGGGCGTCGAGGGCGTGCTGCAGTTTCTCCACCAGCGCGGCGCGGGCAGCGGTGGCGTCGACGACGGCGTTCATCAGGCGGCCGCTCCCAGGCGTTCGAAGATCTTGCCCAGCTTTTCTTCCAGCGTTTGCGCGGTGAACGGTTTGATGATGTAGCCGTTCACGCCGTTCTGCGCCGCCTCGATGATCTGCTCGCGCTTGGCCTCGGCGGTCACCATCAACACCGGCAGGGTCTTGTAGCGGTCGTCGGCACGGATCGCCTTCAGCAGCTCGATGCCGGTCATGCCGGGCATGTTCCAGTCGGTGACCACGAAGTCGAAACCACCCTGGCCCAGCGCTGTCAACGCGCTGTTGCCGTCCTCGGCCTCGGCGGTGTTCGTGTAGCCCAGGTCGTTGAGCAGGTTCTTGATGATGCGGCGCATGGTGGAGAAGTCGTCCACGATGAGGATGCGCATGTTCTTGTTGGTCACGGGTGCTCCGGTATTGCGTGGACGGCGAGTCTGGAAGGGGTATCGGCCGGGGCCGGGAAAGGTTTAGGGGTAGCGGGGAATCGGGAATAGGGAATGGGGAATGGGGAGCGGTTTTGTTGCGTCCGAAGGAACGCGGACCTGCGGACAACGCAGAGCGCCACTCTCCATTCCCTATTCCCTATTCCCTATTCCCGATTCCCCGTCCTTTCACTCATCGTCTCCCAGCCCCGCATCGGCCTTCTCGAACACCTGCAGGCGGCCGCGCAGGCGCACCATCGCCTGGCCGTGGATCTGGCAGACGCGCGACTCGCTCACGCCGAGCACGGCGCCGATTTCCTTCAGGTTGAGCTCCTGCTCGTAGTACATCGACAGCACCAGCTGCTCGCGTTCGGGCAGCTGGCCGATGCACTTGACCAGTTGCTGGCGGAACTCGCTGCGTTCCAGGTTCTGCTGCGGCGAGGGACCGCCGGTACGCGAGGTGTTCGGCTCGCCGTGGTCGTCGATGTGCGACTCCAGGCTCAGCACCTGGCCGCGCGCGGCGTCTTCCATCAGGCGCAGGTATTCGGGCAGCGGCATCTCCATCGCGCTCGCGACTTCGGTGGCGATGGCGGCGCGGCCGGTGCGCTGTTCGATCTCGCGCACGGTGGCGGCGGCCTGGCGCGCGCGGCGGTGCACCGAGCGCGGGACCCAGTCGCCACGGCGAATCTCGTCGATCATCGAGCCGCGGATGCGGATGGAGGCGTAGGTCTCGAACGAGGCGCCCTGTTCGGCGTCGTAGCTGCGCGAGGCTTCCAGCAGGCCGATCATGCCGGCCTGGATCAGGTCGTCGATCTCCACGCTGGCCGGCAGTCGCGCCGCCAGGTGATGGGCGATGCGGCGGACCAGGTCGGCGTGCTGGGTGACGAAGTCGTTGGCGGCGCTTCGCTGCACCGCGCGGTATTGGGCGGCGGCGGTGTTCATGCGGCCACCCCCCGCTGGATCAGGCGTTCGACGAAGAATTCCACGTTGCCGCGCGCGCCCACCGGCGGCTGCCAGCGTGCGGTGGTGCGTGCGATGTCGGTGATGGCGCGCGCCGAGGGGCTGCCCGGGTAGGCCTTCACCACCGCCTGCTGGCGCTGCACGGCGCGGCGCAGCCAGTCGTCCTGCGGCACGGCGCCCAGGTAGTGCAGGGCAACGTCGCCGAGGAAGCGTTCGCAGACGCGGGCGAGCTTCTCGTACAGCTTGCGGCCCTCGTTGGGGTCGCGGACCATGTTGGCGATGACGTGCACGCGGTCCAGGCCGCGCTCGCGCGCCAGCACCTTGATCAGCGCGTAGGCGTCGGTGATCGAGGCCGGTTCGTCGCAGACCACCACCACGGTGTCCTGCGCGGCCTGGCAGAAGGTCAGCACGCTGTCGGTGATGCCGGCGGCGGTGTCGACGATCATGAAGTCGAGGGCGCGCTGGAGTTCTGAGAACACGTTGACCAGGCCGACGTGTTCGGCCGGGGTCAGTTCGGCCATGTGGCGGAAACCCGACGACGCCGGCACTACCAGCACGCCCTCAGGACCTTCCAGCAGCACATCCTCCAGCCCGCAGCGGCCGGCCACCAGGTCGGCCAGGGTGAACTTCGGCGACAGGCCGAGCAGCACGTCCACGTTGGCCAGGCCCAGGTCGGCGTCCATCAGCAGGGTGCGCTTGCCCATCTCGGCGAGCGACACGGCCAGGTTGACCGAGACGTTGGTCTTGCCCACGCCGCCCTTGCCGCCGGTGACGGCGACGACGCGCACGGGATGGAACGCGCCGGGCAACGGCGGGGTGCTGCGGGGATTGGTCTGCAGCGGGTGGTCAGGCGACATGGGTGGCCTCGGTCGAGCAGGGTTCGTCGGCTTCGCGGCGCAGCTGGTCCAGCCGCAGCACGAGGTGGGCGCTGTTGGCGCGATGGAGGTCGTCGGGAACGCGCTGGCCGTCGGTCACCCAGGTCATCGGCAGCTGGTGGTCGACGACCACGCTCAGTGCGCTGCCCAGGCGGCCGGTCTCGTCCAGCTTGGTCAGCACCACGCCTTGCGGCTGCACGGTGCTGAAGCGGCGGACCACTTCGTCCAGGTCGGAGAAGTGCGAATTGGCCGGCAGGCAAAGCAGGGTCTTCACCTGGCCGGAGGCACGCAGCCAGTTGAGCTGGCCGACCAGGTTGCGGTCGCGCTGGCCCAGGCCGGCGGTGTCGATCAGCACGAGCTTGTAGTCGCGCAGGCGTTCCAGCACCAAGGCCAGGGCCTGCGCGCTGTCGGCCTCGTGCACGGCGATGCCGAGCTGGCGGCCATAGCCATGCAGCTGCTCGCGGCCGCCGACGCGCAGGGTGTCGGTGGTCACCAGCGCCACGTCGCGCGGGTTGTGGCGCTGGGCGAAGCAGGCGGCCAGCTTGGCGATGGTGGTGGTCTTGCCGGCGCCGGTGGGGCCGACCAAGGCGATCACGCCGCCGGTGTCCAGCAGGTCGGTGTCGAGCACCGGCAGCTTCTTCGACAGCAGGCCCAGCATCAGGCCGCGGCCGCGATGCGCTTCGGTATCGGCCGGAATCTGCAGGGCGATGTCGCGGGTGATGCCGGCGTCGAAGCCGTAGTCCTCCATCAGCTCCATCGCCTGCATGCGCACCGGCGAACCGCGCAGGCGTTCGTCGGTGAGGCGATGCATCTCGCGTTCGATCATCTCGCGCATCGCCGACAGTTCGCCGCGCATCTGCACGAGCTGCTCGTCGCTCTCGCGCGCCTGCGCGGCGTTGTCGGTGACCACGCTCAGCGTGGGCACGGTGACGGTGGTGGGCGCCGGCACCGGCGCGAGGGCCGGCGTGCGGGTGGCGTGCAGGGCCGCCACCGGCGCGGGTTCGGGTTCCGGCAGCGACACCGGCGGTGCGATCAAGGGCAGCAGCGCGTCCAGGTCCAGGGTGTCGTCGGCCTCGGCGCGCGGTACCACCGGGCGACGCGGGGCGATGGCCGGCGCGATGGCGACGGGCTCGTTGGCCGGCGCCGGCGGCAGGCACGACGCCAGCTTGGCGGCGAAGGATTCGGGTTCGATCAGCAGCGGCGCGATCTCGCGCACCACCGGTGCCGGCACGCGGTCGGCCGGGGCCACCGGCGCACGCGGCGCGGTGACCGGCGAAGGCGTGGCGACGGTGACCGCAGCGGCGGCGGCAGGCGCCGGCTTCGCGACCTCGGCGTGCGGGGCCGCAGGCGTCGCCGGCTGGCGACGGGCGAAGTAGCTGGCCGCGGCCTGCGCCGGCGACTGGGCGGGTGCATTCGCGGCGGCGGCCGGCGTGGCCGGGTCCAGCAGCGGATGCAGCGGCGCTGCGGGTGCAGCGGGACGCATCGCCTCCAGCGTGCGCTGCACCAGCGCCTCGTCGTAGTTGCTGGCGGCGACGATCTCGACACCGTCCTCGGTGACCCGATTGGACAGGATCACCGCATCCGGCCCGTGTTCCTGCCGGACCATCGCAAAGGCAGTGCGCATGTCGGCGGCGACGAAGCGTTTGATTTTCATGGGTGCAGGCCGGGAATGGGGAATAGGGAATGGGGAATCGAAAGGACTCGCTGATCGTTGCGAGGTCTCGCGCCCTGATTTGCCTTGTGTCTACATGTTCGCGTCATCACTGCTTTCTCCGGCCTGGAATCGCTTTTCACGATTCCCCATTCCCAAATCCCCATTCCCGCGCGATCAACTGATCGTCCCCACCAGCTTCAACCGCTTGTCTTCCGGCACCTCGCTGTAGGCCAGTACCGACAGCGAGGGGACGCTGTGGCGGACCAGGCGGGCGAGGGCGGCGCGGACCGTTCCCGGTACCAGCACCACCGCAGGCTCGCTGCGGGCTTCCTGCTTGGTCACCACGTCGGCGAGGCTCTGGTGCAGGCGTTCGGCCAGTCCCGGTTCCAGCGCCGCGCCGGTTCCCTGGGTGCTGTCCTGCAAGACGCGTTCCAGATTCGGCGCCAAGGTATAGACGGGCAGTTCCGGTGCCATGCCGGAGATTTCCTGCACGATGAAGCGGCCCAGCGATGTGCGCACGGCGGCGGTGAGGGCGGCCGGATCGGCGTTCTGCGGGGCGAACTCGACCAGCGCCTCGACGATGCGGCGCAGCTGGCGGATCGGCACGCGCTCGATCAGCAGGTTCTGCAGCACGCGCACCACGGTGGCCAGCGGCAGCGCCTTCGGGGTGAGGTCCTCGACCAGCTTCGGCGCACTGCGGGCCAGCTGCGACAGCAGCTGCTGCACTTCTTCGTGGCCAAGCAGTTCCGGCGCGTGTTCGCGCACCAGGTGCGAGAGGTGGGTGGCCATCACCGTGGCCGGATCGACCACGGTATAGCCCAGCGATTCGGCGGTGGCCTTCTGGTGCGACTGGATCCACACCGCGTCCAGGCCGAACGCCGGGTCCTTGCCGGGGATGCCGTCGATGGTGCCGAACGCGCCGCCCGGGTCGAGGGCCAGTTCGCGGTCCGGATGGATCTCCGCCGAGGCCACCGGCACGCCATGCACCAGCAGCCGGTAGCCGTTGGACGGCAGTTCCAGGTTGTCGCGGATGTGCACCGGCGGCACCAGGAAGCCCAGGTCCTGGGTCAGCTTGCGGCGCACGGCCTTGATCCGCGACATCAGCTCGCCGCCCTGGTTCTTGTCGACCAGCGGGATCAGCCGGTAGCCCACTTCCAGGCCCAGCGGATCGACCGGACGCAGCTCGTCCCAGGTCAGTTCGGCATTGCGGTCCGGGGCGCCCGGGCCGGGCAGGGCGGGCACGTCGCCGCCGGCCGCGTCCGGCCCTTCCTGGGTCCGCTTCCACATCTTCCAGGCCAGGTAGCCGATGCCGGCCGCCAGCGTCAAAAAGGCGACGTTGGGCATGCCGGGTACCAGACCGACCAGGCCCAGTACGCCGGCCGCCACCGCCAGCGCCTTGTGCTGGCCGAAGGCCTGGCCCATCACGGCCTGGCCCATGTCTTCCGAGCGCGAGGCGCGGGTCACCAGCATGGCCACGGCCGACGACACCAGCAGCGCGGGCAGCTGTGCCACCAGGCCGTCGCCGATCGACAGCAGGGTGTAGGTGGAAGCGGACTCGGCCGCCGGCATGCCGTGCTGGAACATGCCCACGGCGAAGCCGCCCACCAGGTTGATGAACAGGATCAGGATGCCGGCGATGGCGTCGCCGCGGATGAACTTGTTGGCGCCGTCCATCGAACCGTAGAAGTCGGCTTCCGCGCGCACTTCCTCGCGGCGGGCCTTGGCTTCCTCGCGGGTCAGCACGCCGGCGTTGAGGTCGGCGTCGATGGCCATCTGCTTGCCGGGCATCGCGTCCAGGATGAAGCGTGCCGAGACCTCGGCGATGCGGCCGGCGCCCTTGGTGATCACCACGAAGTTGATGATGGTGAGGATGGCGAACACCACGATGCCGACGGCGTAGTTGCCGCCCACCACGAACTCGCCGAACGCCGCGATGACCTTGCCGGCGGCGTCGTGGCCGTTCTGGCCGTTGAGCAGGATCACCCGCGTCGACGCCACGTTCAGCGCCAGCCGCAGCATGGTGGTCATCAGCAGGATGATCGGGAAGATGGTGAAGTCGAGCGGGCGCCTCACGTAGATCACCGCCAGCAGCACCACCAGCGAGATGGCGATGTTGAAGCTGAAGAGCGCGTCCAGCACCGGCGGCGCCAACGGCACCACGATCATGGCCAGCAGCGCCAGCACGACCAGCGGTGCGCCCAGGCCGTTCTTCAGCATCTCCATCCAGCGCAGCCCGCCGGCGGGCTGCGCGCTCATGCCTTGCCTCCGTGCTCATCGATGTCGACGGTCGGCTGGTCGGGCAGCGGGGCTTCGCCCACGCGCCAGGCACGCAGCTGGTAGACGTAGGAGAGGATCTGGGCGACGGCGGCGTACATTCTCACGGGGATTTCCCGGCCAAGCTGGCCTTCCCGATACAAGGCGCGTGCCAACGGCGGCGCGGAGACGATGGCGATGCGGTGGGCGTCGGCCAGTTCGCGGATGCGCAGGGCCATTTCGTCCACGCCCTTGGCGACCACGGTGGGCGCGCCCATCTGGCCGGCTTGGTACTTCAGCGCCACGGCGTAGTGGGTCGGGTTGACCACGATCACGTCGGCGGTCGGCACCTCTTCCATCATCCGGCGCTGCGACATCTGGTGCTGCAACTGGCGCATGCGGCCCTTCACCTCCGGGCTGCCCTCGCTTTCCTTCATCTCGTCGCGCAGCTCCTTGCGCGTCATCTTCAGCTTCCGCAGCCAGTTCCACTTCTGGTACGGCGCGTCGATGGCGGCCAGCAGGATCAACCCGCCGGTGGTGGCCAGCAGCAGGGTGCTGGTGAACGACAGGCCGCTGCGCACGGCCTGTTCCAGCGGCATGGTCAGCAGTTCGCGCAGGGGATCCAGGCCCAGCTTCAGGCAGATGGCCGCCGCGCCGCCGATCAGCGCCACACGCAGCAGCGACTTCAGCAGCTCGGCGATGCTTTCCGCGCCATACAGGCGCTTGAGGCCGGTGGCGGGGTTGAGGCGCTTGAAGTCGGGCATCAGCGACTTCTGCGAGAACTGCAGGCCGCTCATCAGCGCCGGCGCCGCCAGCCCGGCCAGCACGCAGATGCCGGCCACCGGCGCGACCGCGGCCAGCAGCTTGAGCAGCAACAGGCCGACATGGCCGAACAACTGGTCCGGCTGACGCATCAGCATGGGGTCGGGGGTCAGGGCGATCTTCATCCAGCCCAGCGCATTGCGCGCCAGGCCGGGGCCCATCGCGATGATCGCCAGCACGCCCGCGCCGAACACCGCCGCCGTCGCCAGCTCGCGCGAGCGCGGGATGTTGCCCTGCTCACGGGCCTCGCGAAGCCGTTTTTCGGTAGGAAGTTCAGTGCGTTCGCCGCTTTCGTCCTGCTCAGACATGGCGCATTTCCGACGGGGTCGGACGGTGCGCTGCAAGACCTGTTCCAGTCCGGGGACGGGAATCCCTCGTGGAATTGTCTAACGCCGGCATCGGCCGCTAGCATGCCCGCCGATGCTCCGTTTCCTGCGCCACCGCCGTTTCCTCCTGCTGCGCCTGCCGGCGCTGGCGGTACTGCTGCTGGCGGTGCTGGCCAATCCGGTGTTCGCCTCGTTGGGCGACCTGCACGAACTGGGCAACGGCGCCGAGCATCTGCACGTGGTCGGCGAACACGATGGCCAAGGCCCCCGCCACGATCACGACGATGCCGATCCGGGCGACCTGCTGCATGCCCTGATGCATGCCAGCCACTGCTGCGGCCACCTGACCGCCATCGTGCCGGCGCCGATGCGCGTGCCGGCCATGGTGCTGCCCGCCGCGGTGCCCGTGCTGGATGCGGTGCCCCTGGCGCAGGCACCACGCGCGTCGTTGCTGCGTCCCCCGATCGCCGCGTGATGCCCGTGCCGGGCTGACGTTCCGTCGCCCGCATTCCATCACCGACGTTCCGGAGACTTCCCATGTGGTTGCGACTGGCGGCATTGGCCGCCTTCGCGATCGCGCCGTGCGTGCACGCACAGGCGCCATCGCCTGCTGTTCCCCTTGAAATCCTGACCCTGGACGACGCCATCGCGCGCGTCGCCCGCGTCCATCCCGACCTGCGCCTGTTCGGCCCACGCACCCAGGCGCTGCTCGCCGAACGCGAGGCCGCGCTGCTGAGGCCTGCGCTGCGTGCCGGACTGGAGGTCGAGAATGTGCTCGGCACCGGCGATGCGAGCGGCTTCCGCCAAGCCGAAGCGACGTTGACGCTGGCCGGCGTGCTGGAGCGCGGCGGCAAGCTGGATGCGCGCCGGACGCTGGCACAGGCCCGTATCGATGCCCTGGCGATGCAGCGCGAGACGCAGCGCCTCGACCTGCTGGCCGATGTCGCCCGCCGCTACCTCGCCGTTGCCGGCGCACGTGCCCAGCAGGCCATCGCCGTGCAGGACATCGCGCAGCGTCGCCGCACGGTCGCGGCGGCGCGTCAGCGCCTTCAGGCCGGCGCGTCACCGGCGTCCGTCGTGCTGACCGCCGAGGCGGCGCTCGCGCGCGCCGACCTGGCGCTGGCACGTGCCGATCACCAGGCCGTCGCGGCGCGACAGCACCTCGCGGCGCTGTGGGGTGAACGCGCACCGCGGTTCGAGATCGCAGCCACCGATCCGCTGGCGCTCGCCGCCATCGCCGATGCCAACGAACTGGCCGAGCTGCTGGACGGCACGCCGGAACTGACGCAGTTCGCCGATGAGCATCGCGTGCGCGAGGCCCGCGTACGGCTTGCACGCACGGCGTCCACGCCGGACCTGGACTGGCAGGTCGGCGTGCGTCGCCTGCAGGACAGCGGTGATATCACGCTCGTCGGCAGCGTGTCGCTGGCGCTGGGCGGCGCACGTCGCGCCACGCCGGCGATCCGTGTCGCCGAAGCGGATCTGGCAGCGCTGGAAATGGAGCGCGAGTCGCGCGACATCGCGCTGTACGCCACGCTCACCGACGCCCATGGCCGCTACCGTTTGGCGCAACTCGACGTCCAGCGCACGCGCGACGACGTGCTGCCGCGCCTGCGGCGTGCGGAACAGGCCGCCGAGCGGGCGTATCGCGCCGGTGCCATCAGTTACCTCGAATGGGCGCAGCTGCAGTCGGAAACGACCGCGACACGCCGGCAGCAACTGGATGCGGCGCTGGAAGCCCAGCTCGCGCTGATCGAACTGCAGCGCCTTACCGGCCAAGCCCTGGTGGCCATGCCGATGAACCCGGAACAAGGAACAACCCCATGACATTGCGTCCCCTGATGAGCGCGCTGGCGCTTTCGCTGATGCTGGCCGCGTGTGGCGGCAAGGACGATCACGCCGACGACCACGGCAGCGAAGCCGGCCATGGCCACGATGAAGCGGGCGGCCACGGCGATGAGGAGGTCGCACGCGGCGAACACGGCGGCCGCCTGCTGGAACAGGCCGGCTATCGCGTCGAACTGGCGATCGCCGAATCGGGCACGCCACCGACCTACCAGGCGTGGCTGTACCGCGACGGCAAGCCGCTGCCGGCCACGGCGGGCAGCGTGGAGGTTCGTCTGGTCCGCCTGGGCCACGTGCGGGAGACGCACGTGCTGCATCCGCAGGCCGACGGCAGCCTGCTGGCGAAGAGCGTGGTGGGCGAACCGCACTCCTTCGATGTCGAAGTGCTGGCGAAGGTGGAAGGCAAGCCGCTGCGCTGGGCCTACGACAGCTACGAAGGCCGCACCACCATCGGCGCGAAGATCGCCGCGGATTCCGGCATCCGCGTTGCGCCGGTGCAGGCCGGCACGATCGCCGACGAGCACGAGGTGCAGGGCCTGCTGACGCCGGTGGAAGGCCGCGTTGCCAACGTCGCTGCGCGCTTTCCCGGTCCTGTCCGCCGGCTGTCCGTCAATGCCGGCGACCGCGTACGCGCCGGACAGACGCTGGCGACCATCGAAAGCAACCTCAGCCTGACCACGTATTCCGTCACCTCGCCGATCGGCGGCGTGGTGCTGGCGCGCAACGCCAGCGTCGGCAGCGTGGCGGGCGAGGGTGCCACGCTGTTCGAGATCGCCGACCTGTCCACGCTGTGGGTGGACCTGCACATCTTCGGCGCGGATGCCCAGCACATCGTGCCCGGTGTACCGGTCACGGTGACGCGCCTAAGCGATGGCGCCACCGCGCAGACCACGCTGGAGCGCGTGCTGCCCGGCACCGCCACCGCCAGCCAGAGCACGGTGGCGCGCGCGACGCTGCAGAACCGCGATGGCCTGTGGCGCCCCGGCTCCGCGGTGAAGGCGCGCATCACGGTGGAACAGCAGCCGGCGGCGATGGTCGTGCCGCTGGCCTCGCTGCAGACGTTCCGCGACTGGGACGTGGTATTCGTGCGCGTCGGCGACACCTACGAGATCCGGCCGGTCGAGCTGGGCCAGCGCGACGCGCAGCGCGTCGAAGTGCGCTCAGGATTGCAGGTGGGCGACCAGGTGGTAGTCGAACAGAGCTATCTGGTGAAGGCCGACATCGAGAAATCGGGGGCCTCGCATGACCACTGATCCCGGCATTCCCGCATCCGGCGGTGTGCTGGAGCGTGTCCTGCGCTTCGCCATCGGGCACCGTTGGCTGATGATGGCGTTGACGCTGGTCCTGGTGGCGGTGGGCGCATGGAGTTTCGGCAGGCTGCCGATCGACGTCACCCCCGACATCACCAACGTGCAGGTGCAGGTCAATACCGAGGCGCCCGGCTATTCCCCACTGGAGGCCGAACAACGCGTGACCTTCACCCTGGAAACCGCGCTCGCCGGTCTGCCGGGGCTGGACTACACGCGCTCGATCTCGCGCTACGGGTTGTCGCAGGTGACGGTGGTGTTCAAGGACGGCACCGACGTCTACTTCGCCCGCCAGCAGGTCGGCGAGCGCATCCAGCAGGTGAAATCGCAGCTGCCGGCCGGACTGGAGCCGGAGATGGGGCCCATCGCCACCGGCATGGGCGAGATCTTCATGTACACCCTCGAAGCGGAGGCGACGGCGCGCAAGGACGACGGTACGCCGTATACCGCCACCGACCTGCGCACGCTGCAGGACTGGGTGGTGCGTCCGCAACTGCGCAACGTGCCCGGCGTGACCGAGGTCAACACCATCGGCGGCTTCGCCCGGCAGATCCACATCACCCCCGACCCGGCGCGGCTGGTGGCGCTGGGCTTCACCCTGCACGACGTGGTGCAGGCGGTGGCGCGCAACAACCGCAACGTCGGCGCCGGCTACATCGAGCGCAATGGCCAGCAGTTCCTGGTGCGCGCACCGGGACAGGTGGCCGACCTCGACGGCATCCGCGACATCGTGCTGGACCGCCGCGACGGCGTACCGATCCGCGTGGGCGACGTGGCGCAGGTGGGCGAGGGGCCGGAGCTGCGCACCGGCGCGGCGACGCTGGACGGCAAGGAGGTCGTGCTGGGCACCACCTTCATGCTGATCGGCGCCAACAGCCGCGACGTGTCGCAGGCGGTGGCCGCACGCCTGACCGAGGCCAACCGCAGCCTGCCCGCCGGCGTGCGCGCGGAGCCGATGTACGACCGCACGGCGCTGGTCGACCGCACCATCCGCACCGTGGCCAAGAACCTGGTCGAAGGCGCGATCCTCGTCGTCGTCGTGCTGTTCCTGTTGCTGGGCAACGTGCGCGCGGCGCTGATCACCGCGGCGGTGATCCCGCTGTCGATGCTGTTCACCCTCACCGGCATGGTGCGCGGCGGCGTGTCGGGCAACCTGATGAGCCTGGGCGCGCTGGACTTCGGCCTGATCGTCGACGGTGCGGTGATCATCATCGAGAACTGCCTGCGCCGCTTCGGCGAACTGCAGCACCGGCTCGGACGCCTGCCGACCGAGGAGGAGCGGCTGGACGCCACGGCCTCGGCGACGGCCGAGGTCATCCGGCCCAGCCTGTTCGGCCTGGGCATCATCACCGCGGTGTACCTGCCGATCTTCGCGCTCACCGGCGTGGAGGGAAAGATGTTCCATCCGATGGCGATCACGGTGGTGCTGGCGCTCAGCGGCGCGATGGTGCTGTCGCTGACCTTCGTGCCGGCCGCGATCGCGCTGTTCCTGCGTGGCCGCGTACAGGAAAAGGAAACGCGCGTGATGGAATGGGCGCGCCGCGCGTATGCGCCGGCGCTGGCGTGGGCATTGCGCGCGCGCGCGGTGGTGGTGGGCGGTGCGTTCGCACTGGTGGTGCTGTGCGGCCTGCTGGCCACGCGGCTGGGCACGGAGTTCGTGCCCAGCCTGGACGAAGGCGATATCGCCATGCATGCCATGCGCATTCCCGGTACCAGCCTGGACCAGGCGGTGCGCATGCAGGCCACGCTGGAGGCGCGGATCACGCAGTTTCCCGAAGTGCACCGCGTGTTCGGCAAGCTCGGCACCGCGGAGGTGGCGACCGACCCCATGCCGCCGTCGGTCGCCGACACCTTCGTCATGCTGAAGCCGCGCGAGCAGTGGCCCGACCCGCGCAAGCCGAAGGCGACGCTGGTCGCCGAGATCGAACAGGCCGTGGCGCAGATTCCCGGCAACAACTACGAGTTCACCCAGCCCATCCAGATGCGGATGAACGAGCTGATCTCCGGCGTGCGTGCCGACGTGGCGATCAAACTCTACGGCGACGATCTGGATACGCTGGTGGAGGTCGGCGAACGCATCGAGGCGGTCGTGAACACCGTAGATGGTGCGGCCGACGTCCGCCTCGAACAGGCCACCGGCTTGCCGCTGCTGACCATCACGCCGGACCGCCAGGCGCTGATCCGCTACGGGCTGAATCCCGGCGACGTGCAGGACACCGTGGCGACCGCGGTCGGCGGCGAGGTGGCCGGCCAGCTGTTCGAGGGCGACCGCCGCTTCGACATCGTCGTGCGTTTGCCGGAAGCGATGCGGCAGGACCCCGCCGCGCTGCACGACCTGCCCATCCCGCTGGGCCGCGCCGGCAACGAGGACGAATCCATACGCTCGGCCAGTTGGGGTTCCGGCGCCCCGGGCACCGTGCCGTTGCGTGAAGTGGCGAAGATCGAGACCACCCTTGGACCCAACCAGATCAATCGCGAGAACGGCAAGCGCCGGGTAGTGGTGACGGCCAATGTACGCGGTCGCGACCTGGGCGGCTTCGTCGAGGAGCTGCGCGCACGCGTTGCGAAGGACGTGGCAATGCCGGCCGGTTACTGGATCGAATATGGCGGCACATTCGAGCAGTTGATCTCGGCCAGCCAGCGGCTCGCCGTGGTGGTGCCGGCGACGCTGCTGCTGATCTTCGCGCTGCTGTTCTGGGCCTTCGGTTCGGCCAGGGACGCCGCCATCGTGTTCACCGGCGTGCCGCTGGCGCTGACCGGTGGCGTGGTGGCGCTGGCGTTGCGCGGGATTCCGCTGTCCATCTCCGCGGGCGTGGGCTTCATCGCGCTGTCCGGCGTGGCGGTGCTCAATGGCCTGGTGATGATCGCCTTCATCCGCAAGCTGCGCGAGCAGGGGCTGGCGCTGGATCAGGCCGTCGTCGACGGCGCACTCGGTCGCCTGCGCCCGGTGCTGATGACCGCGCTGGTCGCCTCGCTCGGCTTCCTGCCGATGGCGTTCAACGTCGGCGCGGGATCGGAAGTGCAGCGGCCGCTGGCGACGGTGGTGATCGGCGGCATCGTGTCATCGACACTGCTGACGCTGCTGGTGCTGCCAGTGCTGTACCGGTGGTTGTGGCGCGGGAAGTGACGCACGCATGGAGCCGGATCGTCCATCCGGAGGATTCGCTGCCGTCATTCCAGCGAACGCTGGAATCCATTGCCTGTGAGCGCCGAGGTTCGTTGAGCAAGAGCAAGATGGGTCCTAGCGTGACCAGACGTGCGCTTGTTGAAAGCCGCTGGGACGACGGCGGAGATGCGTGCGCGGGAGGGCCTGGATTTCGTCATTCCAGCGAACGCTGGAATCCATTGTCCGTGAGTACCAAAGCTCCCGCAGCAAGAGCAAGATGGGTCCCAGCTTTCGCTGGGACGACGGCGAAGGGGAGGGTGCGGGAAGGCCAGGAACTCGTCATTCCAGCGAATGCTGGAATCCATTGCCCGTGAGTGTCGAGGCTCCAAGCAAAAGCAAGATGGGTCCCAGCGTGACCAGACGTGCGTCTGTTGAAAGCTGCTGGGACGACGGTGTGGGGACCGTCATCCCGGCGCAGGCCGGGACCCAGTGCCTTTCGCTTTCCACGCATGACAGCAACGCAAGTCGCTGGGTCCCGGCTTTCGCCGGGATGACGGAACTGCCTAACCGTCCGAGACGTCATCCCAGCGCACGCTGGGATCCATTTGGCCTTTGCGGCTGCAGTGTCCTGGATACACCGAGAAGCAAAAGCAAGATGGGTTCCAGCGTGACCAGACGTGCGTCTGTTGAAAGCCGCTGGGACGACGGTGTGGGGACCGTCATCCCGGCGCAGGCCGGGACCCAGTGCCTTTCGCTTTCCACGCATGACAGCAACGCAAGTCGCTGGGTCCCGGCTTTCGCCGGGATGACGGCGGTGGAGTTCTGCATGCAGCCTTGCTGCCGCTAGAACAGGTCGTCCGCGATCACGTAGCTGTCGCGGCCGGCCGACTTGGCGCGGTACAGCGCGGCGTCCGCGCGCGAGAACCAGTCGTGCCAGGTCTTTTCCTGTTCGCGCAGCAGCGCGGCGCCGAGCGAGATGGTGATGCGTCCGCCGGGGCCGCGAAGGCTGCCGCGTACGGCCTTGCGCAGGCGTTCGGCCGCGGCTTCCAGGTCGTCGGTGCTGTCGAGTTCGAGCAGGGTCACGAACTCCTCGCCGCCGAAACGGAATACCTGGTCGTTGCGGCGCATCTCGAAGCGCAGGATCGAGGCGAGGTCGGCGATGGCGGCGTCGCCGGCGGCATGGCCGTACTGGTCGTTGACGTCCTTGAAATGGTCCAGGTCCAGCACGACCAGTCCGAAACGGCGCTCGCCGCGCTGGAAGCGGCCGACGGCATCGGCGAGGGCGCGCTCCATGCTGCGGCGGTTCGGGACGCCGGTCAGTGCATCGACCGCCGCCAGCCGCTCCAGGTGCGCGCGGTCGTCCTGCGTGCGCGCGGCGAAGATCAGCGAGAACGCGGTGATCATGCCGGCACTGACGAAGACCGACGCCGCGTGCACCACATCGTGGAAGAAGCCCGGGAGCAGCTGCATGCCGACGATCAGCAGCACGTTGCACGCCACCGCCACCCAGCGGTGCGCGATGAAGAAGTTGGTCAGCAGTACCAGGTAGGTCCAGGTGAGCGCGGTGTGGCCCAGCAACAGGCAGGCGCCGAACGTCGCGACGGAATTGAGCACCGCCAGCACGTTGCCGGCACGGAGACTGTCGCCGGTACGCCACGCGTACACCACGGGAGCGGCGACGGCCAGGACCACTACGAGATCGAACCCCGCCTGCGACCACTGTCCCTGCCAGCCGCGATAGACGCCGAACGAGGCGATCGTCACTGCCGTAATGGAGCCCAGCAGGACGATGATGTCCAGGCGGAAGTCGCGGTGTTTCGGCTTCATCTCGAGTGCGGTTGCGGGAGTCGCGAGTCGGCGACTCGTCGCTCGGAAGGGGCAGGGACAGGCGCCACCCCGGCGCCCCGCGCAGTGTAGGCGCTAACTGTGAGACGAGAGTGATGGAGGTCACGCTTGGAGTTCCCGCCGATCGTCACGCGATCGCCTTCCCTCCGTGCATTGAAGAACGGCACGGTTGGCACGCAGAGTGCTCGAGCTATTGAGCCGTCGCAGGTGTGAACGAAGAACGGCCTCCGCAAGGAGGCCGTTCTGTTTGTACGCAACCGGCGCGGCGCGCGTCAGGCCGACAGTGCTTCCAGCGTCTTGAACACCTGCGGCACCGCCATCGCCGGCGTGCCGCCGTTGACGGCGACGGCGCGCAGGCCGTGCTGGTAGCTCTGCCAGATCATTTCGTCGGCGTGCTGGATGTCGACGCCGCGGAATTCGCCAGCGCCCATGCCGCGGCTCAGTTCCAGGCGCACCGGTTCGCGCATGCGGCGCAGCGCGGTGTTCATCTCCGCCTCGACTGTCGGCGACCAGCGTGCCGACACGCTCCACAAGGCGGGGAAGGCGATGAAGTTGGCTGCGTCTTCGCGCGCCATCCAGAAATAGAAATCCAGAATACGCTGCGCATGCGTCGAACCTTGCGGACGCTCCACCATCGGCGCCCGGCGCGCGGTGTAGTCGCGGATCAGCAGGGTGGCGATGATGTCGGCCTTGGTCTCGAAGTGCAGGATCACGCCGCGTGCGCTCAGCCCGGTTTCCTCGCCCAGGTCCATCAGCGTGGTCTGGTCGAAGCCCTTGGTGAAGAACAGCCGGCGCGCGGCGGCCAGCACGGCTTCACGCGTTTCCTGACTGGTGCGGCGCTTGTGGGTCGGGCTGTGGTGCACGGCAATCTCCGGTTCGCGGGAGGAGCGTTCCGGCGTCGGGCGGGATCGGTTCCGTCCGTGCGCAGGCGTATGTCGCAACTCCCTCGCCTCCATTCTGCACAAATTCATGCATTTAGTGGAACCGGCGACGCACTTTAATGTGAGACGGGCACGGCAGATCCGCCAACTGTGCGTTTCCGCACCGTTTCACAAACGTGACTTTCACACCCTCAGGCGGTCAGCTGCCGCGCCGCGTCGAACGACACATCGAAGATCCGCTGCACCGGCGGTCCCAGCTCGCCGGCCAGCAGGGCCAGCAGGAACAAGCCCAGCAGCAGGGCGGTGGGCAGGCCCAGCTGGATGGGGTTGAGGGCCGGCGCGGCGCGGCCCAGCACGCCGAACGCCAGGTTCACCGCCAGCATGGCGACCATGACCGGCAGTGCCAGGCCCACGGCGGCCCGCAGCACATGGGTGAACAGCATCGGCGCCACTTCCAGCATCTGCTGGACATCGGGCAGCGCCGTGCCGATCGGCAGCGAGCGGTAGCTGTCCACCAGCAGCGACACCAGCGCCAGGTGGCCGTTGGCGGTGAAGA
The DNA here is from genome assembly GCF_022539275.1 of Pseudoxanthomonas sp. LH2527. Taxonomy (NCBI): domain Bacteria; kingdom Pseudomonadati; phylum Pseudomonadota; class Gammaproteobacteria; order Lysobacterales; family Lysobacteraceae; genus Pseudoxanthomonas; species Pseudoxanthomonas sp. LH2527. The sequence continues at coordinate 438 of NZ_JAKZBW010000011.1, read as the reverse complement.
ACAGCAGGCCGAAGGCCAGGTAGAACCACTGGCCGACGACGCCGGAGTTCACCCCGCGCAGGGGATCCGACATCTGCGCGAAGGCCAGGCCGGTGCCCTGCGAAATCAGTTCGCCCGCCATCGCCCCGGCCTCGAAGGCCAGCCGCAGCATGAAGCCCATGCTGGCGCCGACGGCGAGTTCGCGCGCCACGCTGAGCACGGTGCTGGCGTCGAAGGCGATGCGGTCCGGCGTGCCGGGCAGCAGCGGGGCCAGCGCCATCGCCAGCGCACCGGCGATGATGACCCGCACGCGCACCGACACCGCGCGCGTGCCGATCAGCGGCGCGGCCATCAGCAGCGCGCCCGTGCGCAGCATCGTCCACAGGATGGCGTTGATCATCCCGAAGGCCTGCTGGCCGTCGATCACCATCTGGGTGGCTGGGTCCATGGGGGCGGGGA
>NZ_JAKZBW010000010.1:0-119310 GCF_022539275.1 Pseudoxanthomonas sp. LH2527 | reverse complement strand
CCGCCCATTCTAAACGGAGGCGCCGGTCCGGCCGCCTGCGACAGACGGTCGCGGTGTCAGCCCACCCAGTCGATGTATGGATCGCCATCGGCCTGCGGTGGGCGCGGCCACATCATCCGCAGCCGCACCGGCGCGTCGGCGTGCCAGAACAGGGTGCCGCCCTGGCCGAACTCGCGCGCCAGGGCATCGGCCTGCTCCCGCGTGGCGTCCAGCACCAGGCAGCCGTGTTCGACCATGCCGCCCTGGTTGTTGCAGCCGAGCGCGGGGTGGAAGGCCAGGCCCAGCGTGTGCAGACGGGCATGCAGGCGCTCCTGCGCCGCGTCGTTGACGTGCCGCGGGGCATCGACGGGCGGGGGATTCCACGCGGTGATGAACAGATAGCGGGATGCCATGACCTGCCGCTCGACGTCCGGGGCGGTCATGCCGGTACGGAACAGCCATTCCTGCCGGCCGACGGTGACGAAGTAGTGCGCGGCGGCCCAGGCGGTGGCCAGCCGCGCGCGTTCCGCCTCGGGGACATCTCCGAGGCCGCTGCCGTCGGTGGGAACGCGGTGGTCGGCCATGGCCGCATCATCGCGCGTAACGCCCGGCGCGTACACTCTGCGTTCCCCACGCCGAGTACCCGCACCAGGATGTCCCAGCCGCAGACCAAGCTGCCCAAGGTGGGCACCACCATCTTCACCGTGATGTCGCAGCTCGCCGCCGAGCACGGCGCGGTCAACCTGGGACAGGGTTTCCCGGACTTCGCCGTGCCGCAGCGGCTGGTGGACGAACTGGACCGCGCGATGCGCGACGGCCACAACCAGTACGCGCCGATGACCGGCGTGGCCCCGCTGCGCCAAGCCATCGCCGAGAAGGTGTTGCGCTGCTATGGGCGCGAGGTGAACCCGGACACCGAGATCACCGTCACCAGCGGCGCCACCGAGGCGCTGTTCAATGCGATCCACGCGGTGGTGCGGCCGGGCGAAGAGGTCATCGTGCTGGACCCGGCCTACGACAGCTACGAGCCGGCGATCGACCTGGCCGGCGCGCGCGCCGTGCACGTGCCGCTGGACCCGCAGACCTTCGCCGTGGACTGGGACCGCGTGCGCGCGGCCGTCACGCCGAAGACCCGGCTGCTGATCATCAACAGCCCGCACAATCCGTCCGGCGCCATGTTCGACGCAGCCGACATCCGCGCGCTGTCGTCGTTGCTGGAGAGCACCGGCCTCTACCTGATCTCGGACGAGGTGTACGAGCACATCGTGTTCGACGGCCGTCGCCACGAGTCGATCCTGCGCTATCCGGAACTGGCGGCGCGAGCGTTCGTGGTGTCCAGCTTCGGCAAGACCTACCACTGCACCGGCTGGAAGATCGGCTACGCCATCGCACCGCCGGCGCTGAGTGCCGAGTTTCGCAAGGTGCACCAGTACAACGTGTTCTGCACCTTCGCGCCGGCGCAGCACGCGTTCGCGGCGATGATCCGCGACGAACCCGAGCACTACGAGCAGCTGGGCGCGTTCTACCAGGACAAGCGCGACCGTTTCCGCGAACAGCTGCTGGGCACGAAGTTCAAGCCGCTGCCGGTGCCGGGCGGCTACTTCCAGCTGGTCGATTATTCGGCGGTCAGCGACCTGTCGGATGCGGAATTCGTGAAGTGGCTGACCATCGAGCACGGTGTCACCGCGATCCCGCTGTCGCCGTTCTACGAAACGCCGCCGGCCGGCCAGCGCCTGGCGCGGCTGTGCTTCGCCAAGAACGAAGCGACGCTGGAGGCGGCGATCGCGCGGTTGAAAGCGCTGTAATGATTCGTCATTCCGGCGAACGCCGGAATCCATCTGGCTTTTGCTCCAGGTTCCGAGAAACGGCAAAGCCAATGGATCCCAGCTTGAACAGCCATTCGGCTGTTGAAAGCCGCTGGGATGACGTCGGCAACATTGCGATCGTCGTCATCCCGATGGCGGTCTGGAGACAGAACCCATGCAGGACCTTCGCATTTCCCTCATCCAGGGCGAAACGCGCTGGCACGACCCGGCCGGCAACCGCGACTACTACGGCAGGCTGATCGCACCGCTGGCGGGGCAGACCGATCTGGTGATCCTGCCGGAGACCTTCACCAGTGGTTTCAGCAACGACGCCATCGACCAGGCCGAAGGCATGGACGGCGCCACGGTGGCGTGGATCCGCGAGCAGGCGGCGAAGCTCGATGCGGCGGTGACGGGCAGCGTGCAGTTGCGGACTGACGTTGGCGTGTTCAACCGCCTGTTATTCGCGACACCTGACGGCGGCCTGCAGCACTACGACAAGCGCCATCTGTTCCGCTATGCCAACGAGCACACACGCTATGCCGCCGGTCGCGACCGGTTGACGGTGGAGTGGAAGGGCTGGCGGATCAATCCGCTGGTCTGCTACGACCTGCGCTTCCCCGTGTTCGCACGCAACCGCCATGACGTCGAACGCCCGGGACAGCTGGATTTCGATCTGCAGCTGTTCGTGGCGAACTGGCCGGCGGCGCGGGCGTATCCATGGAAGACGCTGCTGCGGGCGCGGGCGATCGAGAACCTGTGCTACGTGGCGGCGGTGAATCGTGCGGGGACAGATGGCAACGGTCTCGAGTACGCGGGCGACAGTGCGGTCATCGACATGCTGGGGCAGCCGGTGGTGGAGTTGCCGGCAGGCGAGGGTGTGGTGACGACGACGATCTCGGCGCAGGCGCTGGCGGCGCATCGGGAGCGGTTCCCGGCGATGCTGGATGCGGATCGGTTCGAGTTGCGCTGAGTACTTGAGCCCCTCTCCCTGCGGGAGAGGGGTTGGGGTGAGGGCCAACGAAGTCCATGTCTTCGTTCTCCACGGCCGCTACAACAGCCGCAATGGTTTTGTTTTTGATGGCCTTGCGGGATGAGCTTTCGGTGGCCTACGCATGGTGCCGCTGGCCGCGGAGGCCTTACTTTCTTTGCTTGTGCAAAGAAAGTAAGCAAAGAAAGCACACCCCGGCGGTCCGCCCGCCGCTGCGCGGCGGGTGCGCAGTCCCGGCGGGAATTTTCGTGCAGGGCATCCTGCCCTGTACGAAAACGGCGCACATCCTTGTGCGCCGCCCCTTTGGGGTTTTACCCGCCGTGACTGCCGGACCTCAGGGGGCCCAAGAGCCGAAGCAGACGCGTCCGCCCGCGCTGCTGTGCTGTTGCCCCTGCTTTTCTGGGTCCCCATGAGGCGCGGCGAGTGGGCCGGGTAAAACCCGAAGGGCGCCGCCCTGGATGGGCGGCGTTTTCGTATGGCACAAGGATGTGCCTTACGAAAATTCCCGGACCACTTGCGGACCCTGCGCGAAGCGCAGGGCGTGCCGCCTGGGGGGTGTTTCTTTGCCTACTTTCTTTGCACAAGCAAAGAAAGTAGGGCCCCCGCGGCGAGCGGCACCATGTTCAAGAAAAGGAAAGCGCTTCCCGCCAGGCCATCAAAGGCAAAAGCCCACGGCGGATGTGGCAACCGCCAGAGCGGGCAGAACACATGGGCTCCGTTGGCCCTCTCCCCAACCCCTCTCCCGCAGGGAGAGGGGCTTAACGGCCTCAGCCGGCCTTCTGCGGCAGGATCTGGCACACCGCCTGGCACATCACCAGCACACGGCCTGCGTCGTCACGCACCTCGCCGGCGAGGAACAGCTGCGTGCGCGTGCGTTCCACCAACCGTGCATGGCACACGATGTGCGGCATCTCCTGCGTCACTGGCCGCAGGTACTGCGTGTTGAGCGAGGTCGTGACGCTGGGTGGTGCGATCAGGTACGAGAACGGGCCCAGCGTATTGTCCAGTGCCGCCACGATGAAACCGCCCTGCATGTGCCCGATCGGGTTCTGGTAGCGCGGCAGCACCGGGAAGCGCATCGCCAGCGACTGGCCTTCCACGTAGTCGACCGGTTCGCCCTGCATGTCGAGCAGGCAGCGCGGCGGGATCTGCAGCGGGGCGCCGGCCGGCAGGCGGGCGCGCAGCAGGGCGTTGATGTCGGTGCTGGCGTCGCTCATGGCGTGAAGCTCAGCTCGAACGAGGTGAAGAACGGCGCGCGTGGTGGAGCGGACAGCGTGCTGCCGCGGATCTGCTTCTGCACGCAGATCGCCAACGGCGTGCCGCCTTCCCGCCAGGTGCGGACGACCTGGCCGCTGGCATCCAGTTCCGCCACCACGACGAACGGCGAGGTGTCGGCGGTCGGGGTGGCGCAGCCGCTGATAGCGGCATCCAGCGCGAGCCGCTGTGCGTCGCGCAGTGCGCCAGCGTCGGTGGCGGGCAGCGAGGCTTCGTCGCGGTCCGCCTGCTGCTTGGCCGTGGCGTAGTCGCTGGGTGACTGCGCCTGCGCCATCGTGGCGATGCACAGGCCGCAGGCGAGCAGGAGCATGCGCATCACCGGGCCGTCCTCACGGGGCCTTCGGCGGTTCGATGCGCCAGACCTTGCCGTCGTCCTCGTCGGTGACGACGTAGACGCTGCCGTCCGCGGCCACGCGCACATCGCGCACGCGCTCGCCGATCTCGTTGAGCAGGCGCTCCTCGCCGACGATCTTGTCGCCGTCCAGGGTCAGGCGGATCAGGTTGCGCTCCGCCAGCGCGCCCACGAACACGCTGTCGTTCCACGGGCTGTCGGGCTTGCCGGTGAGGAAGGCCATGCCGGAGACGCCTGGGGACTTCTCCCACATGTGGAACGGCTGCTCCATGCCGTCCTTCGTCTTGCCTTCGGCTTCCGGAATGGGCTGGCCGGAATAGTTGATGCCGTAGGTGATGATGGGCCAGCCGTAGTTCTTGCCGGCCTCCGGCAGGTTGATCTCGTCGCCGCCGCGCGGGCCGTGCTCGTTCTGCCAGAGCTTGCCGGTGCGCGGATCGCGGGCCATGCCCTGCATGTTGCGGTGGCCGTAGCTGTAGATCTCCGGGCGTACGTCGGCGCGACCGACGAAAGGATTGTCCTGCGGCACGCTGCCGTCCAGGTTCAGGCGCACCAGCTTGCCCTGCAGCTTGTCCAGTTCCTGCGCGGTGGGGCGGTTGTTGCGGTCGCCCTGGCTGATGAAGAGGTGGCCGGCGTCGTCGAACACGATGCGCGAGCCGAAATGGTTGGGGCCTTCCAGCTTCGGCTCCTGGCGGTAGATGACCTTGACGTCCGCCAGCGTGTCGCCGGACAGCGTGCCGTAGGCCACGGCGGTGCCTGCGGTGCCGTTGTCGCCGGGTTCGGCGTAGCTCAGGTAGATGCGCTGGCTGCTGGCGAAGTCGGGCGCGGGCACCACGTCGAGCAGGCCGCCCTGGCCGGTAGCCCACACCTTGGGTACGCCCGTGATCGGCGCCGACACCGCGCCGTCGGCGCCGACGCGGCGCAGCTGGCCACTGCGTTCGGTCACCAGCATGGCGCCATCGGGCAGGAAGGCCAGGCTCCATGGATGATCCAGGCCGCTGGCCACGCGGGTCACGCGGATCTGGCCACGTGCACTGGCCAGTGTCTGCGTGGGCTGTTCCGCCGGTGCCGCCTGGGCGGTCGCGGGCGTGGCGTCCTTGGCGGCATCGCCATTGGCGGAGGAGTTGCACGCGGCCAGCGGCAGCGCGAGGAGGAGGGCGGTGGCGAGTCGATGAGGGGCGTGGCGCAACGTCGTGTCTCCTGTGGGGAAAGTCAGCGGTAACCGGCGGCCTGCAGCTCGAACAGTTCGGCGTAACGGCCGCCGGCGGCCATGAGGTGTTCGTGCGTGCCGCTCGCTTCCAGGCGTCCCTGGTCGAGGACCAGGATGCGGTCGGCCATGCGGACGCTGGAGAAGCGGTGCGAGATCAGCACCGCGGTCCGATTGTCCGACAATTCCTTGAAGCGTTGGAAGACCTCGAACTCCGAGCGCGCATCCAGCGCGGCGGTCGGTTCATCGAGGATCATCACCTGCGCGTCGCGCATGTAGGCGCGGGCGATGGCGATCTTCTGCCATTGTCCACCGGACAGGTCCACGCTGTTCTTGAAGCGGCGTCCCACCAGCTGGTCGTAGCCGCGCGGCAGGCCCGCGATCACCTCGTCGGCCATCGCGCGTGCGGCGGCGGCGCGGATGCGCGCCTGGTCGTCCATCGCTTCGATCCGGCCCACGCCGATGTTCTCGCCCGCGGTCAGGTGGTAGCGCACGAAGTCCTGGAAGATCACGCCGGTGTTGGCGCGCAGGTCGTCAATGTCGTACTCGCGCAGGTCGCGCCCGTCCAGCAGGATGCGGCCTTCATCCGGGTCGTACAGCCGCGCGAGCAGCTTGACCAGCGTGGTCTTGCCGGCGCCGTTCTCGCCGACCAGCGCCAGCACTTCGCCGGCCTGCAGCTCGAAATCCAGATGCCGCACCGCCCAGCGTTCGGCATCGGGATAGCGGAAGCCGACATTCTCGAACACGAAGCCGCGGGTGATCGGGCGCGGGATCGGCACCGCGTCGGCGGGCGAGGTGATCTCCGGTTCGATCTCGAAGAACGAGAACAGGTCGTCCAGGTACAGCGCCTGGCCGGCCACCTGCGAGAAACCGATCAGCAGGCCCTCCAGCAACTGGCGCAGGCGCAGGAAGCTGCCGGCGAGGAAGGTCAGGTCGCCGATGCTGAAGTCGCCGCGCACCGTGCGCCAGGCGATGTAGCCGTAGGCGACGTAGTAGCCCAGCGTGCCGAGTGCGGCGAGCACCGTGCCCCAGACCGCGCGACGTCGCGCCAGGGCGCGGTTGGCGAGGAAGAACTTCTCGGCCAGTCCGCGGTAGCGCTCAATCAGGAAGCGATGGAGGTTGAAGATCTTCACCTCCTTCGCGGTTTCCACGCTGGCGCCCATCTGGCGCAGGTATTCCAGCTGGCGACGCTCCGGCGTCCACTGGAAGTTGAGCGAATAGCCCAGCGCGTTGAAGTGCGCCTCGCCGACGAACGCGGGGATCAGCGCCAGCGCCAGCAGCGCGATCAGCCATGGTGCATACACCAGCAGGCCGGCGGCGAAGGCGACCACGGTGATCGCGTCCTGCACCTGGCCGAACAGCTGGCTCATCAGGTTCATGCGGCCCATCGTCTGGCGGCGCGCACGGTCCAGCTTGTCCTGCAGGTCGGGGTCTTCAAAGTCCTCCAGGTCGAGCGTGGCGGCGTGTTCCATCAGCCGCACGCTGGTGGCGTTGGTGAACAGTTCCGACAGCAGCGCGTCGGCATAGCTCACCAGCCGGCCGAGCAGGTCGGAGCCGATGGCCAGCGCGAACTCCAGCGCCAGCAGCGAGGCCAGCGTGTCGAGCTGCCCGCTGCGCCAGGCCTCGCCCAGCGAGCCGAAATCCAGGCCCAGGCCGACCAGGCGGATGGCCTCGTCGATGATCAGCTTGGCGATGTACAGCGTGACCACCGGCATGAAGGCCCGCACCAGCCGCAGGCCCAGGCTGGCCAGGGTCAAGGTGCGGCTGGTCTGCCAGATCTGGCGCAGGAACGGGCCGAGGTTGCGCATCGCGTCGAAGCGCTCGCGCAGGTTGGGGGTGGGACTGCGTGCGGGCGCGCTGTGCGGGGAGGACGACGGCATGCCCGGATTGTGCCCGTTCGTGGCGTCGTCGTCAGTGAAGGGGCGGCGTGCGGCCCGCGGCCATCGTGGCCTCGGCGTCAGCGCATCGCCACCGCCGGGCCGGACGGCCCGATGTCGAGCGGCTGGATGTCGAGTCGCTGGCCTGGCTCGACGCGTTCGCCGCCGCGGATCACCAGGCGGTCGCCGACGCGGACGCTGCCGGTCACTTCGACCAGCCCGTCCATGTCGGCGCCGGTCTTCACCGGCACGCGCTCGGCCTTGCCGGCCGCATCCACGCGCACGACGAAATCGCCTTCCCGGCGCAGCATCACCGCGTCGCGCGGCACCGCCACCACCGTGCGCGTCGCGGCGCTGGGCAGGCCCACGTCGACGGCGGTGCCGACGGGAATGTCCAGGCCCTGCACGGCGATGCGCAGTTCCAGCTGCCGCGAGGTTTCGTCGCCGACTGGCACCAGCGCACTGACGGGGTAGGTGCCTTCTTCGCCCGCGCTGCGCACGCGCACCTCGGTGCCGGCTGCCAGGTGGCGGGCCAGGTCCACCGGCGCGCGCACGCGCACTTCCTGCGCGCCGGTGTCCACCACCCGTGCCACCGAACCGCCGGTGACCAGGTATTCGCCCAGTTGCGTATGCCGCTCGGCGACGATGCCGTCGAACGGCGCGCGGATCACCATCTGCGTGCGCTGGTGGCGGATCTGCGCGAGTTGCGCCAGCACGCGTGCGCGGTCCTGCACCAGCACGTCGCGGTCGGCACGCAGCTGGTCGTACTGCGCGCGCGCGATGTTCTGCTGCGCGGCCAGCTGCGCGTACCGCTGCTCCTGCCGGTTGGCCAGCGCCAGCTGCGCCTGGATGCGGGCCAGGTCGGCCTGGCCTTCCTGTTCGCGCAGGCGCAGCGCGGTGTCGTCGAGCACGGCCAGCGCCTGGCCGCGGCGCACGCGTTGTCCCACGTCCGCCACCTCGACCACGCGACCCTCCTGCTCGCCGGCCACGCGGGCATCGCGGCGGCTGATGACGCTGCCCGGCGACCAGTGGCGCGGGGAGAACGGCGCGTTGATGGCGGGCGCCACGCTGACGATGGCAGCGGGGCCGTCGGCAGTGTCGGCAGGCGCGCTGGCGTCGGCGTCCCGTTTCAGCAGGGGGAGGGCGAGGACGCCGGCCAGCGCGAGGGCGATCAGCAGCTTGTGCAGGGAACGCATGGGGATTCTCCGGAGCGGGGGTCAGGAAGCAGGATGGGGACGCGATGCGTCGAGCGCGTCGCGTGCCGGCCGCGGCGCGCGTTCGCCCGCCAGCCGCAGCAGCGCGGGCACCAGCACCACGGTGAACAGCAGGCTCAGAGCGACACCGCCGACCGACACGGCGGCCAGTCCGCGATAGATCACCGCGCCGGGGCCGGGGTTGATCGCCATCGGCAGCGCGCCGAGTACGCCGGTGAGCGCGGCGATCAGGATCGGACGCAGGCGCTGGTCCAGCGCCTGCTTCAGCGCGTCGTCCAGCGAGGCGCCGGCGGCCTGCGCTTCGCGTGCCTGCGCCACCAGCAGGATGGCGTTGTTGATCACCATGCCCAGCAGCATGATGAAACCGATCATCGACAGCAGGTCCAGCGTCTGTCCGGCGGCGAGATCCAGCACGCGCAGGCCGGCGACACCGCCAAGCACCGCCATCGGCAGCGTGGCCATGACGAAGGCGCTGTCGCGCAGCGACTTGAACATCGCCGCCATCAGCATGAACAGCACCACCAGCGCCAGGGCGAAGTTGGCGCCCATGCTGCGCACCACTTCGCCCAGCCGGTCAGCGCTGCCGGAGATGCGGATGGCCGCGTCCGGCGGCAGGTCGGCGCGCAGCGACGGCACGATCTCGTCGTTGACGATGTCCAGCGCTTCTTCCAGCGACATTGCCGCGGGCGGATCGACCGTCAGCGTCACCGTGCGGCGGCGGTCGATGCGGCGCAGCTGGTTGGGCGCCAGCACGGTATCCACCTGCGCCAGGTCGGCCAGGCTCAGCACGCCGCCCTGCGGCGTGGCCAGCGGCGCGGCGCCGAGGCGCTCGACATCGTCTCCGCGATTGCTGCGCAGGATGATGGCCAGGCGGCGGTCGCCGTCGAAGTATTCGCCCAGCCACTGGCCGTCGCCCAGCGCGCGCACCACGGTGCCCAGCTCCGGACGGCGCCAGCCGACTTCGGCCAGCCGGCGGTCGTCGGGGTTGATACGCAGCTCGGGCGTGCCGGCATCCGCATTCGGCCACGCCTGCACGTTGGCACCGGCGAAGCGGTCCGACAGCAGCTTGCGACCGGCTTCGGCGGCACGCGCCAGTGCGTCGCCGTCGCCGTGTTGCAGGTGGATGGCGATGGCGCGCGCGGAACCGCCGAAGCTGCCGAACAGCTCGCCCTCGCTGGCGAAGGCGCGGGTGTCGGGGAAGCCGACGACGATCTCGTCGCGGACGATGCGCTCCAGTTCGCCGATGTCGTCCGGATCCACCACGCGCGCACCCAGCGAGCCGCCGCCGGGCCACAGGTTGAGATACCAGTTGCTCAGCTGCGGTCCCTTTTCGCCGTCCATGTACGGGCGCATGCGCTCAAGCACGAGCGGCGCGATCTCGCGGTTGACGCGTTCCGGACTCATGCCCGGCGGGAAGTTGAAGAACGCATCCACGGCCGCGCGCTTGACCGGCGGCAGGTAGTCGATCTGCGGCATCAGCAGCGCCGCCAGCAGGGCAGGGGCGAGCACCAGCGCGCCGACCCACGTCCACTGGCGCCTGCGGCCCTGGGTGACGCGCAACGCCCAGTCGCTGATCTGCGACCAGGCGCGATGCCGCGCGCCATCGCCCGGCCGCGTGCGCAACCAGGTGCCGGCCGCCGCGGGCAGCACGGTGACCGCCACCAGCAGCGAGATGCCGACGGCAATGGAGATGGTCAGCGCGAGGTCGGCGAACAGCTGGCCTTCCACGTCGTCCATGAAGATCACCGGCAGGAACACCGCCACCGTGGTCAGCGTGGACGCGACCAGTGCGCCGCCCACCTGGCGCGTGCCTTCCAGCGCGGCGCGGCCGGCCGGCAGGCCCTGCTCGCGCAGGCGCACGATGTTCTCGGCCACCACGACGGCGGCGTCCATCACCATGCCGACCGCGAACGCGAGGCCCGCCAGCGAGATGACGTTGAGGCTGCGGCCGGTCAGTTGCAGCACGATGAAGGTCGCCAGCAGCGAAATGGGGATCGCGCAGGCGATCAGCGCGGTGGCGCGCACGTCGCGCAGGAACCACCACAGGCAGCCGATGGCCAGCAGCACGCCGGCGGTGAGGCTGCCGGACAGCAGGCCGAGCGCGCGGTTGATGAAGACCGAGGCGTCGAAACTCTGCGCGATGTCCAGACCGAGCGGCTTCAGTTCCTGTTCGCGCACGTCGGCGACGACGCGCTTCACCTCGTCCAGCGTGTCCAGCACGTTGGCGCCGCTCTCGCGCAGGATGCGCAGCCCGATCGCCGGATTGCCGTTCTGGTAGGCGAAGAAGCGCTGCTCGGGCCGCTTCACGTCCACCGCGGCGACATCGCGCAGCCGCACCGGCCGGCCGTCGCGCCAGGCGAGGATCAGGTCGCCCATCGTCTCCGGCGAGTAGCGGCCGGCGAAGCGCAGCACGTATTCGCGACGACCGGCTTCGACCACGCCACCGGAGACGTCGGTGGCACGCGCGGCAACGGCGGCGACGTCGGGTATCTGGATGCCGAGCGCCGCGGCGCGTTCCAGGTCGAGCGTGATGGTCAGCTCGTCCTCGGCGCCGCCGTTGATCTCCACGCCCGCCACCCCGTCCACCGACGTCAGTCGCGGCACGATGCGGTCCTCGATCATCTGCCGGTAATCGAGGATGTCGCCATTCGTGCCCGGCAGCTTCTGCACGAAGAAATAGGTCAGCGAGTTGTTGGCGTTGTCGGCGCCGGCCTGCACGACCGGCGGCGTGGCATCGCGCGGCAGCGGCTGCAGGCGGTTCATCCGCGACAGCACTTCCACCAGCATCGCGTCCATGTCGCTGCCGACGGCGAAGGTCAGATTGATGAAGCTGTTGCCGGCATTGACGTTGGAGGCGATCTCCTCCAGTCCGGGCAGGCCCTGCATCACCGCCTCGATGGGCTCGACGATCTCCGACTCCATCTCCTGCGGCGAGGCCGCGCGCCACGCGGTCTGGATCGACATCTGCGGCCGCTCGATGTCGGGGAACAACTGCAGCGGCAGCTTCAACAGGCTCATCAGGCCCAGGGCGCAGACCATCGCCACCACCACCGCGACGGCGGCCGGATTGCGCAGGGAAGCGTCGGTGAGTTTCATCGTGCAGGTCCGCGTGGTGGTCGGCGGAGCGCACGATGCGCGTGTCCTGCGCTGGGGTTATGGCCCGGAAGTCATGCGATGCGCCGCGTTGCGGCGAGCGGTGGAACGCGTGCGATGAACCGAGCGTTGTGAATCCAGGTTGCGTCGGTTTGGCTTAGCCGATGTGGGAGCGACGTAAGTCGCGATGACCGCATCAAGGTGTGTCATCGCGACTTACGTCGCTCCCACAGGAAGCAGGCAACGCTCAGAGCAACACCGACAGCTTGTCGCGATGGCTGCGCGACAGCTTGAGTTCCTGCCCGCAATCCAGGCGCAGGAAGCTCTCGCCGTTGGTGTGCGGTCGCATTTCCACCACGCGACGCGCGTTGACGATGGTGGAACGGTGGATGCGCGGGAAGCGCTGCGGGTCCAGCTGCTTTTCCAGGTCGCGCATGGTCGCGCGCAGGATCAGGGTGTTGCCGTTCGGGCCGTCGCCGTCGGTGTGGATGCACATGTAGTCGCCGGCCGCGTCGATCCAGCGGATGCTGTGCAGGTCCACGCGCACGGTGCGGCCGCCGTCGCGCACGGCGAGCTTTTCCTCGCGGCGCAGCAGGTCCAGTGCATCCGGCTTGAGCGCATCGTCCAGGTCCAGCGGCGGACGGCCGCTGAGTTCGCCCAGCAGGCCGAGCAGGTGCGCGCAGTGGCCGCTGGCCTCGCGCTGCGCGCGGGCCTGGCGCACGCGCGACAGGGCCTGCGCCAGGCGCGATTCCTCCACCGGCTTGAGCAGGTAGTCGGTGGCCGAGGCCTCGAAGGCGCGGATGGCGTAGTGGTCGTAAGCGGTCACGAACACCACCAGCGGCATCTCGCTGGCGGGAATCGCGCGCAGCGCCTGGAAGCCATCCATGCCCGGCATCTGCACGTCGAGGAACATCAGGTCCGGACGATGCTCGCGCAGGCCGGCGATGGCCGATGCGCCGTCGCCGTAGTGGCCGACGATCTCCACGTCCGGGTGCGCGGCGAGGCGGATCTCCAGGCCGCGGCGGGCGAGCGGTTCGTCGTCCACGATGAGCGCGCGCAGCGGGGTGGAAGCGGCGGTGTCCATGCCTCAGTCTCCGCGCGTCTGCGAGGTTTCGAAGGGCAACCTCAGCGTCACCTCGATGCCGCGCTCGCGGTTGTGCACCGCAAAGCCGCTGGCTTCGCCATACAGCACCTGCAGCCGTTCGCGCGTGTTGCGCAGGCCCACGCCCTTGCCGGGCGGCAGCTGGTCGCCTTCGAGCGCACTGCAGCCGGGGCCGTCATCGATCACCCGCAACACCAGCCGGTCTCCGTCGCGCTCGGCCTCGATCCGCAACAGGCCGCCGGCCACCTGCTTGGCCACCGCGTACTTGATGGCGTTCTCCACCAGCGGCTGCAGCAACAGGCTGGGCAGCAGGGCGCGCCAGCAGTCCTCGTCGATGGCGGTCTCGATGCGCAGGCGGTCGGCGAAGCGGATCTTCTCGATGTCCAGGTACAGGGTCAGCGCGTCCAGCTCCTGCCGCAGCGTGACGCGCTGCATCGGATCGTTGTCCAGCGAGTGGCGCAGGAACGACGACAGGCTCTGCACCATGCGGTTGGCGGTGGCGTTGTCGCGGTCCAGGATCAGGGTGGAGATGGCGTTGAGCGTGTTGAACAGGAAGTGCGGGTTCAACTGGTAGCGCAGCATCTTCAGCTGCGCCTGGTGGGCCATGCTGCGCGCGGCCAGCGTGCGCTGGGTCTGGTCCTGCAGTTGCCGGTAGTACTTCAGGCCGAGATACAGGCCCACCCAGGCCAGCACCACGTAGATGTAGCTGAGCGAATGCGCGACGAACTCCAGCCGGTTGGCCGGGGCGCATTCTTCGCAGAACCGCAGCATCACCGCGCGGCTGGTCAGGTTCATCACGGTCGACGCCGCCAGCATCGGCAACACCATGATCGCCGTCAGCACGGGCGGCGGCAGCGACCAGCAGGCACGCAGCAGCTGGCGCAGTCCCAGGGTCGCGACGAAGCCGGTGCAGGCGGCGGTGAACGGCACGATCCAGTAGCCGGACGGCTTGCCGTAGGCGAGCGCCTGCAGCGAGCCGAGCGTGAAGTAGGCAATCCAGCCGCCCATCTGCAGCATCCAGAACGGCTGCTTGCGGGTCAGGTCGAGCGGATGCGAGGACGCGATGGCCATGGGGGAGTAAGTGGACGCAGGTGCCGCCATGCTAACGCCGTCGGTCCGCTTGGGCGGCTCGGCTCGACGGGCGGCAGGCACGCTTCGGCGCAGCCGCGGCCTGTCCGCCCGGTCACTGCAACGGCCCGGGCGGCTCGCCCTCGCCGCCGGACTGCAGGGCGACCGGCAGGTGCCAGCCGTAGGTCACCGCCATCATCCGCAGGCCGAAGCACAGCCCCGCGCCGACCAGCGCGCAGGGCAGCGCCGGCAGCGACAGCCAGTGGCCCAGCGCCACCACCAGTGCACCGGCCAGCGCCGCGACCGCATACAGCTCGGCGCGCAGCACCAGCGGCACCTGTGCCAGCAGCAGGTCGCGGGCGATGCCGCCGCCGATGCCCGTCAGCATGCCCATGCCGGCGGCCATCGGCGGCCAGATGCCGTATTCCAGCGCTTTCTGCGTGCCGGCCACGGCGAACAGCGCCAGCCCCATCGCATCGAACATGCGCACGGGGTGGTGCAGCTTTTCGATCAGCGGGGCGCGGAAGAACGTCACGATGCCGGCCGCCAGCGAGGTCACCGGGTAGCGCCAGTCGCTGAGCGCAGCCGGCGGCGTCGCCCCGATCAGCAGGTCGCGGGTGATGCCGCCGGCGGTTGCAGCAATGAACGACAGCACCAGCACGCCGAAGATGTCCAGGCGGCGGCGCACGCCGAGCGTGGCGCCGCTGAGCGCGAACACGAAGGTGCCCACCAGGTCGAGGATGAGGACAAGGGTATCCATGCCGGCATTGTGCCGCCGGCATGGCAGGCCTGCGAGGGCGGCGCGGTCAGGGCAGGATGGGCTGCATGCCCACGCCCAGGCGGTTCCAGGCGTTGATCGTGGCCACGGCCATGGTCAGTTCGGCAATGCCGGCCTCGTCGAAGTGCGTTTTCAGCGCATCGTAGGTGGCGTCGGCCGGTGCGCCCGCCGGCAGGGTGGTCAGCTGTTCGGCCCAGGCCAGCGCAACGCCTTCGCGGGCGTCGAAGAAACGGCTGTCGCGCCAGCCGGCCAGCGTGTCCAGCTTGCGCGGCTCCACCCCGGCCTTGCGCAGCGCGCCGCCGTGCATGTCCATGCAGTAGGCGCAGCCGTTGATCTGCGAGACGCGCAGGAAGATCAGTTCGAGGAATTCCTTGCCTAGCGTGCCGTTGTGCACGGCGGTGCTGGTGGCATACAGGCTGCGGAAGGCGTCGGGGACGTGCTTCGGATAGTCGACGCGATGGAACTTCATGCTCATGGCAGTGCCTCAATGGCGGCCACGATGGCCACCTTCGCTACCAGGACGCGCCACCGTCCTTCGCCGTGACAGCCGTACCCAGCTTGTCGGGATTGGCGACCGTGAACAGCTCGCTGATGCGCTCGCCATCGCTCACCGCCACCATTACCGCGACCAGCACGCCGTCGCGGTACCGCAGGATCGCCGGCTCGCCGTTGACCGTACCCATGCGCCACGTGATGGCGGGGTCGTGGCGGCGGTAGGCGGCCCAGAACAGGCGGGCGATGCGCACCGCACCCAGCAGCGGGCGCGTCACCGCCAGCGCCTTGCCGCCGCCATCGGACACCAGCCGCGCGTCTTCGCTCAGCAGCGCCGTGATCGCCGGCTGGTCGCCGCGTTGCGCAGCGCGCATGAAGCGCTCGAGCAGCTGGCGATGGTGTTCCGGCGCCACCTCGAAGCGCGGGCGGCCCGCCTGCACGCGTTCGCGGGCGCGATGGACCATCTGCCGGCAGTTCGCTTCGCTCTGTCCCAGCAGCGGGGCGATCTGTGCGTAGTCGTAATCGAAGGCTTCCTTCAGCAGGAAGGCCGCGCGCTCTTCCGGGCCCAGCCGCTCCAGCACGGCAAGGAAGGCCAGCGACACCTGCTCGGCGACTTCGGCGGACCGTTCCGGCGTGGGGGAGTCGTCGATCTCCGAGGGCGCAGGCAGCCAAGGGCCGGTGTAGTGCTCGCGCTGCACGCGGGCGGCGCGCAGGCGGTCGATGCCCAGGCGGGTGGCGGCGGTGACCAGCCAGGCTTCCGGGTCGCGGATGCCGGTCCTGTCGGCCTGCTGCCAGCGCAGCCAGGTGTCCTGGACCACGTCTTCGGCGTCGCTGCGGCTGCCCAGCAGGCGGTAGGACAGCCCGAACAGGCGGCCGCGATGGGCTTCAAAGGTGTTGGCGGCGTTCATGCGACCAAGGACGGGGCAGGGCGACGTGGCGTGACAGCCGGGCGAGGGGTCACTTTGGCCTAAAATGGCGGCTTCCGCCCGCGACCCCACCGGCAGCCCCGGCTCTACGTCCCATGACCTCGATCAAGCAGGAAGACCTCATCCAGTCCATCGCCGATGGCCTGCAGTACATCAGCTACTACCATCCCGTCGATTACATCAAGAGCCTGGCCGCCGCCTACGAGCGCGAGGAATCGCCGGCGGCGAAGGACGCCATCGCGCAGATCCTGATCAATTCGCGCATGTGTGCCGAGGGCCATCGCCCGATCTGCCAGGACACCGGCATCGTCACCGTCTTCCTCGAGATCGGCATGGACGTGCGCTGGGACGACGCCACGATGGGCGTGGAAGACATGGTCCACGAAGGCGTGCGCCGTGCCTACAACCACCCGGACAACAAGCTGCGCGCCAGCGTGCTGGCCGACCCGGCCGGCAAGCGCACCAACACGAAGGACAACACGCCGGGCGTGGTCAACGTCAAGGTCGTGCCGGGCAACACCGTGGACGTGATCGTCGCCGCGAAGGGCGGCGGTTCCGAGGCGAAGTCGAAGTTCGCCATGCTCAATCCCTCCGATTCCATCGTCGACTGGGTGCTCAAGACCGTGCCGACCATGGGCGCCGGCTGGTGCCCGCCGGGCATGCTCGGCATCGGCATCGGAGGCACCGCCGAGAAGGCGATGCTGCTGGCCAAGGAATCGCTGATGGAGCCGATCGACATCACCGAACTGCAAGCCCGCGGCGCCAGCAACCGTGCCGAAGAACTGCGGCTGGAGCTGTACGAGAAGGTCAACGCGCTCGGCATCGGCGCGCAGGGCCTGGGTGGCCTGACCACCGTGCTCGACATCAAGGTCAAGGACTATCCGACCCACGCGGCCAACCTGCCGGTGGCGATGATCCCGAACTGCGCCGCCACCCGCCATGCGCACTTCACCCTCGACGGCAGCGGCCCGGTGATGCTGGACCCACCGTCGCTGGAAGACTGGCCGGAGCTGACCTACGACGCCTCCAAGGGCCGTCGCGTCGATCTCGACACGCTGACCCGCGAGGACGTGGCCAGCTGGAAGCCGGGCGAAGTGCTGCTGCTCAACGGCAAGCTGCTGACCGGCCGCGATGCCGCGCACAAGCGCATGGTCGAGATGTTGAATCGCGGCGAACAACTGCCCGTCGATCTGCGGGGCAAGTTCATCTACTACGTCGGCCCGGTCGATCCGGTGCGCGATGAAGTCGTCGGCCCCGCCGGCCCGACCACCGCCACCCGCATGGACAAGTTCACCGAGCAGGTGCTGGCGCAGACCGGCCTGCTGGGCATGGTCGGCAAGGCCGAGCGCGGCCCGGCCGCGATCGAGGCGATCCGCAAGCACCAGTCGGCCTACCTGATGGCGGTCGGTGGCGCAGCGTACCTGGTGTCGAAGGCGATCAAGGCGGCGAAGGTCGTCGGTTTCGCCGACCTGGGCATGGAGGCGATCTACGAGTTCACCGTGCAGGACATGCCGGTGACGGTGGCCGTCGACTCGCAGGGCACCTCGGTGCACAACACCGGCCCGAAGGAATGGCAGGCGCGGATCGGGAAGATTCCGGTGGTGGTGGCGTAACGCTGTTCCCTTCTCCCTGCGGGAGAAGAGCCTGCCCCGTACTTGATACGGGGTGCCCGTAGGGCGGATGAGGGTGAGGCGGAGTCAGGGTGCTCAAACCATTCGGACTTTCGTCGCCCTCACCCCAACCCCTCTCCCGAAGGGAGAGGGGCTCAAACCGCAAGAGGTCCGTGCATGTCCACCACGCTCTACTACTCCCGCAGCACCGCCAGCCTGGTCGTGCACTGGTTGCTGATCGAACTCGGCATTCCGCATGAGCTGCACGAGCTGGACTTCGACAAGCGCGACCAGAAATCCGAGGATTACCTGAAGCTCAATCCCGCCGGCGTGGTCCCCACGCTGGTGATGGACGGGCAGGTGATCACTGAAACCGCCGCGATCCTGATGCATCTGGCCGACACGCATCCGCGCGCGGAGCTGGCACCGGCCGTGGCCACCACGCAGCGTGCGCAGTACTACCGCTGGATGCTGTTCTGCGCCAACACGCTGATGCCGGCCTATCGCGCGTGGTTCTACCCGGACGAGGTCGCCGGCGCGGCCAACATCGAGGCGTCGCAGCAGCATGCGCGGGCGAGGCTGGAAAAGGCGTGGGGTCAGGTCGCCGATCATCTGGAGGCGCACGGCCCCTACCTGCTGGGCACGCAGCGCAGCGCCGCAGACTTCCTGCTGACCATGCTGATGCGCTGGTCGCGCAACATGCCCAAACCGACCGACACCTGGCCGGTGCTGCACGCCCATGCCCAGCGCATGAAGGCGCTGCCGAGCTTCAGGGAAGTCTATGCCCGCGAGGGGCTGACGGACTGGACGTAAACGAACGCCGCTCTCTGTAGGAGCGACGTGAGTCGCGACCGAGAAGCTTGAATGAGTTGCATGCATGGTCAACAGCCGAGCATTCGCCATGCACCGCACGAGGTGAAGTTCCCGCCAGTTCGGCCGCGCGGTCGCGACTCACGTCGCTCCTACAAGTCGCTCCCACACCCGGCCACCGCGGTCGCTCAGTCCACGTACTCGTCGAACTTCCGCCCACCCTGGAACGGCATCAGGTGCTGGCGCACGATGCCGCGCGGCACGGTCTCCAGTTTCATCACGCCGTATTCCTCCGGCCAGTCTTCCTGCTTCGGCGGCAGCTTGAACGTGCCCATCAGCATGTCCACCAGCGGCAGGTGGATGGCGTAGTTCACGTCCAGATAGTCCTTGTGGCGTGCGTGGTGCCAGTGGTGGTAGCGCGGCAGCACCAGCAGGTACTCCAGCCAGCCGAAGCGGATGCCCAGGTTGGCGTGCGCCAGCACGGCCTGCAGGCCGACCAGGATCACGTACGCGTTCACCGCCGGCGTCGAGAAGCCCAGCACCAGCAGCGGCAGCAGCACCGCGCTGCGCGTCAGCACGATCTCGACGATATGGATGCGCGAGCCGGCCAGCCAGTCCATCTCGCGGCTGGAGTGGTGCACGGCATGGAAGCGCCAGAGCCACGGAATGTTGTGGTACGCGCGGTGCAGCAGCGCTTGCGCCAGGTCGGCCACGAACACCGCGATCAGGAACTGCACCCATACCGGCAGCGACTGGATCGCATTCTTCAACGCGGGGAACGCCGCCAGCCCTGCGATGGTCGAGGTGGATGCGGTCACCAGGATCAGGATGAACTGCACCAGCATGTGGCTCATGAAGAAGTAGGTGACGTCGGTGCGCCAGCCGGGCCGCAGCGGCGAGATGCGGCGCTTGCCCAGGTAATGCTCAAGCGGCACGAACACCAGCGCCGAGAAGAACAGCGAGATGACGAACCAGTCCAGGCCCAGCGAATATGGCGTCTTGCCGATGGCGTCGAACTGCACGTTGGTGCCGCCGAACAATACGGCCAGCGTGGCACTGCCCACGCCGACCAGCGCGATGCGCTTGTTGCGGTCGCGCAGGATCGCCCAGGTACCCATCGCGAACGCGGCCGCCAGTCCGACCAGCAGCAGGTGGCGGGCGAACTGCTCGTTATAGGCCGCGCGGAATTCCTTGCTGGTGAGCAGCTCCGGGAAGTGGAAGCAGGCCACGGCCAGCAGGCTGAGCAGCCCGAGCAGGGCGGAGGAGTACGCGAAGAACGAACGGCGCTGGCGTGACATGGTGCTTCCCTGGCAGGCGATGTGGATTCCTGCGCGGGATATTACGTCAGCGGATGCGGTTTCCGGCCGCATCGATGACCGCTTCGCCATCTTCCTTGTTGAAGGCCCCGCGTTGCGGCTGCGGCAGGATGTCCAGCACGGCTTCGGAAGGACGGCACAGTTTCGTGCCCCGTGCGGTCACCACGATCGGCCGGTTGATCAGCACCGGATGCGCCAGCATCGCGTCGACCAGCGCGTCGTCACCGGCATCGGCCAGGTGGAGTTCGGCGTAGAGCGGTTCCTTCGCGCGGACGACGTCGCGCACGGGGACCTGCATGGCATCGATCAGCGACCGCAACGTGGCGCGGTCCGGCGGCGACTGCAGGTACTCGATCAGCTGCGGCTCGATACCGGCGTTGCGGATCAGTCCCAGCGTATTGCGCGAGGTGCCGCAGGCGGGGTTGTGGTAGATCGTCACCGCGTCCATCAGTACCAGTCCAGCAGCGAGATGCCCAGGCCCACATAGGTGGCTTTATGGTTGTAGTCGATCAGGCTCTCGCCGTAGCCATGGAACACCTGCACATGGCCGCGGAACGCGCGGTTGATCGGGAAGCCGTAGTCCAGTTGCAGCGCGCCATGCGATTCATCGCCGCCCCGCAGCGAATGCCGGCCGAGCACCGTGAAGATGTGGCCGTCGCGCGCGTAGGTCAGCATCGCGTCGCCGCGGCCGATGTAATTCTCGATATCGGGATTGTCGTCGTCGTTGCCGTCCGGCACGCGGTACCAGGGGCGCACCACGAAGGCCCAGTTGTCGCGGTCCAGGCCGATGGTGGCGATGACGCGGTTCCAGCTGCGCGACAGCGGGTCGCTGCGGCCGTTGGACTGGTGGTTGATGCCGATGCCGGCCATCCGTCCCTTCCAGCCGGCGATGCTGTAGTTGTTGCGGAACACCAGCATCACTTCCGGCTCGTAGTTGGTCTCGCGGAACGGGCGCGATTCCTCGCCGTTGTAGACCTGCCAGCGCGAGCTCTGGGTGTAGGCGCCCCAGATGTCGCCGTTGTCGCCGAACACGTTCTCCGCGAACTTGGTCTTGAAGCTCAGCTGGAACTTGGCTTCGATGTCCTGCAGTTCCTGCGCTTCGGTGACCGTGTTGTCCGGATTGGGGGACGACGGGGTCTCGTTGACCTGGCTGGTCCAGAACGCCGGCAGCAGGTACATCGGCTTGTACGCACGCAGCTGGAACACGCCCAGCTTGGAGTCCTTGGCCAGCTCCCAGCGGCTGTCGAGCAGCGAGCCGCGGCCGGCGTTGGCGATCAGGTCGGCCTCGGTCGCGTCATCGACGCGGAACCAGACCCCCATGCGACGGCGTGCGCGCTCGCTCAACGGCAAGTCGGCCGCCTTGGCCGCGTCGGCTTCGGCGCGGGCGTCGGCGCGCGCCTTGGCGCGGGCTTCGGCTTCGGCCTCCTTCGCCGCCAGTGCCTCCTGGTCGGCGCGACGGGTGTCGGCGGCCGTTCGCCCCAGCGCGCTGTCGTAGCAGGCCAGGCGCGCGGCATCGTTTTCCAGCAGCAAGCAGGCTTCGGCCGATGCCGCAGCGGGCGGACTCTCCTGCGCCTGGCTGGCGAAGGAAACGGTGACGCCGATGACCAGCGGCAGCAGTCGGGTGCGTTGCATCATGCGGGGACTCGGTCGGGGGAGGGCGACATTCTGCCAGTCGGGCGGGATGGCGCGCGTGCAGGCGCGCTCAGAAGATCCAGGCGAACACGAACAGGCCGACCATCGCGAAGGTCAGGCCCAGCTTCAGCACCACGCCCAGCACGATGCCCAGCCAGGTTCCCAGGCCCACCTTGGTCGCCTGCCGCAGTTCACGCCCGTGCCACAGCTCGCCGAGCAGCGCACCGACGAAGGGGCCCGCCAGCAGGCCGATGGGCATGAAGAACAGGCCGGCGAACGTGCCGATCACCGTGCCCCACAGCGCCTTGCGGCTGGCGCCGACGCGCTGCGCCCCGATGGCCGTGGAGAAGATGTCCGCGGCGAACGACAGCGCGGTCAGCAGGCCCAGCATCACCAGCGTCACCCAGCCGATCTGCTGGAAGTCGCCGGCCCAGGCGGCCAGCAGCATGCCCGCGAACACCAGCGGCAGGCCGGGCAGGGCCGGCAACACCACCCCGGCGATGCCCACCAGGATCAACACCACCGCCAGGGCGTAATAGAGCATCTGGATGTCCAATCAAATCTCCTCGTGAATCAATGGGTTGCCGGGGGCTTGACTTTTCCGTTCAAGCGTTTGCATTTTGCCAAATGCCGGGTTACTGTGCGGCCGCTGCCGTTGCCAAGGTCACCGTGAATCGTGGCCTGATGGGGTAGATCCATGATCCGCTGCATCCTTGTACCTCGCTTCCTCCTTGCAACCAGCCGCCCAGCAGGCGTA
This sequence comes from Pseudoxanthomonas sp. LH2527, assembly GCF_022539275.1. Taxonomy (NCBI): domain Bacteria; kingdom Pseudomonadati; phylum Pseudomonadota; class Gammaproteobacteria; order Lysobacterales; family Lysobacteraceae; genus Pseudoxanthomonas; species Pseudoxanthomonas sp. LH2527. The sequence goes on along the minus strand of NZ_JAKZBW010000010.1, from coordinate 97,029 downwards.
TCCACCACCCGTTTCAAGGAGCAAGTAGATGTCTGATCGTGAAACCGGAACCGTCAAATGGTTCAACGATGCCAAGGGCTTCGGCTTCATCAGCCGCGAGAATGGTGAAGACGTGTTCGTGCATTTCCGCGCCATCCAGACCCAGGGCTTCAAGAGCCTGAAGGAAGGCCAAAAGGTCAGCTTCACCGTCGTGCAGGGCCAGAAGGGCCTGCAGGCCGATGCCGTGCAGCCGGTCTGAGTCGAAATCGCCGAACCGCGCCCCGGCGCGTGCTCCCATGAAAAAGCCCGGCTGACGCCGGGCTTTTTCTTTGCGCTGGAAAAGGTGGATGCGATCAGCGGATCACCACGCGCCCGTTCTGGACGCGGACGTAGGTGTTCTCGCGTACGCCGCCCAGGTCGCGCTGGCTGATCGTCACCCGCCGGCCATCGTCCATGCGGACGGTGACGTTGTAGGTGTCGCCGGTGGTGCGGTTCTGGATGGCGTTGCCTGCCGCCGCGCCGGCGACGGCACCGGCCACGGTGGAGACATTCTTGTTGCCTTCGCTGCCGCCGGTGCGATCCGAGATCTGGCGGCCGGCGACGGCACCGACGATGCCGCCCAGCACCGCGCCGGTGGCCGACGGCGCCGTGCGGCCGGACGGCACCACGTCGATGCGCTCGACGATGCCGCAGTCGGCGCAATAGCGGTTGGCCGGTGCGCTGTTGTAGCCGCCGCCGTAGCCGCTGTTGCCGTAGCCGGGAGAAGTGCTGGCGCAGCCGGCGAGGGCGACGGTGGCGGTCAGGCCGATGGCGAGCAGACGCATGTTCATGGGTGCCTCCTGTGGGTGGTGGGGCTGCCGGTACCGGGCAGCGCTTCGTCGCGCATGCTCCACAGGCGGGCGTGAACATGATGACAATCGGGCCGCTTGCGCGGCCCGGATGTCAGGTGCGATTCAGTCGCGCGCCGCGTCCTATCCGCGGAAGTCCTGATGACAGGCCTTGCAGTCCGCTCCCACTTTTTCGACCAGCGCACCGGCGGCGGCGCAGTCGGTCGGCGGCGCGCTCAGGGCGGCATCGAGATCCGCACGGAACTGGCTGGTGTGGGTCTTGAACCGCTGGTCGTCCGCGATCCCGGGAAACGCCATCTCCAGATCGTTCGCCATCGCCCGCAACGTGCGCACATGCGGAATGGTGTCGGTGGCGGCGCAGCGGTTCTGCTTCACCTTGTCGGCCAACAACCCGGAATGCTTGGCCATCACCTGCATCACGCTGCCGGGGAACCGGTCCTGCTTCGCCTGGATGGCGCGCAGCGCCATCACCGTGCAGATGGCGCCCACCACCAGGCCGATCAGGAACAGGAACAGGTAACGCGAAGCGGCGGAAGGCTTCTTGGTCTCGGGCTGGCTGGCCATGCGGCGGGCTCCTTGTGGATGACGCAGTGATGGTACGACGGCCGTCACGGTTTGCGCCACGGCTTACACTGGTGCCATGAAGAAAGAACTCAGGGACCGGTTCGCCGGCATCGATCGTCTGTATGGCGTGGGCACGGTGGAGCGCCATGCCGCCTCACGTGTTGCCGTGGTGGGGATGGGCGGCGTCGGATCGTGGGTGGTGGAGGCGCTGGCGCGTTCGGGCGTCGGCCATCTGACCCTGATCGATGCCGACGACATCTGCGTGTCCAACACCAACCGCCAATTGCCCGCCCTGGAAGGCCTCTACGGACGCAACAAGGCCGAGGCGATGGCCGAGCGCTGCCGCGCGATCAATCCGCTGTCCGACGTCGAGGTGGTGCCGCAGTTCCTCACTCCCGCCAACATGTCGGACCTGCTGGATCGCGGGTTCGATCTGGTGCTGGATGCCTGCGACAGTTTCCGCGTCAAGGTCGAGATGATCGCCTGGTGCCGGCGCCGCAAGCTGCCGATCGTGGTGTCGGGATCGGCCGGCGGCCGTACCGACCCCACCCAGATCCGCCTGCGCGACCTCTCCCGCACCGAGCACGACGCGCTGCTGGCGCTGGTGCGCAAGAAGTTGCGTGCGGAGTTCAACTTCCCGAAGAACAAGGACCGCTACTTCGGCGTGCAGGCCGTCTATTCGCTGGAAAACGTCAAGTATCCGCAAGCCGATGGCAGCGTCTGCGGCCTGCGCCCGCAGCTCGGCGCGGACGCGGCATTGAAGCTGGATTGCGGCGTCGGACTGGGGGCCGCCACCCACATCACCGGCGCATTCGCGTTCGCGATGGTGGGCAAGGCGCTGGAACTGCTGGCCAAGCCGCCGAGAGCGGGGGTCAGTCCGCCGGCAGCGTGAACAACTGCTCGGCGTTGCGCGTCGTGACCCGTGCGATCTCGTCCGGCGAGACACCGCGGAGTTCCGCGATCACGTCGCGTATCACGGGGAGTCTGGACGGCTCGTTGCGTTGTCCGCGGATGCCAGCATCCGGTTGGTCGGGCGCATCCGTTTCCAGCAGTAGGAATTCGAGCGGCATCGTGCGCGCGAGCGTGCGCAGGCGGTTTGCGCGTTCGTAGGTGACGGGCCCGCCGAGGCCTATCAGGAAGCCCAGGTCCCACAACTGGCGCGCCTGCTCCGGACTGCCGGAAAAACTGTGCACCACGCCGCGCAGGCCGCCTGCGCGCTTGATGGCGGCGATCACGGCATCCACCGCGCGTCGGGCGTGCACGATCAGCGGAAGATCGAACTCGCGCGCCAGCTGCAGTTGGCCGTCGAAGTAGGCGTGCTGTCGGTCGCGGTCCAGGCCGTCGACGAAGTAGTCCAGCCCGCATTCGCCAACCGCCACCGGCCGCTCCCGTTCGATCCAGGCGCGCAGTTCTTCCAGGTGCTCCGGCCGGTGGTCCGCCAGGAACATGGGATGCAGCCCGTAGGCGGGAAACAGGCCGGAGTCCTGGGCGCAGACATCGCGGAGCTTGGGCCAGCTCGCAGCCGACACGGCGGGTACGACCTGCCGGGTGACGCCTGCGGCCCGTGCGCGCGCCAGCGCAGCTGCGCGGTCGGGGTCGAACTCCGGCGCATCGAAATGACTGTGGCTGTCGACCAGCATGTTTCAGCGCTGGGACGGTTCGATGGCCGGCGGCGGGTCCTTGCGACGCTTCCAGTTGGCCAGCAGCAGCGTGCCCAGGCCGAACAGGATTTCATCCACGAACGGAAACGGATCAGGCAGGAACAGCGTGACCGCAAACAGGGCGGCGGTGATCTTGAACAACGTGGGGTAACGCAGCTTTCGCGCCCAGTCGAGCAGTGGCAGCAACAGGGGGTTTGGCATGACGGTGCTCACTCTCCGCAGGGTGGAATATCGGCACGCTAGCATGATCGACATGTCGCCGAAGCGTTCATTTTTTGTTCGTTTTCGTGGGTCTTCGCGGGTGCTTTGTTCAGGTTGGCAATGGTGCAATGATGGCCAAGATGAATCGGGGACCGCCCCGACATGGAGGCAGCGATGAAGAGCAATACCACTACGATCCTGGTCGCCGTCGGCGCGCTGCTGGTGGGCGGTGTGGCCACGGCCGCCTTCCTCAAGGGCGGCGACAAGAGCCCGGCCGACCAGAACGGCCTGGTCACGGCAGCAGATGGCGCGCTGGTCGCGGATGATGCGGCGGCGACCGACAACGAAATCCCGATGGGTACGCTGCAGTACGCCACGGTGGTGAAGGCTGATCCGGTCACCAGCTCCGAAAAGCTGTACGCCACGGTGATCGGCACCGAACCGGTCCGCGAGACCACCACCACCAGCACGCCGCGCGAAGTCTGCGAGGACGTGGTGGTGCAGGAACGCCTGGCCGAGCGCGACGGCAACGTCGGCGGCACGGTGGCCGGCGCGGTGATCGGTGGCCTGCTGGGCAACCAGGTGGGCGGCGGCAGCGGCAAGAAGGCGGCCACGGTGGCCGGCGCGGTGGCCGGTGGCGCCATTGGCAACCAGGTCGACAAGCGCCACGTCGGCGGCCGGGTGGTCAACCGCACCGAGCGCCAGTGCCATACCGAAAACGCGACGTCGGAGTCCTCGCGCGTGACCGGCTACAACGTCACCTACCGCAACCCGGACGGCAGCACCGGTACAATGCGCATGGACAGCAAGCCGGGCACCCGCATCGCGCTGGGCACCACCGACAAGGTGATCGGTTACGACGTGACCTATCGCTTCGAAGGCCAGGACAAGACCATCCGCTTGGACCAGAAGCCGGGTGAGCGCCTGCCGGTGATCGATGGCCAGGTGGTGACGCAGACCGCCAGCGTGGACGCCCCCGACCAGGGCTGATCGCCGGCCGGCAACGGCCTGCGTTTCAACGTGGCACCCCGCAAAGGCCGGCATTTCGCCGGCCTTTGCTGTGCGTACTGGCGCTTACCGGCGCCGAGGGCCACCGCATACAATGCGGTGAATGACTCCTGCCGGTTGAAGCGCAATGGCCCTGAACCCGTATGACCTATTCGATGTCCGTTCCCTCCTGAGCGAAGAGGAGCGCGCCGTGCAGGACGCGGTGGCCCGCTTCACCGACGAACGCGTGCGTCCCATCATCGGCGACGCCTTCGACCAGGCCCGCTTTCCGAAGGAGCTGGTGCCGGAGATCGCCGAACTCGGCCTGCTCGGTTCCTCGCTGCCCGAGAAGTACGGCTGCGCCGGCCTCAATGCGGTCAGCTACGGCCTGATCTGCCAGGAACTCGAACGCGGCGACAGCGGCATCCGCAGCTTCGTCAGCGTGCAGTCCTCGCTGTGCATGTATCCCATCTATGCCTACGGCAGCGAGGAACAGCGCCAGCGCTGGTTGCCCGACATGGCCGCGGGCAAGGTCATCGGCTGCTTCGGCCTGACCGAGCCGCACGGCGGTTCCGACCCGGCCAACATGAAGACCACCGCGCGCCGCGACGGCGACGACTGGGTCATCAACGGCTCCAAGATGTGGATCACCAACGGCAACCTGGCCGACATCGCCATCGTCTGGGCGCAGACCGACGACGGTATCCAGGGCTTCCTGATCGAGAAGGGCACGCCGGGTTTCACCGCCCAGGAGATCAAGCACAAGATGAGCCTGCGCGCGTCGGTGACCAGCGCGCTGTTCTTCGACAACGTGCGCCTGCCCGACAGCAGCCGCCTGCCCAACGTCAAGGGACTGAAGGGTCCGCTGGGCTGCCTGACGCAGGCGCGTTACGGCATCACCTGGGGTCCCATCGGCGCCGCCATCGCCTGCCTCGATGAGGTGTTGGGCTACACCAAGGAACGGATCCTGTTCGACCGTCCCGTCGCCGCCACCCAGAGTGCGCAGATCAAGATGGCCGAGATGGCGCGCCGCATCACCCTGGCGCAGCTGCTGTCGCTGCAACTGGGCCGCCTGAAGGACGCCGGCACCATGGCGCCGGCGCAGGTGTCGCTGGCGAAGTGGAACAACTGCCGCATGGCCATCGACATCGCGCGCGAATGCCGCGACCTGCTGGGCGGCGCCGGCATCACCACCGAGCACGCCGCCATTCGCCACGCACTGAATCTGGAATCGGTGATCACCTACGAAGGCACGGAGACCGTGCACCAGCTGGTGATCGGCCGCGAACTGACGGGCATCAACGCGTTCTGAGGCTGAGCGCAAGGGATAGGGGACTTGGGCATCCTTTCATACGGTCGCAGACGCTGGGGAGCGTCGGTGTCCGCGCTGTTGTTGGCGGCTTGTGCCGCATTGCCACTCTCCGCGGCCGACTACAGGCTCGCCGACGACACGCCAGGCCCAACCCCGTGGACGTATCCCGAGCGTGAGGCGACGCCGGTGGCGGCGGACGGTGTGCGCTACCTGGGTGTGGCCGATCGCGTCGACCTTACAGGCGAGCATCCTGTCTGGCGCCGTTGGCTGAGCTACGAGGTGGCGGAAGAACGTGGCCTGTCGTCGGCAGGCCAGTTCAGTATCAGCTACCAGCCGGCGTACCAGCGCGTTGTCGTGCATGCCATCGATGTGTGGCGCGACGGGCAACGCTTGAACCGGCGCGGACAGTCGCGGATTGAAGTGCTGCGCCGTGAGGCGGGACTGGAGGATGGGTTGATCGACGGCAATCGCGAACTGTCCGTGACCATCCCCGACATCCGCGTGCACGATCGTGTCGAGTACCGTTACACCATCGAAGGCTACAACCCTGTCTTCGGTCGCGGCTATCACGACTACTGGAACACGCAGTACGGTGTGCCCCTGGGTACACGCGTGATCCGCACCGAGTACCCGGCCGACATGACGATGACCTTGCCGGTCACGCCCGAAGGGTTCGTGGCGAACAGCGGAACAAGCGCGCGCGGACGCTGGTGGGAGCTGCGCGGCGTGAATCTGCCGAAGCTGGAAGAAGAAGACGGCACGCCGGACAGCTTCGAGGAGACCCGCCAAGTGGAGATATCCACGGCGCGGGACTGGCGCGACGTCGCGCAATGGGCGATGCCCTTGTATCCCGGTCGTTTCAGCGATCGTGCGATGGCACGGGAACTCGCGGATCGGCTGGAACTCGATCCCGCTGACGCAGAGGGATCGCTGCTGCGCGCCACCGCGTTCGTGCAGGGCGAGGTGCGGTACACCGGTCTCGACATGGGGCTTCAGTCCCATGCGCCCAATCGTCCCGAACTGGTGGTCGAACGCCGTTTCGGCGACTGCAAGGACAAGACGCAGTTGTTGATCGCGTTGTTGCACGAAGCCGGGATTCCAGCTTCGCCGGTGCTGGTCAATAGCCGTCAGCGCGCCACGATCGCCATGCGCATGGCGAGTCCGCTTGCATTCGACCACGTGGTGGTGAGGGCCCAACTGCCCCGCGGAAGCGTGTGGATCGATCCCACTCGCGAACGCGAGCGTGGTCCGTTGTCGGGGAGGGCGCCCTTGGTTTTCGGTCGGGGATTGGCCGTGGCTGCGGACAGCGATCGCCTGATAGACATCCCGTCGCCGTTCCCCACCGAGCCGGATGTGGACGTCGACCAGCGGCTCGACTTCAGCGTAAAGGACGACTCGTTCAAGGCTGACTTTCTCGTGGAGACGCGCTATCGCCCGGGGCAGGCGGAGGGCATTCGCGCCAACTTCGTAGGCGAGGGCGCTGATGCCGTGGGCAAGCGCTACCTCGCCTATATGCAGAACTATTACGAAGGCCTCCGCGCATCCCGCGCGCCGGTGATGTCAGACGGCGAACAGGAGGTCAACGTCAGCGAGGCTTACACGCTGGAGTGGAGTGGTGAAGCCGCTGGATCGGTATTTGGCATCATCCCGTTCCAGTTGCTGGACTGGGCGCCCATGCTGCCGGAGCAGGCGGCGCGTCGCACGCCCTTGTCGTTGGGCGGTCCGCGTTACGGGCGGCAGGTGGTACGCAGTTTCCATCCCGACGGCTGGAGCGTTGAAGCGGGCGAGGACATCGTCGAGAACGCCTACTTCCACTTCCGCCGCCAGATCGAAGTCCGGCGCAACATGATGAAGATCACCGTGGAGTGGAAGCGGCTTGCCGACCAAGTGCCAGCGGCGGACTACATGCGTGTGCGAAACGACCTGCGCGAAATGCGTGAACTGCTGCAGTACGACATTGACCTGGCAGCCGGGTGGCCCATGCCGAGCCTGGAGCCCCGCGACTGGCTGTGGCCGGTGCTCGCATGGTTGTTGGCGATGGCCTCGGCGTCCGGCCTTTGGTTGATGCGAGCCAGATGGCTGGTGGCGGGCATGCTGTATCGACCGAGGCGGACCGTCGCCATGAAGCTGTCCACGGACACCCTGGCGATTGGCACTTTGTTCGGCTTGGCAGCGGCCTTGGTAGAGGTTGCCTTCGAAAGAGGCGGGACCCTGTTCGTCAAACCCATGCCGTTCGCGGTCGGGGTGCTGATTGGTGGTTTCGTCTTGATGGTGTTGCGCTGGTTCTTCTTCGCGGCCCTGCTGCAATGGGCGTTGCGGCTTTTCGGCCATCGCGTGGCCTACGCTGACATGCGCCGGGCGTATGGCCTGGCGCAGATTCCAATGACGCTCTTCCTGTTGCTGGCGATGCTGGCACAAGGATTCCGTCTGCACTGGATGGACGAAGTCGGCGATCCTGCGCGCGCGCCCGCCCAGATCACGGCGATCGCATTGGTCGTCGTGGGCATGGTGTGGTGGCTGGCGTCGCTGGCAGGCGCCTGCGCCGGAGTCGCGGGTACGCGACTCCGCAAGGGCGTGCTGGTGGTGAGTGTCAGTGTCCTGCCTCTGGTGTGTGCCGGTCTGGTTCTGGTCCTCTTTTTCCTCCCTGGATAGGTACGATGGACCTTTCCAATTTCCAGCTCGAAACCCCGCGTCTCCTGCTGCGCCTGCCGCGACGGGACGACTACGAAGCCTGGGCGGCCTTCGGCGCCGATGAGGACGCCACGCGCTACATCGGCGGCATGCAGGCGCGTTCGCCGGCGTGGCGCAGCCTCGCGGCGACGCTGGGCAGTTGGCATCTGCAGGGCTTCGGGATGTTCTCGGTGATCGAGAAGGCGAGTGGTCGCTGGGTGGGCCGGGTCGGGCCTTGGGAGCCCGAAGGCTGGCCGGGCACCGAGGTCGGCTGGAGCATCGCGCGGGAGGCGTGGGGCAGGGGCTACGCTCCCGAAGCCGCGGCGGCCAGCATCGACTGGGCGTTCGACCATCTGGGCTGGAGTGAGGTGATCCACACCATCGATCCGCAGAACGCCAACTCGAAGTCGGTGGCCGCCAAGCTCGGCTCGACCTACCTGCGCATGGATCGCCTGCCCGAACCGCACCACGAGAAACCGGTCGAAGTCTGGGGCCAGACGCGCGCGCAGTGGCAGGCGCGCAGAGCCGCGCAAGCGTGACCCCGACGTCCGCGCTACATGCAGGCTTGCACGAGGCCCTGCCGCAGATGGCGCGGACATTCCGCGATCCCTGGTGGATCATCGGCAGTGCCGCGATGACGCTGGCCGGCGTTGCCGGCATCGTGCCGCAGGACATCGACGTGCTGTGCAGCCGTCAGGATGCGCTGCGCCTGCGCGAGGCATGGAGCGACCATGTCGATACGGCCTACCGTCCCGCCGACGAAACCCGCTTCCGCTCCGCCTTCACGCGTTTCGTCCATCTGCCGATGCCGGTGGAAGTCATGGGCGGGCTGGAACTGATGACGGAGGCGGGGTGGCAGCCCGTGCGGGTGCACGACGACATGCGCATCGATATCGCAGGCGTCGCCGTGCCCATTCCGACGCGGCAGGAGCAACGTCGCATCCTGCTCGCGTTCGGTCGCGCGAAAGATCTCGCCAAGGCCGCCCGCCTGTCCGTTCCCGAGCATCCGCATGTCGCCTGATCCCGTCACTGTCCACGGCATGTCCAGCTCGGGCAACTGCCACAAGGTCCGCCTGCTGCTGGAACAGCTCGGTCGTCCCTACACCTGGGTCGAAGTCGACAGCGCCCATGGCGGCACCCGCACACCCGCATATCTGGCGAAGAACCCGAACGGCAAGGTGCCGATGCTGGAACGCGCCGACGGCTCCATCCTCGTCGAGTCGAATGCCATACTCTGCTGGCTGGCCGAAGGCAGTCCGTATCTGCCGGCCGATGCCTGGCAGCGTGCGCAGGCGCTCAGCTGGCTGTTCTTTGAGCAGTACAGCCACGAGCCGTACATCGCCGTGGCGCGCTTCATCCGTGGCTGGACGCCGCTGGATTCGCCGCGCCGCGCCGAGCTGCCGCGCCTGCAGGAGCGGGGTGAGCAGGCGCTGGCCGTCATGGAAAAGCATCTCGAACATGCGGCCTGGTTCACCGGCCCCGCCTATGGCGTGGCCGACATCGCGCTGTTCGCCTACACCCACTGCGCGGAGGACGGCGGCTTCGATCTTTCCGCCTGTCCGCGCATCACCGACTGGCTGGTGCGCGCGCGCGCCACGCCGGGTTTCGTTCCCATGCCGGGCGTGAGCGATGACGTCGCCGCGCGCCTGGCGGCTTCCCGATCCTGAGCGAGCACATGACTGCACATCATCCGATTCCGGCCCGCATGAAGGGCCTCAACCGTGCCGAGATCTGCGACCAGAACTTCATCGAGTTCGTGAAGGCGTGGAACGGGCATGTCGGCGCGACGCCTGCGGCCGGTGATGCGGTACTGCCGGGCAGCAGGCTGGACGCGAAGGGTTTCATCGAACTGCTGGAATCCCAGCTGATCTCGCGGCATCTCGATCTGATGGCACGCGTGCTGCGCGTGCAGAACAAGGTCTTCTACACCATCGGCAGTTCGGGGCACGAGGGCAATGCGATGGTGGCGCGGCTGACGCGGCATACCGATCCCGCCTTCCTGCATTACCGCAGCGGCGGCTTCATGGCCGAGCGCTTCCGCAAGCTGCCGGGGATGGACCCGGTGATGGATTCGGCGCTCAGCTTTGCCGCGAGCGCGGACGATCCGGCCTCCGGTGGCCGCCACAAGGTGTGGGGCAGCAAGCCCTTGTGGGTGTTGCCGCAGACCTCGACCATCGCCTCGCATTTGCCGAAGGCGCTGGGCACCGCCGTGGCGATCGAACAGGCGCGCCGCATCGGTCACGCGCTGCCGATTCCGGACGACAGCATCGCCATCTGCTCGTTCGGCGATGCCTCCAGCAACCACGCCACCGCGCAGACCGCGTTCAATGCGGCGGCGTGGACCGCGTACCAGAAGCTGCCGGCGCCCGTGCTGTTCGTCTGCGAGGACAACGGCATCGGCATTTCGGTGAAGACGCCGGAGGGCTGGATCGGACGGAACTTCCGCGACCGCAAGGACCTGGACTACTTCCACGCCGACGGCCTGGACCTGGCGACCGGCTACGGCCAGGTGCAGACGGCCGTCGAGCACTGCCGACGCACGCGTCGCCCGACCTTCCTGCACCTGCGCACCACCCGGATCATGGGCCACGCCGGCACCGACTTCGAGATCGAATGGCGGCCGCTCGAGGAACTGTGCGCTGTGGAGGCGACCGATCCGCTGTTGCGTTCGGCGGCGATCGCGCTGGAGTCCGGGCTGCTGTCGAAGGAGGCGTTGCTGGACCTGTACGAAGCCACCCGCACGCGTTGCTTCGCCGCCGCCGAGGACGCCGACCGCCGACCGCGCATCACCACGCTGGAACACGTGATGGAACCCCTGGCGCCTTGCACGCCGGATGCCGTGGCGAAGGAAGCGGTGCGCAGCGCACCACACGAGAAGCGCGTCGCCGCGTTCGGCAGCGAGGACAAGCTGCCGGAGAAGCTGCCGCCGCGTCACCTCGCCATCCAGATCAACAACGCGCTGCACGACCTGTTCTGCAAATACCCGGAGACCCTGCTGTTCGGCGAGGATGTGGCGCAGAAGGGCGGCGTGTACACGGTGACCAAGGGTCTGCAGAAGGCGTTCAAGGGCACGCGTGTGTTCAACACGCTGCTCGACGAGACCATGATCCTTGGCCTGGCGCAGGGCTACGCCAACCTGGGCATGCTGCCGATCCCCGAGATCCAGTACCTGGCCTACTTCCACAACGCCTGCGACCAGATCCGCGGCGAGGCCGCCAGCCTGCAGTTCTTCAGCAACAACCAGTACCGCAATCCGATGGTGGTGCGCATCGCCGGCCTGGGCTACCAGCGCGGCTTCGGTGGCCATTTCCACAACGACAATTCGATCACTGCGCTGCGCGACATCCCGGGCCTGGTCGTCGGTTGTCCGTCGCGTGGCGACGATGCGGCGATGATGCTGCGCACCCTGGCCGCGCTGGCGAAGGTGGATGGCCGCGTGTCGATCTTCCTGGAGCCGATCGCGCTGTACATGACCAAGGACCTGCACGAGGCCGGTGACGGCCAGTGGCTGTTCCCGTATCCCGCACAGGACGAGGCGATGCCGCTGGGCGAAGGCCGGGTGTACAACGAGGATGCGGACGACCTGGTCGTCTTCACCTACGGCAACGGCGTGCCGATGAGCCTGCGTGCCGCGCGCAGTATCGGGAACAAGCATGGCTGGAAGGTGCGCGTGGTGGACCTGCGCTGGCTGGTGCCGCTCAATGCCGCCTTCATCGCGGCGCAGGCGAAGACGGCCAAGCGCATCCTGGTGGTCGACGAAGGGCGCCATGCCGCCGGCGTCGGCGAGGGCGTCATCACCGCCATCGCCGAAGCGGGCTACGCGGCCCGGCCGTTCCAGCGCGTTGTGGGTGCGGACACGTACACGCCGCTGGCGAGTGCGGCGTTCCTGGTGCTGCCCGGTGACGAGGACATCGTTGCGGCGGCCGACCGGCTGGCATGATGGCGGTCCCCACCCGCTGAGGAACGGACATGTCCACGCGTCGTATCGGCGTCATCATCGGCAGCCTGCGCGCCGGTTCCTTCAATCGCCAGCTCGCCGGTGCCGTGCAGGTGCTGGCGGGTGACCGCTTCGTCTTCGAGGACATCGGCATCAGCGACCTGCCGCTGTACAACCAGGACAACGACGCGGATTTTCCTGCGGCCGGCCTGCGCTTCAAGCAGCAGGTGGAAGTCTGCGATGCCCTGCTGTTCGTCACGCCGGAGTACAACCGTTCCATCCCGGGCGTGCTGAAGAATGCCATCGACATCGGTACTCGCCCGGGCGGCAGCAATTCGTTCGCGGGCAAGCGTGCGGCGGTGATCGGCACGTCGCCGGGCGCGCATGGCACGGTGTCGGCCCAGCAGCACCTACGCAACGTGCTGGCAGCGGTGGATGTCGCCGTGCTGCCGCAGCCCGAGATCGCCATCCAGTACCGCGAAGGCCAGATCGACGCCGGGGGCACCGTCACCGATGAACGCCTGCGCAAGCGGCTGCAGTTGTTCCTCGACCGGTTCGAGGCCTGGCTGTCTCCGTAGCGTGCGCCATGCGCACGACGCGGGATAGATCAATCGTTCATGAGGTCGTGCGCGCAGCGCACGCTACGGCCAGCGGTCCATGCATCGTTCTCGCGGTCGTGCAAGCGCGCGCAGTGTCGCCTCGTAGCGTGCGCCATGCGCACGACGCGGGGTAGATCAATCGTTCCGGAAGTCGTGCGCGTAGCGCACGCTACGGTCGGTGGTTCGGCGGGCGTTCGTCTGCCAGGGTGCGTGCCAGCATGCGCCGGAACGGGGTGGCCCGCTGGCCGACACGCAGGACGGTTTCGCGCAGCAGGCGGATGGGCGCGCGGTCGTCGGTGTACATCGCCACGATGGCACGGGTGGCGAGGTAAAGCGGACGCGATCCGCGACGGTGGCGGCGCTCGTAGCGGGCCAATCCCTCGGCGCCGCCCAGGTCGCCGTCGCCTTGCAATGCTTCGCGCGCCACGACGGTCAGCCGTTCCACGCTGGCGAGTCCCAGATTGAAACCATGCGCCGTCACCGGATGCATGCCTACGGCTGCATCGCCTACGAGAGCGAAGCGGCGGCCGACGAAGCGGCGCGCGTACATGCCGACCAGCGGATACACATGGCGACTGCTCTCCAGCCGCATGTGGCCTAGACGATGACCGTAGCGCTGTTCGATCTCGTGGGCGAAGCGGTCCGCCTCCAGCCCCGCCAGTCGCGTCGCCGCGCTGTCGGGGAGGGTGACGACGACGGAAGCCAGATGCTCCTGCAGCGGCAGCAGGGCGAGCGTCTGGCCATGGCCGAACCATTCCCACGCCACGCCATGGTGCGGCTGCTCATGACGCATGCGGCAGACCAGCATGCTCTTGCCGAAGTCGTGCTGGTCGGCGCCGATGCCCATCGCGCGGCGTGTTTCGGAGAAGCGGCTGTCGGCGGCCACCAGCAACTGCGCTGTCAGTCGCGGGCTGTCGTCCAGCGTCACGCAGGCGTGGTCGGCGGTGGTGTGGATCGTGTGGACGCGCGCGCTGTCGAACAGGTCCAGCCGTGGCAGGTCGCAGACCGCCTTCCAGGCGGCTTCGCGGATGCGGTGGTTCGGCACCAGCATGCCGAGTGCCGGCTTGCCGGCCAGACCGGCCTCGATGCGCATGTCGAGCAGGCTGTCGCCGTCCATCACCCTGGCCGCGCGCAGCGGCGAGCACGCGTCCTCCGGCAGGTGTCGCCAGATGCCGAGGTCGCGCAGCAGGCGCATCGATGCGTGCGTCAACGCGATCTCGCGTCCATCGAAGGCGGGCTCGGCAATGGCGGCGCGTGGGTGGCGCTCCACCAGCGCCACCTTCAGGTCGAGGTCGCAGAGCGCCTTCGCCAGGCACAGTCCGGCCGGGCCGGCGCCGATGATGATGACGTCATGCTGCATGCGCAGGCTCCTGTCCGGATCGGACAGCAGTCTCGGGTTGCGCCGCCGGCACGTCATTGACGTGGATCAATCGACGCGCGGAACGACCTCAGCGGCGCAGGCCTTCCTGCAGCGGTTGCCGGACGAGCCGGTGGCCATCGGCGACCAGGCCACTGCCGGCATGTTCCAGCGGCATCACGGCCAGCAAAACGCTGCCGCCGTTTTCCTGTGCCACACAGGCCACTTCGCCGACATCGCGCTCGTCATCGCGCACCGGCGTGCCGTCGGCGACCGTGCCGTCGACGGTGAAGCATTGAAGCGAGCGCTTGGCCTTGCCGAGGAAATGCGTGCGCGCGACGATTTCCTGACCCGGGTAGCAACCCTTCTTGACGCTGTAGGCGGACAGGCGATCCAGCGCCAGTTGCTGCGGGGTCCACTGCTCGCGCTGTGCGGACGACAGGCGGGGCAGGCCATGGCGCAGGTCGGCGACCTGCCAGGCGGCTTGCGATGCCGGATCCTCATTGGCGGGAGGACCGATGTGCCACGTGCGCGGTCCACCGTCGCCTCCCACATCCAGTTCGAGCACGCCGTCGGCGTCGTCCAGCGTGGCGCCCTGCGCACGGGCCGGTGCGGCGAACGTGCCGCTGACCGCGAGGTCGCCCGGCACGTCGATCTTCAACTTTCGTCTAAAGACGAACCGGCGCAGCGCTTCGGCGAGCGCCGCGGCGGGATGATCGGGCAACACCAGCCACAGGCGATCGGCGGACAGCCTTGCCAACGCGAACACCGCAATCACGCGCCCCTTGGGCGTCAGCCATGCATTCCATTGCCATTGTCCCGGGGCCAGCGCGACCACATCGTTGGCGAACTGCGCGTGGGCGAAAGCCACGGCATCCGGGCCTTCCAGCGTTACCAGCGTATGGTCGGGCAGGCTGAAAAACGGTGCAGTGGTAGGAGAAAGGTTGTAAGCCACGGGGGCGAGGATTAAAATTTTGTGCGTTGCGAGACCGCCATGATAGGTCAAACTCCCCCGGTTCCCGACCCCGATCCCAGAACACAGCCGTCCGATACCCCACCGCCGACATCCGGCGAAGGGGCAGCAGATACGGCCGTGCAGAAGGAGATCGGTGGCCGCGACGGGCCCGAGCCCACGCGTTACGGGGATTGGGAAAAGAACGGGCGCTGCATCGATTTCTGAGCAACGTACGTAAAGCCAACGCGGTCCAACCGCCCAGCCGAGACAACGAGCGCAACGAATGGCGACTCCACAACGTCCGCTTTCCCCCCATCTGCAGGTCTACCGTTGGCAGATCCAGATGGTGACCTCCATCCTGCACCGCGCCACCGGCATCGTCCTCGCCGCGGGCGCCCTGCTGATCACGGCGGGCCTGGTCGCGCTGATGATCGGCCCGGACGCCTGGAACTGCGTCACCGCGCAGGCCGGCGCCTGGTACGGCCAAGTCTTCCTGTTCGGCTGGGCCTGGGCTTTCGCCTACCACCTGTGCAACGGCATCCGCCACATCGTGCAGGACTTTGCCATCGGCTACCGCATCGCCACGTTCGTGCGCAGCAGCTGGCTGTCGGTGATCGCCAGCCTGGTCATCACCGCCCTGGTCTGGGGCTACGTGCTGCTGGGAGGTGGCGCATGAGCGATTTCCGTACCCCGATCAAGAACGCGCGCGGCCTCGGCTCGGCGAAGACCGGTACCGAACACTTCGTCCATCAGCGCCTGACCGCGACCGCGCTGGTCGCACTGACCGTCTGGTTCCTGGTGTTCGTGCTGAGCCTGCTCGGCGCCGATTACGTCACCGCCACCGCCGCCATCGCCAGGCCGTGGAATGCGATGCTGCTGGTCGGCTTCCTGGTGGCCATGTTCTGGCACGCCCAGCTCGGCCTGCAGGTCGTGCTGGAAGACTACGTACACAACTCGCTGCTCGCCCTCGCGGTGCAGACCACCGTCAAGTTCATCGCCGTGCTGGGCGCCATCGTGAGCGTCTTCGCCGTGGCCCGCATCGCGCTGGGGAATTGAGCCACATGTCCGCTTACAAGATCACCGAACACAAGTACGACATGGTCGTGGTGGGCGCCGGCGGCGCCGGCCTGCGCGCGACCTTCGGTCTGGCCGCCAAGGGCCTGCAGACCGTCTGCCTGACCAAGGTCTTCCCGACCCGCTCGCACACCGTGGCGGCGCAGGGCGGCATTTCCGCCGCGCTGGGCAACATGGGCGAGGACGACTGGCGCTACCACTTCTACGACACCATCAAGGGCTCGGACTGGCTGGGCGACCAGGACGCGATCGAGTACATGTGCCGCGAGGCCATTCCCGCGATCATCGAGCTGGAGCACTACGGCGTGCCGTTCTCGCGCACCGAGGAGGGCAAGATCTACCAGCGCCCGTTCGGTGGCATGACCACCAAGTACGGCGAAGGCCCGCCGGCGCAGCGCACCTGCGCCGCCGCCGACCGCACCGGCCACGCCATGCTGCACACGCTGTACCAGCAGTCGCTGGCGCACGACGCGCGCTTCATGGTCGAGTACTTCGCGCTGGACCTGATCTTCGACGAGGAAGGCGCCTGCCGCGGCGTGCTGGCGCTGGACATGGCCACCGGCACGCTGCACCTGTTCCGCGCCCATGGCGTGGTGCTGGCCACCGGCGGCTACGGCCGCGCGTACTTCTCGGCGACCTCGGCCCATACCTGCACCGGCGACGGTGGCGGCATGGTGATGCGCGCCGGCCTGCCGATGCAGGACATGGAGTTCGTGCAGTTCCATCCCACCGGCATCTACGGCGCCGGCTGCCTGATCACCGAGGGCGTGCGCGGCGAAGGCGGCATCCTGCGCAACAGCAACGGCGAGCGCTTCATGGAGCGCTACGCCCCGCACTACAAGGACCTGGCCTCGCGCGACGTGGTCAGCCGTTCGATGACCATCGAGATCCGCGAAGGCCGCGGCGTGGGCGAGCACAAGGACCACATCCTGCTCGACCTGACCCACCTGGGTCCGGAAGTCATCAACGAGAAGCTGCCCGGCATCGCCGAGAGCGCCCACATCTTCGCCGGCGTGGACGTCACCAAGCAGCCGATCCCGGTCATCCCGACCGTGCACTACAACATGGGCGGCATCCCGACCAACTACCATGGCGAAGTGGTGCGCAAGGTCGGCGACAATCCCGATGCGGTAGTGCCCGGCCTCTACGCCATCGGCGAAGCGGCCTGCGTATCGGTGCACGGCGCCAACCGCTTGGGCTCGAACTCGCTGCTCGACCTGGTGGTGTTCGGCCGCGCGGTGGCCAACCGCTGCGCCGAAACCATCAAGAGCGGCTCGTCGCACAAGCCGCTCGCCGGCGACGCCTGCGACAAGGCGCTGTCGCACCTGGACAAGCTGCGCAATGCCAACGGCGACACGCCGACCTCGGTGATCCGCGACAACATGCAGCGCACCATGCAGTCCGATGCCGCCGTGTTCCGCACCAGCAAGACGCTGAAGGAAGGCTGCGACAAGATGGCCGACATCTTCTCCAGTTTCCAGGACGTCAAGGTCAGCGACCGCTCGCTGATCTGGAACTCGGACCTGATCGAGACCTACGAGCTGCACAACCTGCTGCTCAGCGCCGTCGCCACGATCAATTCGGCCGAACAGCGCCACGAGAGCCGCGGTGCGCACGCGCACGAGGATTTCCCCGAGCGCGACGACGTCAACTGGCAGAAGCACACGCTGGTCAACGTCGCCGACGACGGCACGTGCAGCTTCGACTTCCGCCCCGTGCACATGTACACGCTCAGTAATGACGTGGACGTGGTGCCGCCCAAGCCGCGCGTTTACTGAAAGCCGTGAATAGGGAATCGGGAACAGGGAATGGGCAAGGCGGCGGTATCTGCCGCGGTCCTCAGCCCGCTCCCATCCATTCCCTTTTCTCTATTCCCCATTCCCGGATCTGAGCCATGGCCGAATTTTCCCTCCCGAAGAACTCGCGCGTCACCAAGGGCAAGCACTTCCCCGCGAAGGGCGCCAAGAACGTGCGTACCTTCAAGGTGTATCGCTGGAACCCGGACGACGGCGCCAACCCGCGCACGGATACCTACGAGATCGATCTCGACAAGTGCGGCCCGATGGTCCTGGACGCGCTGATCAAGATCAAGAACGAGATCGATCCCACGCTGACGTTCCGCCGCTCCTGCCGCGAAGGCATCTGCGGTTCGTGCGCGATGAACATCGACGGCACCAACACGCTTGCCTGCACCAAGGCCATCGGCGATTGCGGCAAGGCCGAAGTGCCGATCTATCCGCTGCCGCACATGGACGTGGTGAAGGACCTGGTGCCAGACCTGACCCATTTCTACGCGCAGTACGCCTCGATCAAGCCCTGGATCCGCACGCAGACCCCGGCACCGCCGGACCGCGAGCGCCTGCAATCGCCGGAAGACCGCAAGAAGCTGGACGGCCTGTACGAGTGCATCCTGTGCGCCTGCTGTTCGACCAGCTGCCCGAGCTACTGGTGGAACGGCGAGCGTTACCTGGGCCCGGCGATCCTGCTGCAGGCCTACCGCTGGATCATCGACTCGCGCGACGAGGACACCGGTGCGCGCTTGGATGATCTGGAAGATCCGTTCAAGCTGTACCGCTGCCACACCATCATGAACTGCGCGCGGACCTGTCCGAAGGGCCTGAATCCGGCGCTGGCGATCGCCGAGATCAAGAAGCTGATGATGGCGCGTCGCGCCTGATCCCATGAGCGACGCACCGGCCACGGCGATCCTCTGGCCCGCGGTGGCGATGGTCGGCCTGACCTTCCTGGTGTGGGTCCGGCTGTACCAACTGCGACTGGGTGAGATGGCACGCAAGCGCATCGATGCGCAGTCGCTCGCCAACGCGGCGGACTCGGTGCGCCTGCTGGTCGATACGCGCGCGTCGGACAACTTCCGCAACCTGTTCGAGCTGCCGGTGCTGTTCTACGCCGGCGTGTTGCTGGCGGCACAGCTCGGCGTCTCCGACGGCGTATCGCTTGCCCTGGCCTGGGCTTTCATCGCCTTGCGCGCCGTGCACAGCCTGGTCCACTGCACGTTCAACCATGTCATGACCCGCTTCGTGGCCTATGCGCTGGCCACACTGGTCCTGATCGCCTTCTGGGTGCGGCTGGCGCTGGCCATGGTGGCGGCATGAGCGACGATCCCGAACTGAAGCGCATCCGCTGGCGCTGCCGTCGCGGCATGCGCGAACTGGACCAGTTGTTCGGCCGCTATCTGGACCGCTGCTGGGCGACCGAATCCGAGCCGCAGCGGGCGGTTTTCCTACGCCTGCTCGATTGCGAGGACGATAAGCTCTGGCGCTGGTTCATGGGCTACGAGCACTGTCCCGATGCGGAACTCGCCGCGCTGGTGGAACGGATCCGTCAACTGCCGGCTTGAGTGGCGGCCCTCGCGCCTGCTGCAGGCGCTGTTGATCCTGCTGGGCGTACTGGCTGCCGTGGCGGTGCTGGCCTGTGAGATGCCGCGCCTGTTCGCCTGGCCGCTGGCGGCGCTCGCCCTGGCGCAGGGTGCGTGGCTGGCGTGCAGGGAAGGGCGCAGGGCGCGTCTCTCATTCTGGTTCCCCGGCAACGACCGCCCGCCGACGGTCGACGGCCTGCCGATGTTCGACGCGCGCCTGCACTGGCGGGGTCCGCTGGCGTTCCTGCGCTGGCGTGCAAGCGCCGGCGGTCGCTGGCAGCACGCGGCGTGGTGGCCGGACACGCTGCCGGCCACCCAGCGGCGTGAACTCCGGCTTGCTGCGGGCGAGGGGGATGCTGGGCGGCATCGGAGGGATCGGGCACCATAGGCACATGTTCAAACCCATCCCAGTCGCCATCGGCCTGCGCTATCTCCGCGCCAAGCGCCGCAACGGTTTCATTTCCTTCATCTCGCTCGCCTCCGTGCTCGGCATCGCGCTGGGCGTGATGATCCTGATCACCACCCTGTCGGTGATGAGCGGTTTCCAGCGCGAGATCCGTGACCGCCTGCTGCAGGCCACCGCGCATGCCACCGTCATGGGCGCGGGCGAGGCGATGCAGGACTGGCCGCAGGCCACCAAAATCGCCATGGCCGACCCCCGTGTCTCGGGTGCCGCGCCCTTCATCCACGTGCAGGCCATGCTGACCGGCAACGCCGATCCGCAGGGCGCGCTGGTCACCGGCATCCTGCCGGGCGAGGAGCCCAAGGTCTCGGTGATCGGCGACAAGATGAAGTCCGGCACGCTGGATTCGCTGCAGCCGGGTGGGTTCCACATCCTGCTCGGGCAGGAACTGGCGGCCTGGTTGCGCGTCGGCGTCGGCGACAGCGTCGTGGTGACCGCCGGCGACTTTCAGGGCACGCCGATGGGTGCGATGCCCAAGATCAAGCGCTTCACCGTCAGCGGCATTTTCTCGGTCGGCCACAACGACGTCGACCGGAACCTCGCCCTGGTCCACATGGGCGACCTGCAGCGCGTGCTGCGGATGGGCGACGGCGTTACCGGCGTGCGCCTGAAACTGCACGACATGTACCAGTCCTGGGACGTCGCGCGCGACCTGGCGCTGCGGCTGCAGGGTCCGTACCGCATCAGCGACTGGACCAGCGAGAACGCCAACCTCTACCACTCGCTGAAGATGGAGAAGACGGTGATGGGCATCCTGCTGTCCTTCATCATCCTGATGGGCGCGTTCTCGCTGGTGAACTCGCAGGTGATGCTGGTGACCGACAAGCAGGCCGACATCGCCATCCTGCGCACGCTGGGGCTGACGCCGCGCGGGGTGATGCAGGTGTTCATGGTGCAGGGCGTGCTGATCGGCGTGATGGGCACGGTGCTTGGCGTGGTCGGCGGCATCCTGCTGACCATCAACCTGGAATACATCCTGGCCGCCATCGAGGCGGTGTTCAAAGTGACGCTGCTCCCGCCCGACGTCTACTACATCACCGGTCTGCCGTACGAACTGAGCGGCAGTGAGGTCGTGACGATTGCGGCCGTGGCACTGACGATGAGTTTCCTGGCCACGCTGTATCCGGCGTGGCGCGCCGCCCGCACCCAGCCCGCGGAGGCGCTGCGCTATGAATGAGGTCATCCGTTCCGCCGTGGTCCATGCCGAAGCGCTGGGCAAGACCTACGCCGAAGGCTCGCTGCGCACGCCGGTGTTCGATGGGCTGGAGCTCAACGTGCAGCCCGGCGAGACCGTCGCCATCGTCGGCGCCTCCGGCGCGGGCAAGAGCACGCTGCTGCACCTGCTCGGTGGTCTGGACACGCCGACGGCAGGCGAGGTGTATGTCGCCGGCAAGAAGATGTCGTCGCTCTCCGATGCCGCGCGCGGCCAGTTGCGCAACCAGGCGCTCGGCTTCGTCTACCAGTTCCACCACCTGCTGCCGGAGTTCACCGCGCTGGAGAACGTCATGATGCCGGTGATGCTGGGTGGCGCCGGGGTCGAAGCCGCGTCGGGCAAGGCGAGGCTGTTGCTGGAATCGGTCGGCCTCGGCCACCGTCTGGCGCACAAGCCGGGCGAGCTGTCCGGTGGCGAGCGTCAGCGCGCCGCGGTGGCGCGCGCGCTGGTCAACCAGCCGGCCTGCGTGCTGGGCGACGAGCCGACCGGCAACCTGGATGAAAAGACGGCGGCGACGGTGTTCGAGCTGATGCTCGACCTCAATCGGGCGCACAAGACCAGCCTGGTGCTGGTGACCCACGACCGTCGCCTGGCGCGCCGGCTGGACCGCGTGCTGGAGCTGCACGAAGGCAAGCTGCGCGAACTGGCCCACGACGCCGTCTGAGCATCGTCGGGCAGCCCGCCTCGGGCATCAACCGGTGCGGGAACGGCGCATGCGTGCGCCGATGAGAGTGGCCAGCCACGCCATCGGCAGGTAGGCGAACAGCAGGTCGACGGCCTTGAACCAGGTGGGCGCCGGGATCATCAAGCTCGCGGCAATCCCGCCGAACAGGAACAGCACGCCGATCACCCAGGCGAACAGCGCTTTGCAGCTGCCGGCAATTCCGTAGGCCAGCAGTGCACCGACCAGCGTGCCCAATGCGTGGGCAAGGAAGGGCGCGACGAAGTGCTTTGGCTCAAGAAGGTGCATGGCCTGTTGCAGGCCTTCGGCGGTGGTCATGTCGACGCCGGGCGGCGGCGGAACCAGCGCGGGCCCCAGCATGACGATCGCCATGTTCACCACGCTGCCCAGGACCAAGCCGACAACGACGGCCGCGATGTTGCGCAGGATGATCGGCATGGTGGCCTCCGGGTGATGGGTTGCCAGGTCTTCAGGCGATCCGATATGCGTGTCAACGGTGTCGTTCGGAGGGACCGGACACGCTCTCTATCGCCAGTACGAAATACGCGTCCGATTCGCCGTCACCTGCATCCACTTTCGTCAGGGGGCCGGTGAACGTGGCGCTGACCTCGCCGGTGAATTCGATCCCTGCATCCTTGAAGGGTTTGACGACGCGATCCGAGGTGATACGTCCCACGATGGCATGTTCGGGCACCCCATCCGTCACAGTCTGTCCACACGGGTAGAGAACCACCAGGTCATCCTCGCGGTGCGGGTTCGCGCTCAACGGGAGGGCCATGCAGGCGTCGACCCTGACAGTCCTGCCAACCAGTGACGGGTCGTCATGAACGGCGGGAAGCGTTGTCGAGACCGGTGTGTAAGCCTGCGTTGCCAGCGGGAGGGACAACAGGCACGCCGCTAGGGAGCAGATTCGATATGCGTTGGTGGGTTTCATGGAACCATGCCGTCCTTGATGGTGAGCGATGATGACTTGAAAGAAGAGGACGCTCGAAAATGCTCAAATCCGATGGCCGACGCGGTGGCCAACATGATCGAGCATTTACTCGGTGCTCTTGACTATGAAATCATCTGAATACCGCTTGCCGCTCATACACATCTCCGTGATTGCCGTAACGTACGGCTTGGAGGTCTCTACTGAGCGCGGGGCGATTCGCAGCCTGCAAGCCCTCGGCATCAAGCGGCGAATCGTCTTGGCTGTCTGTCGAGTTCATGGCCAATGTCCTTATGAGACCTAATGCCTGAGTTAAGCCGGACCGCTTTGCGGCCACGACTTGGCCGAATTGTTAGACTTCACCTGCGGGATCATTCTTGGGTTCTTTCATTCCCAGGGCGGCGCGGAACATGGGGTGTACTTGAAAGCTTCCAATCGAATTTAAGTTCAACGTGGAAACTTGATGTGGGCCCACGTAGGAGCTTCCGCTTCGCCTTTGCGCTTTGAGGCCGCCAACTGCTTTTGCCCGCAAAAAACCGATACTCCATAGGAGGTCAATCAAATAGTCGTAACTCTGCTCTCGAACCCAAGAGGCGCCAGAAGATGTCTTAATGTCACCCTCGCAGATTTGCAGGCAGAGATACTCGAGATCAGTTCGATCAAAAAGATAGACCTTTCCGCGGAACACCTCAAAGATGCTTTCCAGTCCGGGCGTCTGAAATCTGTACTCTGAGGCGATGTCTTTATTTCGCGCGGCAGAGTAGTCAAGCTCCACTCTTGAGATGGTGTTGTAATCGATCGGAGCGGCGCCGCCACTTTGAGCGTCGTCGACCGCATCAGAACAGAATTGAATTAGCTCGCGAGGACGGTAGAGCGTCCTGTCTACCAAGTAGTTGAAAGACTTTGCTTTGCGGTAAGCAAGCGTTTCAGCAAAGACCTCATTCCATGCCTCCTGGTCTGTTTTGTGCTTCAGGTATGGAAAGGAATGCCTGATTCTATTCGCTGCGACTGTCAATAAGGATTCCTCGTTCCAGCGAATCGTTTCAATGAGGTCTCGGTACTTTTGAGTGTCGTCGTACAGCGATGGAATGCTGTCGTATAACTCCTGGCGGAGCGAGATATACGTGGTCAAGCCTGGGAACTGTTCATTCAGCCAGATCGACGCTTGAAAAAGACCAGAAACGAATGAGCGAGCATCTTCTGAATTATCCCAGCCCTTGTCTAGCTCATCGATGATGATGATGATCTTCTGCGACTTGAGTAGTTCGCGTAGCGAATCGTAAATTGGCTCCAACTCCTGAAGTTGGTACAGACTTGCTAGTTGCTTGGTCTTTACACTTGCCTCGTAGGTGCCTACTTTTAGTCCCTCAATTCTCTTGAGGTAGGAAATCAAGACTGAAATAGGGTTATCTTGAGAGTCGGCGTGCTTGTCCCGGAGATATTCATATATCTTTGCGGAAGGCCCGGTTTTGATCTTTTTTCCGTTTTTCGAAAGCGCTTGCATCGCTTTAACGAGAATCAAGTATTTCCAAGAGGACGAGAAGGCGCCGTGTTTTGCCCAGGCGCCTTCATTCTCAGCTTTCAAAACTGAGGAAAGCATTTCGTAGGAATATGTTTCTGGATTTAGCTCCAGTACGATTTCACCGCTTGCGCGGGCTCTCTCACCCAGTATTTTGAAAATCGCGCTTTTCCCCGTTCCGCGATTTCCGAGAAGAATCGTTCTCTTCCGATCTGCAATTCTTTTAAAGGCCTCAGACTCGAAGAAGTACTCGACAAGACCGACATTGATGTCGCGCTCCGCAGCGGGCGCCCCGAAGTGCATGCTTTTAAGGTCAACTGCCATGATTTCCCCTGTGGGCTCTAACGCCAGAATTAAGTCGACGCGCGAAGCGGGTTCGGTTTGAATGACTTGTTGTGCGCGCCAAGGTAAACCCGAAGCCAGCGACCCGCAACGTAACCCTTAGACCGCGGGCACGGACGAACAGTCCGCACGCTCGGAACAGGTCGAGGCCAGCAAAGACCGAAGCCGACAGCGCCGCAAATCCGAAAGTCATGAAGCCATCCCTATGCCGAGCGGCGAGTACGTCATGCGTCCGAAGCCGAGTGAAGCGAAGCGGGGAGCTGTCCTCTGTCAGGTTGCGTCAGCGTCCGATCAACGTCTAAGACAACGACACAGCGGAAATCGCCGAATCACCGAAGCCGACAACACCAACATCTACCCACGCATAACGCGAAGTATTCAGGCTTGCCCGGGATGCGTCAATCGGGATTTTCTTATGTGAGAACAATGCCTTGCCTGATGGCTCGCGCTCATCCCTCATGCGAGGTTGTCGGCATTATTCGCATGGAACGCGGTGGCCATGGATTATCAGCCGGAGGGCGGGGCGGTATCGGGTGGGGATGCGGGGGTAGAGGAAGGAAGCTTGCTGGAGGCCGTGGTTCGCAAGTTGCGGGTCGGTCGCTACAGCTTGCGGACCGAGCGGGCGTATCTGGGGTGGATTCGCCGGTTCATCCTGGTCAACGGGAAACGTCATCCGCGTGAGTTGGGTGCTGCGCAGGTCGAGGCGTTCCTGACCGGGCTGGCGGTGGAAGGCAAGGTTGCGGCCAGTACGCAGAACCAGGCGTTGTCGGCGCTGCTGTTCCTCTATCGCGAAGTGCTGGGCCTGAAGCTGGCGTGGATGGATGACGTGGTGCGTGCCAAGCGGCCACTGCGCGTGCCGACCGTGCTGTCGCAAACCGAAGTGCGCACCCTGCTGGCCCACATGGACGGCCGCATGGCGTTGCTGGCGCGGCTGCTCTACGGCACCGGCATGCGCTTGATGGAAGGCGTGCGCCTGCGGGTGAAGGACGTGGACTTCGGCCGCAACGAGATCACGGTGCGCGAAGGCAAGGGCGGCAAGGATAGGCGGACGGTGTTGCCTGCATCGCTGGTGCCGGCACTGCAGGCGGAAGTGGAGCGCGTGCATGTACTGCACCGCCAGGATCTGGCGCGCGGCGCCGGCGAGGTGTGGCTGCCGCATGCGCTGTCGCGCAAATATCCCTCAGCGGCGCGCGAGCTGGGATGGCAGTACGTGTTTCCCGCGCGCAACATCAGCCTGGACCCACGCGACGGACGATGGCGGCGTCATCACCTGGACGAAGCGATGCTGTCGCGGGCGCTGAAGCGCGCCCAGGGCGAGGCGGGCATCGTCAAGCCGGTGACCGCGCATACGCTGCGCCATTCGTTCGCCACCCATCTGATCGAGAGTGGCTACGACATCCGTACCGTGCAGGAACTGCTGGGGCACAAGGATGTCGCCACCACGCAGATCTATACGCACGTCCTGAACCGCGGCGCGGGCGCCGTGCTCAGTCCGCTGGATCGCTGACGTGGACCCGGTGCAGCAGAACGTGCTGGCGCCATTGGGGCTGGCGTGCGTGGCGGCCCTGCTGTTCGGCATGGTCGCCATGCTGTGGCAACCGGCGTTGCCGGCAGCGATCGTGCTGTGGCTGCTGCTGACGGCCGGGATGGCGGGGTGGTGGGTCTCGTCCCGCTGGCGCTGGATGGGGGCGTTGCTCGCGGGGGCGGCATGGGCAGGACTGCATGCCAGCTGGAGCATGGGCGCGCAGTTGCCGGTGCCGTGGGAAGGGCGCGAGGTCGTGGTCAGCGGGCAGGTGGTGGGCTTGCCGGAGCCGCAGGCGCGGCGGACGCGGTTCCTGTTCCGTGTCGATGATGCGGCGGAACAGCCGGCGCCCTTGCGGGGACGCTTGCTGCGGCTGGCGTGGTACGACGATTTCGGCGCCACCGAGCCCGGGCCGCGCGTGCAGGTGGGCGCGGGCGAACGCCGGCAGTTCCAGATCCGCGTGCGGGCGCCGCGTGGCCTGGCCAATCCCGGTGGCGTGCCGAGCGAACGCTACGCGGCGGCGCAGCGGATCAGTGCCACCGGCTATGTGCGCGACGCGACGCGTGCGAGCCGGCTGTCGGCGGGGCAGGGCGTGGATGCGTGGCGCAGTCGCATGGCGGCGCGGATCGCGCAGGAGGTGCCGGATCGTCATGCACGCTTCGTGCAGGCGTTGGCGCTGGGCGACACGCGCGGTCTCGACGACGCGGACTGGCAGGTGCTGCGCGCAACGGGGCTGACGCATCTGATCGCGATTTCCGGGTTCCACGTCGGCATGGTGGCCGGCGCGTGCGCGCTGGTGGCCGCCGCACTCTGGTGGCTGTTCCCGGCGCTCGCCCGCCGCGTGCCGCGTCCGCAGGCGGCGGGCGCGGCGGCCTTGCTAGGCGCGGTGGCGTATGCGGCGGTGGCGGGATTCGCGCTGCCGACCGTGCGCACCGTGCTGATGATCGCGGTGGTGGTGGTGGCGCGCCTGTCGCGACGCCATGTCCGGGTCGTGGATACGTTGGCGCTGGCGGTGCTGGCCGTGCTGGTGTTCGATCCGCTGTCGCTGCTGGCCGCCGGCTTCTGGCTGAGCTTTGGCGGCGTGGCCTGGCTGGCGTGGTGCCTGCCGGCTTCGCTGCATTGGGCGAAGGCGTTCCTGCCGGCGCAGGCCGTCGCCACCGTCGGGTTGCTGCCTTTCACCGCGGTGCTGTTCGGGCAGGCCTCGCTGGCCGGTCCGGTGGCGAACCTGCTCGCGATCCCGTGGTGGAGCCTGGTGATCGTGCCGCTGTCGTTGCTGGGTACCGGGCTGGAAGCGCTCCATGTCGGCGCCGGGGCATGGGCGTGGCGGGCGGCGGCGGCCTGCTTCGCACCGAGCTGGCAGCTGTTCGAGCGCGTCGCGGCGCACCCGTACGCGCTGTGGTGGCTGCCGGAGAGCCCGGCGTGGGCATTGTGGCTGGCGCTGGCGGGTGGCTTCTGGCTGCTGCTGCCGCGCGGCGTGCCCGGCAAGTCGCTGGCCTTGCTGCTCTGGCTGCCGCTGCTGTGGCCCGACCGCGAACGACCCCGCGCCGGCGAAGTGGAACTGGTGGTGATCGACGTGGGGCAGGGGCTGTCCGCGCTGGTGCGCACGGCGAACCATGCGCTGCTGTTCGATGCAGGACCGGCGGTGGAGGAGGGCTTCGATGCCGGCGAGCGTGCCGTGGTGCCGGCGCTGCGCGCACTCGGCGTGCCCCGCCTCGACGCGCTGGTGGTCAGCCATGGCGACAACGACCACGCCGGCGGCGTCGAGGCGGTGCGCGACGGCCTGCCGGTGCGCACCGTACTGGCGCCGCCCGGCAGTCCGGTGGACGCGCACGCGGCCTGCATCACCGGCGCCACCTGGACATGGGACGACGTTCGCTTCCGTTTCCTGCATCCCGGCCTGTACTTCCCCTACCTGGGCAACGAGGCCAGTTGCGTGTTGAAGGTGGAGACCGTCCACGGTGGCCTGCTGTTGCCGGGGGACATCGGCGCCATCGTCGAGCGCGGGCTGGTCCATCGCGATGCGGCCGCCCTGCGGGCCGATGTGGTCGTGCTGCCGCACCACGGCAGTGCCGGGTCTTCCGATCCTGCGTTCGTGGCGGCGACCTCGCCGCGGCTGGTGCTGAACGCCAGCGGCGCCGGCAACCGCTTCGGCCATCCGCGCGCCGAGGTGGTGGCGCGCTGGCGCAGGCAGGGTGCCGAGGTCCTGGACACCCAGTCCGGCGGCGCGCTGCGCGTGTGGCTGGGCGCCGAGGGCCTGCAGGTGCGTGAGCGGCGTCACGACCGGGCGCACTGGTGGGACGCCGTGCGGCGCCAGCGGGCCGGTGGGCTATCCTATCGGCTGGAAGACGAACGGCCCGATGCGCCGGAGGACTGAACGTGCTGGAACTGGTGAAGGCCGGCGGTTGGCCGATGATCCCGCTGCTGCTGCTCGGCGTGCTGGCCCTGGCCATCGTGGTGGAACGGTTCTGGTCGTTGCGGCGCAAGGAGATCCTGCCGCCCGGACTGGGCGAGGAAGTCCGCGCCTGGGCCGGCCGCGGCCAACTGGAGCCGGCCCACATCGAATCCCTGCGCCGCAACTCGCCCCTGGGCGAAGTGCTGGCGGCGGCGCTGGACGTGCGCAACAAGCCGCGCGACCAGATCCGCGAGCGCATCGAGGACACCGGGCGCCACGTGGTGCACCGCATGGAGAAGTTCCTCAATGCGCTGGGCAGCATCGCCTCGGCCGGTCCGCTGCTGGGCCTGCTGGGCACCGTGGTCGGCATGATCCAGATGTTCCTCGGCATCCAGGACAGCGGCCTCGGCGACGTCAATGCGCTGGCGGGCGGCATCGGCAAGGCGCTGGTGTGCGCGGCGGCCGGCATGATCGTGGCGATCCCGGCGCTGCTGTTCCACCGCTATTTCCGCGGCCGGGTCACCGGCTACGTGATGGAGATGGAGAAGGAAGCCACGGCGCTGGTCGACGCGCTGGAAGCCCGCCATCCGCGTCCTGCCGCACGCCCCGCCGGTACGGTCGCGCCGGTCGCGGCGCCGACCAGCGCCTGAGGCCGGCGCATGCGCATCCGCGACGACCGTTCCCAGGAAGAACCCGAGATCAACCTGGTGCCGTTGATCGACGTGATCCTGGTGCTGATCATCTTCTTCGTCATCACCACCACCTTCGACACCCGCTCGATGCTGCAGCTGCAGCTGCCCAGCGCGACCGGCGAACCGGTCGCCGCGCAGGTCAAGGCGCTCAGCGTGCTGGTCAACGCCGACGGGCGTTACTTCGTCGACGAACAGGAAGTGCTGCGCCCGGACATCGACGCCCTGAAGCAGACCCTGCAGCAGGTCGCCGGCAGCGACCGCAGCCGGCCGGTGCTGCTGCGCGCCGATGCCCGCACGCCGCATCAGGCGGTAGTGACCGCGCTGGATGCGCTGGGCCAGCTGGGCTTCCGCAAGATCAACATCGCCACCGCGCCGGAGGCGCAGAAGTGAGCGGAATGGAATCGCCGTGGCAGGTCTACAAGCGGCTGATGGGTTTCGCGCGACCCTACCGTGGACTGCTGGTGCTGGCCGCCCTGGGCATGCTGATCGAAGCGGCGGCAGGCGGCGCCTTCAGCAAGCTGATGGAGCCGGTGGTCAACGAGACCTTCATCGATCGCGACAAGTCCAAGAGCCTGCTGCTGCCGCTGGCGATCGTCGGGCTGTTCGTGATCCGCGGCATTGCCGGCTACGTCACCGACATGGGCATGGGCAAGGCGGCGCGCAGCATCGCCCGCGACGTCCGGGTCAACGTGCTGGGCAAGTACCTGCGGCTGCCGGGACTGCGCTTCGACACCGAGCCGGTGCCGGCGATGCTGGTGCGGCTGGGCTCCGATGCCGACCAGATGGCGCAGGCCGCCGTCGATGCGATGAAGGTGATGCTGCAGCAGGTGCTGCAGATCATCGCCGCGCTGGTGGTGATGTTCTGGACCAGCTGGCAGGTCACGCTGGCGATCCTGATCATGGCGCCGCCGCTGGCGTGGATCATGGACAAGGTGGCCAAGCGCTACCGCCGCATCAGCCATCGCATCCAGGAAAGCGGCGCCGAGATGATGCAGGCCGCCGACCAGACGCTGTCCAACCAGCAGGAAGTGAAGGTCTACGGCGCCCAGGGCAGCGAGCTTGCACGCTATGAAAGCCTGGCCAACGCCAACTTGAAGCTGGCGATGAAGGTCGAAGCCACGCGCAGCGTGTCCTCGGCAATGGTGCAGCTGATGGGCGCCATCGGCCTGGCGCTGCTGCTGTTCTTCGCCGGCCGAGAAGCGATGGCGGGACGGCTGACGGCGGGCGGCTTCGTCACGCTGATGATCTCGATGATGGCGATCATCCCGGCGCTCAAGCAGCTGACCAACGTGCAGAACATGCTGCAGCGGGGCGTCGCCTCGGCGCAGCGCCTGTTCTCGGTGCTGGACGCCGACGACGAGAAGGACACCGGCACGCGTCCGCTCGATCGTGCGCGCGGCCTGCTGGAGTTCCGCGACATCACCACCCGCTATCCCGGCCAGAGCCGGCCCGCGCTGGAAGGCATCAGCTTCACCGCGCGGCCGGGGACCGTCACCGCGATCGTCGGCCGCTCCGGCAGCGGCAAGTCGACGCTGATCAAGCTGATCCCGCGCTTCTACGAATACGAATCCGGCCAGATCCTGCTGGACGGCCATCCGCTGCAGGACTACCGCCTGGCCGACCTGCGCCGGCAGGTCGCACTGGTGGGCCAGCAGGTGATGCTGTTCGACGGCACGGTTGCCGCCAACGTGGCCTACGGTGAACTGCAGGGCGCCGAAGCGGTGGCGATGGAAGAGGCCGTGCGTGGCGCCAACGCCATGGAATTCGTGAACGAAATGCCGGATGGCCTGCAGGCGCCGATCGGCAACAAGGGTGGTCGCCTGTCCGGTGGCCAGCGCCAGCGCCTGGCGATCGCACGCGCGATGCTGAAGGACGCGCCGATCCTGATCCTCGACGAAGCGACCGCCGCGCTCGACAACGAATCCGAACGGCTGGTGCAGAACGCGCTGCAGAAGCTGATGCCCGACCGCACCACGCTGGTCATCGCGCATCGCCTGTCCACCATCGAGCACGCCGACCAGGTGCTGGTGCTGGACCAGGGGCGCCTGGTCGAGCAGGGCACGCATGCCGAGTTGCTCGCGCGCGGCGGACTGTATGCCCACCTGTACCAGATGCAGTTCCGCGAGGGCGAGGCCGGGTGAGCAAGCGCGCGATGCCGCAGCCTCCCGAGTACTGGTTCGGCGAGGGCGCCGTGCCGTGGTGGGCGCGCGCGCTGTCCGGCGTGTACGGCGCGCTGGTAGCGCTGCGACGGCGCCTGTATCGCGTCGGCCTGCTGCGCGCGCACCGCGTGGGCGTGCCGGTCATCGTGGTGGGCAACATCACCGCCGGCGGCACCGGCAAGACACCGCTGACCATCGCGCTGATGGAGCGGCTGCGCGCGGCCGGCTTCAAGCCGGGTGTGGCCAGCCGCGGTTACGGCCGCCGCGACGGAGGCCAGGCGCGCTGGGTGGATGCGGCCACGCCGCCCGCCGATGGCGGCGACGAACCCGTGCTGATCGCGCGCCAGACCGGTACCCGCGTGCGCGTGGACCGCGACCGCGTCGCCGCGGCGAAAGCGCTGGTAGCGGCCGGCTGCGACGTGGTCATCTGCGACGACGGCCTGCAGCACTACCGCCTGCAGCGCGACGTGGAAATCGAAGTGATCGACGGCGCGCGCCGCTACGGCAACGGCCGCCTGATGCCGGCCGGCCCGCTGCGCGAACCGGCGGCGCGCGCGGCCGACTGTGCGTTCCGCGTGGTCAACCTGCCCGATACCGAGGCGGCGGCCGCGTTCGGCGAATGGCCCATGCAGCTGCAGGCCGACGACGCGCTGCCGTTGCGCGGCGGCCGGCCGAAACCGCTGTCGGCATTCGCGGGCCAGCGCGTGCATGCGGTCGCCGGCATCGGCAACCCCGGCCGCTTCTTCGCCATGCTGCGCGCCAAGGGGCTGGGTGTGGTGCCGCATGCGTTCGCCGACCACCACGCTTACCAGGCCGACGATTTCGCGTTCGGCAGCGAACTGCCGGTGCTGATGACCGAGAAGGACGCGGTGAAGTGCGTCGCCTTCGCCAATGCCTGGTTCTACAGCGTGCCGGTTGCGGCCAAGCTGCCCGAGGCGTTCTGGATCGCCTTGCTGGAGAAGCTCGGACCCGTTGCGGGCGCCGGTGCGAAGTAGCGCATTCCCTTCCTGGAGTTCCGGATCCCGATGACCGATTTCATAGTCGCCATTCCCGCCCGCTACGCCGCTTCGCGCCTGCCCGGCAAGCCGCTGCGCCTGCTCGGCGGCACCCCGCTGGTGGTGCACGTGGCGCGCCGCGCCCTCGCTGCCGGTGCGCGCGAGGTGTGGGTCGCCACCGACGATGCGCGCATCCGCGATGCCTTGCAGGGCACCGGGGTGCAGGTGGCGATGACCTCCGAACGGCACGCCTCCGGCAGCGACCGTCTGGCCGAATGCGCCGACATCGCCGGCTGGGCCGATGACACGCTGGTGGTGAACCTGCAGGGCGATGAACCGTTCGCGCCGCCGGCCGGCATCCGTGCCGTCGCCGAAACACTGGCGGCCAGTGGCGCGGCCATGGCGACGCTGGCGGTGCCGGTGGACGACGCGGCTACGCTGTTCGATCCGAACGCGGTCAAGCTGGTGCGGGCGGCCAACGGCGATGCGCTGTATTTCAGTCGTGCGCCCATCCCGTGGCACCGCGATGCGTTCGCGCAGTCGCGCGACGTGCTGCCGCCGGGGCAGTGGCTGCGGCATATCGGCATCTATGCGTATCGCGCCGGGTTCCTGCGCCGGTTTTCCGCGCTGCCGCCGGGCGTGCTGGAGCAGGTCGAATCGCTGGAACAGCTGCGGGTGCTGGAAGCCGGCCATCGCATCGCCGTGGCGCTGACGCCGGAACCCTTCCCGCCGGGCGTCGACACGCCGGAAGACCTGGCCCGCGCCGAGGCGATCCTGCAGGCGCAGGCATGAAGCTGCTGGTCGTCTGCCTGGGCAACATCTGCCGCTCGCCGATGGCGGAGGGTGCGCTGCGGGCGCGGCTGGCGTCGTCGCCGCTGGCCGGGCGCGTGCAGGTCGACTCCGCGGGCACCGGCGGCTGGCATGCCGGCGAGCCGCCGGACCGGCGCGCCATCGCCTGCGCCCGGGGCCACGGCGTCGACATCGGCGGGCAGCGTGCGCGGCAACTGTCGGTGGACGATTTCGAGGCGTTCGACTGGATCCTGTGCGCCGACCGCGCCAATGTGCGCGATGTCCTGCGCATCGCACCGGCGGTCCGTCGCGATCGGGTGGCGCTGCTGCTGGACTGGGCGGGCGTCGAGGCCGAGGGCGAAATTCCCGACCCGTATACCGGCGGGCCGGAGGATTTCCGGCAGGTCTGGCGACTGGTCGATTCGGCCGCACAGGCGGTCGTGGCGCGGCTCGCCGCTGGTTGAGACTGGGGCATAATCAGGGAGGATGACGGACATGACCTTGGCACCCGAACTGCCGCGTGGCCTGCAATGGCTCAACGCACCCGCCACCACGTTGCACGAGCAGCGGGGGCGCATCGTTGCGCTGGCCTTCGTCAACAGCGCCTCGGCTTGGTGCGCGCAGCGGATCAACGACCTGGCGGTGCTGCAGGCCCGCTACGTGGGCCGGCTGCAGGCGCTGGTCATCCACGTGCCGCGTTTCGACAGCGAGCGCGATCCGCAGGCCGCGCTGAAGCGCTTGCGCCGCCACGGACTGTCGCTGCCGCTGGCGCACGACGCGGACTGGGTGGCCTGGCAGCGTTTCGGGGTGACGTCGTGGCCGACGGTGTTGCTGATCGACGGCGAAGGCAACGTGCAGCACCGTGCCGTCGGCGCCGAAGGGCTGGCGGATCTCGAGCGGCAGATCGCCCGCCTGTGCGACGGCCTGCATGAACCCCCGGACGACGACCTGCGTGCCTTCCGCGAAGCCTATCCCGAGCCACGCCTGCCGCTGTGCTTTCCGACCGGGCTGGTGGCCACGCCCGACCGCCTGTTCGTGGCCGACAGCGGCCATCATCGCGTGCTGGAGTGCAACCACCACGGGCGGGTGATCCGGCAGTTCGGCATGGGTACGCCCGACTTCGCCGACGGTGAACTGAACCACGCCGCGTTCCGCCGGCCGCAGGGCCTGGCGCTGGTGCGGGAGTCGCTCTACGTGGCGGACACCGGCAACCATGCCCTGCGACGCGTCAACCTGCCGACCAGCACGGTCGACACCCTGTGCGGCAACGGTCGTGCGGGCGAGCCGACCGAGGGCGTGGTCACCGCGCCGCGCGACGTGGCGCTCAACCAGCCGCAGGCGCTGGTGGTCAACAACAACCAGATCTTCCTGGCGATGGCCGGCGACAACCGGGT
Source organism: Pseudoxanthomonas sp. LH2527 (assembly GCF_022539275.1). Lineage (NCBI taxonomy): Bacteria > Pseudomonadati > Pseudomonadota > Gammaproteobacteria > Lysobacterales > Lysobacteraceae > Pseudoxanthomonas > Pseudoxanthomonas sp. LH2527. The sequence goes on along the minus strand of NZ_JAKZBW010000010.1, from coordinate 62,416 downwards.
GTGGAGCTACGACCTGGGCACCCGTGAGATCCGTGCGCGTGCCGGCTCGGGCCAGCTCGACGTGCGCGATGGCAGCGGACCGATGGCCGCTTTCGCGCAGCCGGCCAGCCTGGCCACCACGCTGCAGATCCTGTACGTCTGCGACGCGGTCGGTTCGGCGGTGCGTTCGCTGCAGGTGCGCGGCGACACCGTGCAGACACTGGTCGGGCAGGGCACCTGGAGTTTCGGTGACGACGACGGTCCGCGCGACCGCGCCCGGCTGCAGCATCCGCAGGCGGTGGCGATGAGTCCTGATTCGCCCGTCATGTGGATCGCCGACAGCGGCAATGGCACTCTGCGCACGCTGCGCCTGGGCGGTGGCGAACTGACCACCGTCGCGTTGCCGCGCAAGCTGCACGGCCCGGCGGGGCTGTCGGTGGCCGCGGGCGCGGTGTGGATCGCCGAGACCGATGCCCACGCGGTGCTGCGTTACGATATCGCCACCGGCGAACTGAGCCACGTTCCGATCGACGAATGAGCGGCAGTCCCCAGGCGGAATTCGACGGCAAGGCCTTCGCGGCCGGGCTGAGCACCGCGCCAGGCGTGTACCGCATGTACGCCGCCGACGACGCCCTGCTGTACGTCGGCAAGGCCGGCGCCCTGCGCAAGCGCGTGGCCAGCTACTTCAACAGCTCGCCGAAGTCGCCGCGCATCCTGTCGATGCTCTCGCAGGTCGCGCGGATGGACGTGACCGTCACCCGCACCGAAGCCGAAGCGCTGCTGCTGGAAAACCAGCTGATCAAGTCGCTCACGCCGCGCTACAACGTGCTGCTGCGCGACGACAAGAGTTACCCCTACGTACTGCTGACGCGCGAGGAGTGGCCGCGCATCGCCTTCCACCGCGGCGCGCGGGCGACGCCGGGGCGCTACTTCGGTCCCTATCCCAGCGTCATCGCGGTGCGCGAAACGCTGAACCTGATGCAGAAGCTGTTCCGCATCCGCAACTGCGAGGACAGCGTGTTCCGCAACCGGTCGCGGCCGTGCCTGCAATACCAGATCGGCCGTTGCAGCGGTCCCTGCGTGGGCCTGGTGGCCGACGCCGACTACGCCGAATCCGTGCGCCAGGCGACGCTGTTCCTCGACGGGCGCAGCGATGAACTGACGCGCGAACTCGGCACGGCGATGGAGCAGGCCGCCGCGAACCTGGAGTTCGAGCAGGCCGCACGGCTGCGCGACCTGGTGGCGTCGATCCGTACCTTGCAGGCGCGCCAGTACGTGGACGGCCATGCGGCTGACCTGGACGTGCTGGCCTGCGCGATGCAGGGCAGCCAGGCCTGCGTGCTGCTGCTCGCCTTCCGCGACGGCCGCAACCTGGGCACGCGCACCTTCTTCCCCAGGACCAACGGCGAGGATTCGGCGGAGGAAGTGCTCGGTGCCTTCGTGTCGCAGTACTACGCCGAACAGCCGGCGCCGCAGGAGATCGTGCTGGATCGCGAGATTCCCGAGGCCGAACTGATCGAGCACGCCCTGACTGCCGCCGCCGGGCGCAAGGTGCAGCTGAAGTGGAGTGTCCGCAGCGAGCGTGCGGGCTATCTCGATCTGGCCCGGCGCAACGCCGAGATCGCGCTGGTCACCGAGCTGGGCAGCCGCAACGCGCAGACCGCGCGCAGCGAAGCGCTGAAGGAACTGCTGGGCCTGCCCGAGGTGGCCAAGCGCATCGAGTGCTTCGACATCAGCCATACGATGGGCGAGGCCACCGTCGCGTCCTGCGTGGTGTTCGACGCCAATGGCGCCGTGCGTTCGCAGTACCGCCGCTACAACATCACCGGGATCACCCCGGGCGACGACTTCGCCGCCATGCACCAGGCCATCGAGCGGCGGTTCCGGCGCGCGGTGGAGGAGGGCGGCGTGCTGCCCGACGTGCTGCTGATCGACGGCGGCGCCGGCCAGCTGGCGCAGACGCAGACCGCGCTGGCGGACCTGGGCGTGGATGGCGTGACGCTGGTCGGCGTGGCCAAGGGCGCCGAGCGCCGGGCCGGGCACGAGGCCCTGGTGCTCCCCGATGGCCGCGAACTGCGGCCGGGCGCGGCGTCGCCGGCGCTGCAACTCATCCAGCAGGTGCGCGACGAGGCGCACCGGTTCGCCATCACCGGCCATCGCGGCAAGCGGCAGAAGGCGCGCATGACCAGCAAGCTGGAAGACATCCCCGGCATCGGTCCGCGCCGGCGCGCAAGCCTGCTCAAGCACTTCGGTGGACTGGCCGGCCTGAAGGCCGCCGGGGCCGACGAGATCGCCCGCGTCGAGGGCGTGAACGCCGCACTGGCCGAGCGAATCTACGCTAACCTGCACGGACTGCCGTCCCCCGCGGCAGGAAACGAGTAAGCCTGCGATGACGTTGACCGTTCCCACCTGGCTCACGCTGCTGCGGATCGTGCTGATCCCGGTGCTGGTGCTGGTGTTCTACCTGCCGTATTCGTGGACCAATTTCGCGGCGGCCTTCATCTTCGTGCTGGCGGCGGTCACCGACTGGCTGGACGGCTGGATCGCGCGTCGCTACCACCTGTATTCCGCGTTCGGTGCGTTCCTCGATCCGGTGGCCGACAAGCTGATGGTGGCGGTGTCGCTGTTCCTGATCGTGCAGGACAATCCCACCATGTGGATGGCGATTTGGGCGGCGGTCATCGTGGGGCGCGAGATCGCGGTGTCGGCGTTGCGCGAGTGGATGGCGGAACTGGGCCAGCGCGCCACGGTGAAGGTCGCCTCGCTGGGCAAGATCAAGACCATCGTGCAGATGGTGGCGCTGTCCTGCCTGCTGTACGCCTCCACACCGGGGAAACAGTCGTTGGCCGACATCTGGATGGGGCGCTGGGTGTTCGTGCTGGGCGACTGGCTGCTGGCCATCGCGGCGCTGCTGACGTTGTGGTCCGGCATCCAGTACCTGCTCGCGGCGTGGCCGATCCTGCGCGATGGTGAAAAGAAGCCTGTTGACATGCCGGAACAAGACGCTACAATTTCGTCTCTCTCGACGCGGGAATAGCTCAGTTGGTAGAGCACGACCTTGCCAAGGTCGGGGTCGAGGGTTCGAGTCCCTTTTCCCGCTCCAGATTTTCGTCCTGAGAGGGACGGTCCACCAAACCCCGTTCGCGGGGTTTTGTGTTGTAGGGCGCCTTGAAAACGCGTTCCGATTGCGCCAGTCTGGCGCGGTGGCCACCCGGGTGGTGGCACGTGTCCGTACAGTTTTGGCCTCGTGGCAGAGTGGTTATGCACCGGATTGCAAATCCGTTTACAGCGGTTCGATTCCGCTCGAGGCCTCCAGAGTAAGACCGGCGATGCGTGCATCGCCTTTGCGGGAATAGCTCAGTTGGTAGAGCACGACCTTGCCAAGGTCGGGGTCGAGGGTTCGAGTCCCTTTTCCCGCTCCATACACGCTCCTGGTGGAGCACGCACGAAGCCCCGCTTGCGGGGCTTCGTCGTTCCGGGAGGGTGCGCATGCCGCCGCTTTCCAATGCGCCGGGACTGAGGCAGGCTATCCCCGGGCCCGGATGGCGAAACTGGTAGACGCATCGGACTTAAAATCCGCCGGCCGCAAGGCCATGCCGGTTCGATTCCGGCTCCGGGCACCACGGCCGCGTTGTCGCCTCAACGCTTCGGCTTCTTCTCTTCCTCGCGCACCTTGCGGCGGACGAACAGCGCCACGAAGGCGCCGATCCCCACCATGACGATGCTGCCACCGATGGCCAGCCAGCCCACCGGCTCCATCAGGATCTCGCGCAGGATCGGATGCATGTCGCTTGTCTCCCCGGTTGTGGTGCGTCAACGTCGCATCGCGCGCGCTGGCGGGCATTGATCCGGATCAACCCTGTGCCGTGGTGCCGTCGGGTGTGCGGCATCCCGTCGCAGGGCATGGCATAGAATCATCGCTCGCCCACGGGAGACTGCCGATGCAGCGTTACCTCGCCTATGCCGGCAGCATCGCGCTGGCGCTTGCTTCGTTGTGGCTGGCATGGACGTGGCCGGCGGCGTGGTGGGGGGTGGCCGCGTTCGGCGCGCTGGCGCTGCTCGGTACCTGGGATGTCCTGCAGACGCGCAGCACGCTGCGCCGCAACTATCCCGTGCTGGCGCACTTCCGCTACGGCCTGGAATCGGTCGGTCCCGAGATCCGCCAGTACTTCATCGAAGGCGATACGGCGGAGGTGCCGTTCTCGCGGCAGCAGCGGGCGCTGGTCTACCAGCGGGCGAAGGGCGTCAGCGACGTGGTGCCGTTCGGCAGCCAGCAGGACGTCTACGGCGTGGACTACGAGTGGATCAACCATTCGATGGCGCCGGCGCACGTCGACTCGCACGATTTCCGCGTGGTGATCGGTGCCGGCACGGCGCAGCCGTATTCGGCCAGTGTGTTCAACATCTCGGCGATGAGCTTCGGCTCGCTGTCGGCCAATGCCGTGCGTGCACTCAACGAAGGCGCGCGACGCGGCAACTTCTACCACGACACCGGCGAAGGCTCGATCTCGGCCTATCACCGCGAAAAGGGCGGCGACCTGGTGTGGGAGATCGGCTCGGGCTACTTCGGTTGCCGCGACGAACAGGGCCGCTTCAGCGAGGAGCGTTTCGTCCAGAATGCGCAGTCGCCGCAGGTGAAGATGATCGAACTGAAGCTGTCGCAGGGCGCCAAGCCCGGTCACGGCGGCGTGCTGCCGGCGGCGAAGGTCAGTGCTGAGATTTCGGCCACCCGCGGTGTGCCGATGGGGCACGACTGCGTCTCGCCGGCGAAGCACTCGGCGTTCTCCACGCCGGTGGAGCTGCTGCAGTTCGTGGCACGCCTGCGCGAGCTGTCGGGCGGCAAGCCGACCGGCTTCAAGCTGGCGATCGGGCACCCCTGGGAATGGTTCGGCATCGCCAAGGCCATGCACGAAACCGGGCTGCTGCCGGACTTCATCGTGGTGGACGGTGCCGAGGGCGGCACGGGCGCGGCCCCGGCCGAATTCATCGACCACGTGGGCGTGCCGATGCACGAGGCGCTGCTGCTGGTCCACAACACGCTGGTCGGGCTGAACCTGCGCGACCGCATCCGGATCGGCGCGGCCGGCCGGATCATCAGCGGCTTCGATATCGCCCGCACCATGGCGATGGGCGCCGACTGGTGCAATGCCGCGCGTGGCTTCATGTTCGCCCTGGGCTGCATCCAGGCGCAGAGCTGCCACAACGACCGCTGCCCGACCGGCGTGGCCACCCAGGACCCGAAGCGCTGGAAGCACCTGGACGTGGCCGACAAGTCGGTGCGCGTGCAGCAGTTCCACGACAACACGCTCAAGGCGCTGCGCGACATGCTGTGCGCGGCGGGGCTGGAGCATCCGCAGCAGCTGGGGCCGGAGCACATCCTGCGGCGCGTCTCGCCAATCGAGGTGCGTTCGCTGGCCGCGCTCTACAAGTTCCTGGAACCCGGTGAACTGCTGGATGGGTTGCCCAGCCATGCGGTGTTCCGCGACTTCTGGCCGGATGCGCGCAGCGACTGTTTCGCGCCGCCGCGGCGGGTCAGTTCGCTGTGCGACACCAAGGACCGTTGACGGGCGGATGCGTTGACCAGGCCCCCGGTCCGCGCTTATCATTCGCGCCCCGATGATTTCGGGCGGTTAGCTCAGCGGTAGAGCACTGCTTTCACACGGCAGGGGTCACAAGTTCGAAACTTGTACCGCCCACCAGTTCCAGCGAAAAGCCCGGCCTTGGCCGGGCTTTTTCGTGTCTGTCCGGCAGGCGTGTGCGCAGACGTCACGCGCGGCCGCGCGGCGCGGCCGATGCGTGACCTTAAGTGCTTGTTTCGCGAGGTGAAACGGCCCGTCGGGTAGGGTGTCTGTGGTACACTCGGCGCGCTGCAGAACCCGCCGGAATCCCCGCCCGATCCTGCCCCGCCGGACTTGTCCCGGCCAGGCGAGCTTTGGCCCGGATCCAGGCCCGAAACACTCTGAGAACACGGAACCCGAATGGCCGATACCGCCAAGGAAATCATCCCCGTCAACCTTGAAGACGAGATGCGTCGCAGCTATCTCGATTACGCGATGAGCGTGATCGTGGGGCGCGCGCTTCCGGATGTCCGCGACGGCCTGAAGCCTGTCCACCGGCGCGTCCTGTTCGCGATGAACGAACTGGGCAACCACGCCAACAAGCCGCACGTGAAGTCCGCCCGCATCGTCGGTGACGTGATCGGTAAATACCACCCGCACGGCGACCAGTCGGTGTACGACACGCTGGTGCGCATGGCGCAGCCGTTCTCGCTGCGCTACATGCTGGTCGACGGCCAGGGCAACTTCGGTTCGGTCGACGGCGATTCCGCCGCCGCCATGCGTTACACCGAAGCGCGCATGGCCCGTCTCACCCACGAGCTGCTGGCCGACATCGACAAGGAAACCGTCGACTTCCAGCCCAACTACGACGAGAAGGAACAGGAGCCGACGGTCCTGCCGACGCGCTTCCCGAACCTGCTGGTCAACGGTTCGGCCGGCATCGCGGTGGGCATGGCCACCAACATCCCGCCGCACAACCTGTCGGAAGTGGTCAACGGCCTGATCGCGCTGATCGACAATCCGGAACTGGATGTCGACGGCCTGATGCAGTACATCCCCGGCCCGGATTTCCCCACCGGCGGCATCATCAACGGCACCGCCGGCATCATCGCCGGCTACCGCACCGGCCGTGGCCGCGTGCGCATGCGCGCCAAGGCCGACATCGAGGTCAACGACGACAACGGCCGCGAGTCGATCATCGTCACCGAGATCCCGTACCAGGTGAACAAGGCGCGGCTGATCGAGAAGATCGCCGAGCTGGTGAAGGAAAAGAAGCTCGAGGGCATCAGCGAGCTGCGCGACGAGTCCGACAAGGACGGCATGCGCATCTACATCGAGGTCAAGCGCGGCGAATCGGCCGAGGTCGTCCTCAACAACCTGTACCTGCAGACGCCGATGGAATCGGTGTTCGGCATCAACATGGTGGCGCTGGTCGATGGCCGTCCGCAGCTGCTCAACCTGAAGCAGATGCTGGAAGCCTTCGTGCGCCACCGCCGCGAAGTGGTGACCCGCCGGACCATCTTCGAACTGCGCAAGGCGCGCAACCGCGCCCACATCCTGGAAGGCCTGACGGTCGCGCTCGCCAACATCGACGAGATGATCGAGCTGATCAAGACCTCGGCCAATCCGCAGGAAGCGCGCGAGCGCATGCTGGCCAAGACCTGGGAGCCGGGCCTGGTCGGTTCGCTGCTCGCCGCCGCGGGCGCCGAGGCCTCGCGTCCGGAAGACCTGCCTGCCGCGATCGGTTTCGTCGACGGCCGCTACCAGCTGAGCGAGGCGCAGGCCACGCAGATCCTGGAAATGCGCCTGCACCGCCTGACCGGCCTGGAGCAGGAAAAGCTGACCGAGGAATACCGCCAGCTGCTGGAAACCATCGCCGGCCTGATCCGCATCCTCGAGAACCCGGACGTGCTGCTGCAGGTGATCCGCGACGAGCTGCTGAACGTCAAGGCCGAGTTCGGCGACGAGCGCCGCAGCGAGATCCGCCACAGCGAGGAAGACCTCGACATCCTCGACCTGATCGCGCCGGAAGACATGGTGGTCACGCTGTCGCACGCCGGTTACGCGAAGCGCCAGCCCGCCAGCGCCTACCGCGCGCAGAAGCGTGGCGGCCGCGGCCGCAGTGCGGCGTCCACGAAGGAAGAGGATTTCATCGACCAGCTGTGGCTGGTCAACACGCACGACACGCTGCTGACGTTCACCAGCAGCGGCAAGGTGTTCTGGCTGCCGGTGTACCAGCTGCCGGAGGCCGGTTCCAACGCGCGCGGCCGCCCGATCATCAACTGGATCCCGCTGGAGCCCGGCGAGAAGGTGCAGGCCGTGGTGCCGGTGCGCGCCTATGAGGAAGGCCGCTACGTCTTCTTCGCCACGAGGAACGGCACGGTCAAGAAGACGCCGCTCACCGAGTTCGCGTTCAAGCTGGCGCGCGGCAAGATCGCGATCAACCTGGACGAGGGCGATGCCCTGGTCGGCGTGGCGCTGACCGATGGCGAGCGCGACATCATGCTGTTCGCCTCCAACGGCCGTGCCGTGCGCTTCTCCGAAGCGCTGGTGCGCGCCATGGGCCGTACCGCCACCGGCGTGCGCGGCATGCGCCTGGTCGAGGGCGCGGATGCGGACGCCGAGGGCGACCATGACGAAGGCGAGATGGCGGACGGCGAGAGCGCGGCACCGATCGTGGAGTCGGGCTCGGAAGTGGTCAGCCTGGTGGTCGTCGACGGCGATGGCGACATCCTGACCGCCAGCGAGCGCGGCTATGGCAAGCGCACCCCGGTGGCCGACTATCCGCGCAAGGGCCGTGGCACCCGCGGCGTCATCGCGCTGAAGACCACCGAGCGCAATGGTCGCCTGGTGGGGGCGATCCAGCTGTCCGACCACCACGAGGTGCTGCTGATCTCCGACGGCGGCACGCTGGTGCGCACCCGCGCGGCGGAAATCTCGCAGGTCGGCCGCAACACCCAGGGCGTGACCCTGATCCGGCTCTCCGAGGGCGAGACGCTGCAGGCGGTGGAACGCCTGGACGCATCGCTGGACGACGAAGAGGGCATCGAGGGCGTGCCCGGCGTGGTCGCCGCGACGCCCGAAGCGACCGACACGCCGCCGGAGGCCTGATCGCCGATTGACCGAAGGCGTGCGGGAATGACCCCGCCGCCTTCATCGCTGCGTTCTATACTGCCGGTACGACCACGGCAGGGAATGGCAGATGGGATCGGTAGACGGGAACAGCAACAACGCGCGCAGCCGCTGGATGCGCGCGTTTTTTATTGGCCTGCTCGCAGCGGCGGCACTGGCCGGCTGCAAGCGCAACGAGTCCGGGCAACTGCCCGAGGCCAGCGGCGAGCCGATCAAGGCACAGGCCGCCACGGTGGACGGCTTCGCGCTGGTCGGTGCCTATCCCGACCAGCATGACGGCGACCTCGCCATCGCGCTGGAATTCAGCCGCCCCCTGGTCAGTTCGCAGGACTTCGACGCGTTGCTGGTGGTGAAGGACGCCAACGGCGCTGCGGTGAAAGGCAGTTGGGTACTGGACGACAAGGGCCTGGTGCTGCGCTTCCCGTCGGTGGAAGCGGCCAAGGACTACGAGGTCACGCTGAAGGCCGGCCTGTCCGCCGCCGACGGCACGCGCCTGGGCAAGGACGACACGCGCAAGGTGCACACCGGCGAACTCGATCCGGCCGTGGGCTTCGCCTCGCAGGGCAGCGTGCTGCCGGCGCGCGAGAGCCGCGGCCTGCCGGTGGTGTCGATCAACGTGCCGGAAGTGGACGTGGAGTTCCTGCGCGTCACCGAGAAGCAGTTGCCCAAGTTCTTTGCCGAGTACCAGCGTGGCGGCCGCCGCGGCAGCTGGGACCTGGACAGCGACTACGGCGACAGCACGCCGCTGGGCAAGCTGGCCGAACCCGTCTACCTCAACCGCTTCGTGCTGGGCGGCAAGCCCAACGAGCGCGTGCTGACCTACCTGCCGATCCAGGACATCCGCGAGCTGCAGGACCCGGGCCTGTACTTCGCGGTGATGAAGCGCACCGGCAAGTTCGCCGGCGAGTTCGAGACCGCCTTCTTCACGGTCAGCGACATCGGCCTGCACACGCGCGCGTACAAGGACAAGCTGTTCGTCCACACCGCCTCGCTGCAGGACGGATCGGCCACCGGCGGCGTCGAGCTGAAGGTGCTGGACGCCCGCGGCGAAGCCATCCTGGCTGGCAAGACCGACGGCAATGGCAATGCGTTGCTGAACTACACGCTGGACGCCGCCCATGTGCTGGTCGCCACGCGCGGCAAGGACGTGTCGATGCTGCCGTTCAACCAGCCGGCGCTCGATCTGTCCGAGTTCGCCGTGGCGGGTCGCGAGCAGGCGTGGTTCGACGTGTTCGCGTGGTCGGGGCGCGACCTGTACCGCCCGGGCGAGACCGTGCGCATCTCCGCGCTGCTGCGCGACAACGACGGCAAGCCGGTGCCGGCCCCCAAGCAGGGCGGCGGCCAACCCGTCTTCCTGCGCCTGAAGCAGCCCGACGGCAAGGTCTTCCGCGAGACGCGCCTGCAGCCGGGTGCGCAGGGTTATTTCAGCTTCGAGCAGGCGATCCCGGTGGAAGCGCCGACGGGACGCTGGCAGGTGGAGTTCCGTACCGACCCGGCCAGCAAGGAGGCGGTGCAGGGCATGACGCTGCGCATCGAGGAGTTCCTGCCCGAGCGCATGAAGCTGGACCTGGACGCGGCGCCGGTGCTCAAGCCGGGCCAGCCGCTGAAGCTCAAGGCGACCGCCGCCTACCTGTACGGCGCGCCGGCCAGCGGCAACCGCTTCACCGCCAAGCTGGCGGTGGCGGTGGAACAGCATCCGCTGGAGCAGTTGCCCGGCTATTTCTTCGGCGATCCGACCATGGAACTGCCCAAGGAAGCCAAGGACGTCGTCGACACCACGCTGGCCGAGAACGGCGTGCTGGAGCAGGACATCGCGCTGCCGGCCGAAGCCAAGCCGCGCAGCCCGATCGCCGCCATCGTGTCCGGCAGCGTCTACGAGACCGGTGGGCGCACGGTCAACCGCACGCTCAAGCGCGTGCTGTGGCCGGCCGATGCACTGGTCGGCATCCGCCCCCTGTTCGACGACAAGGACGGTGCTGACGCCAACGCCAACGCCGGCTTCGAGGTGGTGCGCATGGACGCCGCCGGCAAGCCGCAGCCGGGCAAGGGGCTGAAGGCCACGCTGGTGCGCGAGCTGCGCGACTACCACTGGAACCATTCCGACGACGGCGGTTGGGATTACGACTTCACCCGCCGCTTCGAGAACAAGGAGACGCGCACGCTGGACGTCGGCACCGGCGCGTCGAAGATCGACTTCCCGGTGGAGTGGGGCGAGTACCGGCTGGACGTGTTCGATCCCGCCACCGGCCTGACCACGCGCTATCCGTTCCGCGCCGGATGGAGCTGGGACGACCAGAACCGTGGCCTCGACGCGCGCCCGGACAAGGTCAAGCTGGCGCTGGACCGGACCGGCTACAAGGCCGGCGACACGCTGAAGGTCACGGTCACGCCGCCGCATGCCGGCAAGGGCCTGTTGATGGTCGAGAGCGACCGCATGCTGTACGTGCAGGCGATCGACGCCAAGCCGGGCAGCACGTTCTCCATCCCGGTGACCAAGGACTGGGAACGGCACGACGTCTACGTCACCGCGCTGGTGTTCCGCGGCGGCTCGGCGCCCAGCAAGATCACGCCGGCGCGTGCCGTCGGCGTGGCGCACGTGCCGATGGACCGTCGCGACCGCCGCGTGGCGGTCGGCCTGTCGGTGCCGAAGCAGATGCGTCCCGAGCAGAACCTGCCGGTCACCGTCAGCGTGCCGGAACTGGCCGGGCAGGTGGCGCACGTCACCGTGTCCGCGGTGGACGTGGGCATCCTCAACATCACCCGCTTCCCGGTGCCCGATGCGAACACGCAGTTCTTCGCGCAGCGCCGGCTGGGCGTGGATGCCTACGACATCTACGGCCGCGTGATCGAGAGCTTCGAAGGCGGCAGCGCGCGGATGCGCTTCGGTGGCGACATGGCGCTGGCGGCCCTGCCGCAGGCCAAGCGGCCGACGTCGCGCGTGCAGACGGTGGACCTCTTCTCCGGCGCGGTGAAACTCGACGGCAAGGGCAATGCGCGCGTCGCGCTCAAGGTGCCGGACTTCAACGGCACGCTGCGCGTCTCGGCGCTGGTCTATTCGGATACGCGCTACGGCAACCGCGACCGCGAGACCGTGGTGCGCGCGCCGATCGTGGCCGAAGCCAGCCTGCCGCGCGTGCTGGCGCCGGGCGACAGGAGCACGGTGACGCTGGACGTGCAGAACTTCACCGGCAAGGCCGGCGCGTTCAAGGTGCTGGTGAACGGCGAAGGTCCGTTGAACATCGCCGAAGGCAGCAAGGCCGCCGACCTGGCGGTCGATGCCAAGCGCACGCTGACGTTCCCGATCACCGCGGGCGAGGGCTACACCACCGCGCAGGTGCGCGTGCGCGTGGAAGGCAACGGCTTCAAGGTCGACCGCCGCTACGACGTACCGGTGCGTGCGGGCTGGCCGGCAGTGCTGCGTTCGCGCACGCAGGTGCTGGACAGCCTAGTGCCAGTGGAGATGGGTGCGGGCTTCGCCGATGGACTGATGCCGGGCTCGGCGACCGCCCGCATGACGGTCAGTGCGCTGCCGCCGATTCCGTTCGCCAGTGCCTTGAAGGGCGCGCTGGAGTATCCGTACGGCTGCGCCGAGCAGACCACCAGCAAGGGCTATGCCGCGCTGGAACTCGACGATGCCACGGCCAGGCTGCTGGGCATCGACGGACTGGAAGCGAAGAAGCGTCGCGAACGCATGGAGGGCGCGTTCGGACGGCTGGCGTCGATGCAGGTGGCCAACGGCCACTTCTCGATGTGGGGCAACGATGACTACGTCAATCCCGGCCTGACGCCGTACATCGCCGAGTTCCTGCTGGATGCGCGCGAAGGCGGCTTCGCCGTGCCGGACGCCGTGCTGCAGAAGGCGCTGACCCGTCTCAACGAGGACCTGCTGGCCGGCGGCGCGCAGTTCTACGGCTACGACCGGCGTGACCACCTCAAGTTCGCCAACCAGGCCTACGCCGGCTACGTGCTCGCACGCGTCAACCGCGCGCCGCTGGGCACGTTGCGCGCGCTGTACGACAACGAGCGCGGCAAGACGCTCACCGGCCTGCCGCTGGTGCACCTGGGCATCGCGCTGACATTGCAGGGCGACAAGAACCGCGGTGCGAAGGCGATCGCCGAGGGCTTCGCCAAGACCGGTGACCGTCCGGAGTATCTGGGCGACTACGGCACCCGGCTGCGCGACGATGCGCTGATGATCGCGCTGGTGCACGAGCGCAAGCTCGCCAAGCCGGAGTACGACCGCCGCGCGATCTCGCTGGGTCGCGAACTGGATGCGCGCCGCAACAGTGGCTGGATGTGGCTCAGCACGCAGGAGCAGGTGGCGCTGGCGCGGCTGGGCAAGGCGCTGATGGTGGACCAGAAGAAGCTGGTGTCCGGGCAGTGGAGCATCGGCGGCGATGCGGAAACCGTGGCACCGGTGCGCCTGTTCGGCCGCAGCATCGACTACGCGACGCTGGCCCGTGGCGCGCGCTTCACGCCGGAGGGCTCGCCGCCGCTGTACGCCTCGCTGGATGTGGCGGGTATCCCACGCAGCGCGCCGGCACCGGACGATCGCCAGATCGGCATCGAGCGCCGCTACTACACCACGGACGGAAAGGAGTGGAAGGGTGGCACGCTGAAGGAAGGCGAGGCGCTGATCGTGCGCGTGGGCATTACCGCCAATGTCGCGATGCCGGATGCGCTGTTCACCGACCTGCTGCCGGCAGGGCTGGAGATCGAGAACTTCAACCTCGGCGACGCCAAGCAGTGGGCTGAGGTGGTGGTCGATGGCATCTCGATCAGCGACCGCGGCGGCGCGGCGGACGTCAAGCACGAGGAGTTCCGCGACGACCGCTATGTCGCGGCGCTGAAACTCGAACGCGGCAGCACCGCCAAGGTGTTCTACCTGGTGCGCGCGGTCACGCCCGGCACGTACAGCGTGCCGCCATCGCTGGTGGAGGACATGTACCGTCCCGACATCCGGGGTGTCGGCAGGGCGTCGCCGGCGACGATCACGGTGGTGCAGCCATAACACCCAGGACCGATGCCGTCATCCCGGCGCATGCCGGGATCCATCTCGATCTTCAGGCAGACACGGCCCCTGACTCAGCAGATCAAAAACAGGATGGATGATCCGCCATGCGGCGGCTGAGTAGCTCCTCCAGCATGCGCTGGAATGACGGGATGGGAGGGGCAAAAGGTCTCCCGGCCGTCATCCCGGCGAACGCCGGGATCCATCTTGATCTTCAGCCATCCATGGCCCATGACACAGCGGATCAAACGCGAAGTGGATTCCAGCATGCGCTGGAATGACGAAGCTCGGAGAGGTCGCTGGCTGTCCCGCCTTCGATGGTCGACGGTGGTGGTGCTCGTCGCACTGCTTGTGGCGGATCTCGTCTTCCCACCCCCTCTGCCAAAGACCCGCGACACCAGCACCCTGGTCGTCGCGCGCGACGGCACGCCACTCCGGGCCTTCGCCGATCGTGAGGGCGTGTGGCGTTACCCCGCGTCGCCCGACACGGTCTCGCCGCTCTACCTGCAGGCGTTGCTGAGCTACGAAGACCGCTGGTTCTGGCAACATCCCGGCATCAATCCCTGGGCGCTGGTGCGTGCGGCCGGGCAGTTCGTGCAGCACGGCCGCGTGGTCTCCGGCGGTTCCACGCTGACCATGCAAGTGGCGCGCATGCTGGACCGGCATTCACGCACGCCGTGGGGCAAGGCCAAGCAGATGCTGCGGGCGGTGCAGCTCGAAGTGCATCTGTCCAAGCGCGAGATCCTGACGCTGTATCTGGAACGTGCGCCGTTCGGCGGCACCATCGAAGGCGTGGATGCGGCGAGCTGGGCCTATCTCGGCAAACCGGCGGCTCGGCTCTCGCATGCCGAAGCGGCGCTGCTGGCAGTGCTGCCGCAATCACCGAGCCGGCTGCGTCCGGACCGCCATCCCGATGCAGCGCGCCTGGCGCGCGACAAGGTGCTGCAGCGCATGGCCGACCTCGGCGTCTGGTCGAAGGCCGAGGTCGACGATGCCCGCATCGAACCCGTCGTCGCCCGCAGCCTGCAGGCACCCTTGAGCGCCGCGCTGCTGGCCGAACGCCTTCGCCGGCAACAGCCACGCGCGCCGCGCATCACCTCCACCCTCGACGCCGGTCTGCAGCGTACGCTGGAAGGGCGCGTGCAGGGTTACTTCTCCACGCTGCCCGCCCGTACCTCCGCCGCGCTGCTGGTGGTCGACAACGCCACGATGGAGGCACGTGCCTATGTCGGCTCGGTGGCGTTCGGCGATCGCGAGCGACTCGGGCACGTGGACATGGTGCAGGCATGGCGTTCGCCCGGTTCGACGCTGAAGCCGTTCCTGTACGGGCTGGCCTTGGACGATGGACTGATCCACTCGGAAAGCCTGCTGATCGACGCACCGCAGTCCTTCGGCGGCTACCGCCCCGGCAACTTCGACGCCGCCTTCAACGGCCCGGTCAGCGCCGCCGATGCGCTGCGCCTGTCGCTCAATGTGCCGGCGGTGGACCTGCTGGATCGCGTCGGGCCGGCGCGCTTCTCTGCGCGACTGGCGAACAACGGGCTGGTGCTGCGCTATCCGCGCGGTGCGCAACCGAACCTGTCGCTGATCCTCGGCGGCACCGGTGCACGGCTGGAGGATC
Source organism: Pseudoxanthomonas sp. LH2527 (assembly GCF_022539275.1). Taxonomy (NCBI): domain Bacteria; kingdom Pseudomonadati; phylum Pseudomonadota; class Gammaproteobacteria; order Lysobacterales; family Lysobacteraceae; genus Pseudoxanthomonas; species Pseudoxanthomonas sp. LH2527. The sequence continues at coordinate 47,115 of NZ_JAKZBW010000010.1, read as the reverse complement.
TGGTGGGGGCGTACGCCGGATTGAACCGCGGCGGACTGTCGGGCCGCGTGCGCTACACCGCGCAGGAGCCGACGTCCGACCGGCGCCTGCTGTCGCCCGGCGCGGCGTGGATCATCCGCGAAGTGCTGGAGGCGAATCCGCGCCCCGGCTACGGCAGTGGCGTGCTGGATATCGGCCATCGTCCGCGCGTGGCCTGGAAGACCGGCACCAGTTACGGCTTCCGCGATGCCTGGGCGCTCGGCAGCACGCGGCGCTACACGGTCGGCGTGTGGGTGGGTCGCCCCGACGGCACGCCCTTGCCCGGCCAGTACGGTGCCGTCACGGCGCTGCCGTTGATGTTCGAAGTGATCGACAGCCTGCCGCGCGCGCAGGGCGATGCCGGTCCTGCGCCGCCGCCTGCCGATGTCGCGGAGCAGGCGATCTGCTGGCCACTGGGCACACAGGCAGACGCCGAGTCGCCGCAGCTCTGTCAGCGCCGGCGCGAGGCGTGGACGCTGGGCGGCAACGTGCCGCCGACCTTCGCCGAGCGCGACGCGCGCCTGTGGAATGCGGGGCGCGAACGCTTCGAGGTGGATGCCCGCACCGGCCTGCGCCTGTCAGGCGAATGCGCACGGGCGCATGAGGCGCGCGGCACCGAGATCGCGCGCTGGCCCGCACTGGCCTCTCCGTGGCTGCCCGCGCGTGAGCGGATAGCGTCGCGGCTGCCGCCGCTGTCGCCGGACTGCCAGCCCGATGGCCGCGACGCCGCCGAGGAGCTGCGCATTGACGGCCTCAACGATCTCGCCACGCTGGCCCGCGCACCCGGCAGCGAGCATGGCGTGCGCCTGCAACTGCGCGCGCTCGGCACCGACGCGCGCGTGCAGTGGCTGCTGGACGGTCGCTGGATCGCGGAGACGCGCGGCGCGCAGGCGTTCCAGCAGGATTTCACCGAGCCGGGTGAGCACCAGCTCACCGCACTCGCCGACAGCGGTGCCTGGGCGCGAGTGCGGTTCACCGTGCTGCGGTAGGGCGCTCAAATACCCGCGCGGCGTCGCAGGAGCGGGCCTGCCCGCGATGCTTGTTCATGCGATACAGCAAGGCATCGCGCCCGAGGGCGCTCCTACAAGGAAGCGGGTGCGGGACGCGTGGACTCAGCTGATCTGTTCCAGCACATGCTCCGCGCCGGAGACCTTGTACTCGCCCGGGGCTTCGACGAACACGTTCTTCACCACGCCGTCTTCGACGTACAGCGCGAAACGCTTGGCGCGGATGCCCATGCCGTAGGCGCTGGCGTCCATCTCCAGGCCCAGCGCCTTCGCGAAGTCGGCGTTGCCATCGGCCAGCATCTGCAGGCCGTCCGGCACGTGCTGGGTCTTGCCCCAGGCCTGCATGACGAACGGGTCGTTGACCGACACGCAGAACACCTCGATGCCGCGGCTGCGGAAGTCGTCGAAGTGCTGCACATAGCTGGGCAGGTGCTTCTCCGAGCAGGTCGGGGTGAAGGCGCCCGGCACGGCGAACAGCACCGCCTTGCGGCCGTCGAACAGGGTGGTGGTATCCACCGTTTCGACGCCTTCGCGGATACGCTTGAGAGTGACTTCGGGGACGCGCTCGCCAACCTGGATGCTCATGGGATTGCCTTGTGTGGACGGAAACTGAATGCAGTGTAGCGCGCACCCGTGGCGGGGCCGTGACGGCCTTGAAAGCCCGGGCGTCGCGCCTACTTTCCCGGGCACAGGCGGCCGGCGTGGCCGGCGCCACTTCCCGAGGAGACATCGACATGAGCATCGTGCAGTACAACCCCTGGGGCAACGCCCGTGGCCTGCAGGACGAGATCAAGCAGGTCTTCGACCGCTTCCTGGGCGAAGCCGACGCCGACCAGTCCAACGTGGTGACCAGCCAGTGGGCGCCGCGCGTGGACATCCGTGAAGACGGCGACCGCTTCGTGATCCTGGCCGACATTCCCGGCGTGGACCCCAAGGACATCGAGATCCACATGGACAAGGGCATCCTGACCCTGCGCGGCGAGCGTGCCGCGGAGAAGAAGGACGAAGGCACGCGCTTCTCCCGCGTCGAGCGCGTCTACGGCACCTTCTACCGCCGCTTCTCGCTGCCGGACAGCGCCAATCCCGACGGCATCACCGCCAGCGGCAGGCACGGCGTGCTGCAGATCGACATTCCCAAGAAGCCCGAAACCACGCCGCGCCGCATCCAGGTGCAGTGACCCGCGCGTCCCGCCGTCGCTGCACGGCGGGGCCACGGGCGTAGCGATAGAATCGGCCCGTGGCGCCCGCGTCGCGGGCCGTTCTTTTTTCCGGATGTCGTGCGTCTGCGCGCATCCGCGTGATCCTGCGGAGATCCCATGCAGTTCAAGGACTATTACGCGGTACTGGGCGTCGAGCCCACCGCTGGCGATGCCGAGATCAAGACGGCATACCGTCGGTTGGCCCGCAAGTACCACCCGGACGTCAGCAAGGAAGCCGGCGCCGAGGACCAGTTCAAGGCCGTCAACGAGGCCTACGAGGCGCTGCGCGACCCGCAGAAGCGGGCGGCCTACGACCAGTTGCGCGCGCGCGGCTACCGGCCGGGCGAGGAGTTCCGGCCGCCGCCGGATTTCGGCCGCGGCGGACCCGGCGCGCAGGAGTTCGACTACGACGAGATCTTCGGCGGCGCGGGAGGCGGCAGCGGCGGCTTCAGCGATTTCTTCGAAGGCCTGTTCGGCCGTCGGGCGCGTGCGGAGCAGGGCGGCCCACGGGGTCCGCAGCCCACGCGCGATTCGCGCGCCAAGCTCGCCGTACCGCTGCAGGCGGTGCACGACGGCGGCAGCGTGCGCGTGAACGTCAACGACAGGCAGCTGGACGTGAAGGTGCCGAAGGGCGTCAAGCCCGGCCAGGTGATCCGGCTGACCGGGCAGGGCATGCAGGGCGGCAACCTCTTGCTGGAAGTGGAATACGCGCCGCATCCGCAGTTCGAGGTCGACGGCCGCAACATCATCCATGTGCTGTCCCTGACGCCGTGGCAGGCCGCGTTGGGCGCGACGCTCAGCGTGCCCACGCTGGGCGGCGAGGTCGAACTGAAGATCCCCGCCGATTCCGACGCGGGCCGCAAGCTGCGCTTGCGCGGCCGCGGCCTGCCCGGCACGCCGCCGGGCGACCAGATCGTGGAACTGGAAGTCACCGCGCCGCGCGCCGAAACCGAGGAGCAGCGCAAGGCGTACACCAAGCTGGCCAAGGCCTTCGGCCACGCGTAAGGCCAAACATCGCCCCCATGCAGGAGCGGGCCATGCCCGCGATGCTCTTGAGGACATGTACGAAAGGCATCGCGGGCATGGCCCGCTCCTGCAGGCCGGGATGGTGGCGGTACAGCCCGCCGTCACGGGGCCGGAGCATGGCGAAAATTTCGCCACCGATCTTGACAGCCCCGCCGTGCAAGGCGGTCACGCGGTTATCCACAGATTGATGCACGCGTCATCCACATGCCCTGTGGAAAACCCGGCGGCCGGCGACGGCTTTCCGTGGCCCGGAAAGCACCACGCCACCCGAAGGTGGCGTGGTGGAAACGGCCGCGAAACGTCAGGCGCTTACTTGACGGGCTTGCCTGCCGGCGCGCTTTCCGGTGCGGTCAAGCCACGCTTCTCCAGCAGCGGCTCGATCTTCGGATCGTGGCCGGCGAAGTCGCGGAACAGCTTCATCGCGTCCTGGCTGCCGCCCTGCGACAGCAGCGTCTTGCGGAAGTGGTCGCCGTTCTTGCGGGTCAGGCCGCCATTGTTCTTGAACCACTCCACACTGTTGGCATCCAGCACTTCCGACCAGATGTAGGCGTAGTAGCCGGCCGAGTAGCCGCCCATGATGTGGCTGAAGTACGGCGTCTTGTAGCGCGGCGGCACCGGCGCGTAGTTGATGCCGTCGGCGGTCAGTGCGGCGGCCTCGAACTTCATCACGCCGGCGGCGTCGGGCACCTGGTCGGCGGTGATCTGGTGCCAGCGCTGGTCCAGCATCGCGGCGCCGAGGTACTCGGTGGTGGCGAAGCCCTGGTTGAACTTGGACGCGGCGATCACCTTGTCCAGCAGCGCCTGCGGCATCGCTTCGCCGGTCTTGTGATGCTTGGCGTAGTTGGCCAGGATCGACGGCCAGTCGGCCCACATCTCGTTGACCTGCGACGGGTATTCCACGAAGTCGCGCGGCACGCTGGTGCCGCTGAAGTACGGATACTTCACGTCGGAGAACATGCCGTGCAGCGCGTGGCCGAATTCGTGGAACGTGGTGGTCACTTCGTCCCACGTCATCAGCGTGGGCTCGCCGGCCGGCGGCTTCGGCACGTTCAGGTGGTTGGCGACCACCGGCTTGTCGCCGCTCAGGCCCGACTGCGAGACGTACGAGTTCATCCAGGCGCCACCGCGCTTGGAGTCGCGCGCGTACGGGTCGAAGATGAAGATCGCCAGCTGCGAACCGTCGGCGTTGAACACGTCGTAGGTCCAGGTGTCGGCGTGGTACTTCGGCAGGTCGGTGCGTTCCTTAAAGGTCAGTCCGTACAGCTGGGTGGCGGCGAAGAACACGCCGTTCTCCAGCACGTTCTTCATCTCGAAGTACGGCTTGAGCTGCGACTCGTCGAAGTTGTACTTCGCCGCGCGCACCTTCTCGGTGTAGAACGCCCAGTCCCACGGTTCCAGCGCGAAGGTCGGCTGGCCCTTGGCCTTCTGCTCCTGGTCGATCATCGCCTGCAGGTCGGCGGCTTCGCGCTTGGCGTTTGCCACGGCAGCCGGCGCCAGCTTGCCAAGCATCGCGTTGACCGCTTCCGGCGTGCGCGCAGTCTGGTCTTCCAGGCCGTAGGCGGCGTGGTTGGGGTAGCCCAGCAGCTTCGCGCGGTCGGCGCGCAGCTTCATGATGCGCGAGACCAGCGCGGTGGTATCGAACTCGCCACCGCGGCTGCCGCGCGCCACCGAGGCCTCGTGCAGGCGCTGGCGCAGGGCGCGGTTGGTCAGCTGCGACTCCGGCGGCTGGCCGGTGGTGTTGAGCAGGGTCAGCACGTACTTGCCTTCGTGGCCACGCTTCTTGGCGGCTTCGGCGGCGGTGGCGATCTGGCCCTCGGTCAGGCCATCGAGCTGCTTGACGTCATCGACCACGATGGCCGAGGCATTGACTTCCTTCAGCACGAAATCGCTGAACTTCGTGCCCAGCGAGGCGAGCTCGGCATTCATCGCCTTCAGCGTGGCCTTGTCGGCATCGTTGAGGTTGGCGCCGGAGCGGACGAAGCTGGTGTGGTAACGCTCGATCAGGCGCACGCCCTGCGCGTCCAGGCCCAGCGCGTTGCGCTGGTCGTACAGCGCCTTGATGCGGGCGAACAGCTTCGGGTTCAGGCTGATGGCATCGCCATGCGCGGCGAACTTTGCCGAGTAGTCGGCGCGCAGCTTGTTGCGCGCGTCATTGGTGTCGGTGCCCACCAGGTTGAAGAACACGGTGGTGGCGCGGTCCAGCACCTGGCCGGACTTCTCCAGCGCGATGATGGTGTTGTCGAAGGTCGGCGCGGCCGGGTTGTTGGCGATGGCGTCGATCTCCTTCAGCTGCTCGGCCATGCCGGCGTCGAAGGCGGGGGCGAAGTCGCTGTCCTTGATCTTGTCGAACTGCGGGTAGTGCAGCGGCAGTGGGCTTTCGGCGAAGAAGGGATTGGCCGCCTGGGCGGTCTGGGTGGCCGGCGTGGCGGCCTGGCTGTAGGCGGGCATGGCGAGTCCGAGGGTCGCGGCAAGCGCGATGGCGAGGCGGGTGGTCATGAAGCGCTACGTCCTTACAAAGGTGGATTCCCAAGGGTAACCCAAGGGGGAAAGGCCGGACCCATGACGAAAGGCATGGGCGGCCGGCCCGGCGGCATCCCAAGCTCCGGCAGAATGGCGCCTGCGCCTCTGTCGGAGAGACCTGTGAAGCCTGTCCTTGCCTTCTGCTGCGCCTTGTTGCTGACCCCCGCCGCGCTGGCAGCCGAAACGCTGAGGTACGTCGCCCTGGTGGACGGCGGCAAGCAGGCCGGCGAACAGACGGTCGTCACCGGCGACGACGGCATCACGCGGGTGGACTTCATCTTCAAGGACAACGGGCGCGGCCCGGACCTGAAGGAAGAATTCCGGTTGCGGGCGGACGGCACGTTCGAGCGCTACCAGGTAAACGGCGCCTCGACGTTCGGCGCGCCGGTCGACGAGACGTTCGTCCGCGAAGGCGACACCGGCACCTGGAAGAGCACCTCCGACAGCGGGACGCACACGTTCACCGGCACCGCGCTCTACACCCCGCTGGGCGGCACCCCGGCCGCGATGTCGGTCGCGCTGGCGGTGCTGGCCAGGCAGGCCGACGGCAAGCTGCCGCTGGTCCCGAGCGGCACGCTGACCCAGCGCAAGGTCGCGTCGATGGACATCGCCCGCAACGGGAAGACGCAGACCGTCGACCTGCTGGCGTTGACCGGTATCGGCTTCACGCCCAGCTTCGTGTGGGTGACGCGGGGCACCGAGCCGCGCCTGTTCGCCTACATCCAGCCGGGGTTCCTGCAACTGATCGAGGACGGCTGGCAGGGCAGCGCAAACGCACTCGAGGCGCGCCAGAAGACCGCCGAGCGCGAAGCGCTCGTCGCGTTGCAGCAGCGGTTGGCGCATCCGCTGCCGGGCACCACGCTGATCCGCAACGCGCGCGTGTTCGACAGCGAGAAGGCGGTGCTGGGCGCGCCGTCGGATGTCGTCGTGCGCGACGGCAGGATCGTGTCGGTGTCGCCGGCCGGCGCGGCGCCGGTGGAGGCGCAGCAGGTGGTCGACGCGGACAACCGTGTGCTGTTGCCCGGCCTGTACGACATGCATGTGCATGCCGGCAGCTGGGAGGGCGGGCTGCACCTTGCCGCGGGCATCACCAGCGCGCGCGACATGGGCAACGACAACGCCACGCTGCAACAGCTGATGGCGGAGGAGAGGGACGGCACGTTGATGCACCCGCGGGTGATCCCGGCGGGTTACATTGAGGGCAAGAGTCCGCACTCGTCGCAGGGCGGCTTCGTGGTGGAGGATCTGGCCGGTGCGAAGCGGGCCATCGACTGGTATGCCGATCACGGCTACCCGCAGATCAAGATCTACAACTCGTTCCCGAAAGAGATCTTGCGCGACACCACCGCCTACGCCCATCAGCGCGGCATCCGTGTCAGCGGCCATGTGCCGGCGTTCCTGCGCGCGCAGGACGTGGTGGAGCAGGGTTACGACGAGATCCAGCACATCAACCAGGTGATGCTGAACTTCTTCGTCACGCCGGACACCGACACCCGCACGCTGGCACGCTTCTACTTGGTGGCGGACCGGACCGACGGCCTGGACTTCGATAGCGCGCCGGTGCAGGACTTCATTGCCGAACTGGCGAAGAAGCAGGTCGTCGTCGATCCGACGCTGGCCACGTTCGAGTTCCTGCACCAGCGCGAGGGCCAACTGTCGCCGATCGTGGCGGATGTCGCCGCCCACCTGCCGCCGGACGTGCAGCGCAGCCGGCGCGCGGCGGAAATGGATATTCCGGACGATGCCACCGGCGCGCGCTACAAGCGCAGCTTCGACAAGCTGGTGGAGTTCACCGGGCGGATGTACCGAGCGGGCGTGCCGCTGGTGGCAGGCACCGACGAACTTCCGGGCTTCACCCTGCAGCGCGAGCTGGAACTGTACGTGCAGGCCGGGCTGACGCCGTCGCAGGTACTGCAGGTGGCTACGTGGAACGGCGCCAAGTACAGCCGCACGCTCGACGACGCCGGTTCCATCACGCCCGGGAAGCGCGCCGACCTGGTACTGGTGGATGGCGACCCGACCACCGACATCGCCGACATCCGCAAGCTGGCGCTGGTCATCAAGAACGGGCGCGCGTACTACCCGGCGGAGATCCACGAGGCGCTGGGCATCCGGCCGTTCGCGCCGGCACTGAAGGTACAGCCGGCACGCTGACGCAGCTGTTGTGGGAGCGACGTCAGTCGCGACAGCAGATCAGGAGTGCGCCAGGTATGTGGTCGCGACTGACGTCGCTCCTACAGGAGGGCAGGGCTACGTCAGGATTTCGTAGCGCCGCCAGATCCACGACAACTCGTATAGCAGCGCCATCACCGCGAACGTGCCATGGAAGCGCGGACTGCGCGTGGCGATGGCCACCAGGCTCCCGGCGATGTACAGCGCATTGCGTACCCAGTACTCGGAGCCGAGCTGCTGTGCATACGCCAGGCCTTTGATAAGGGTGTCTCCGATATCCACCACGAACATCAGCGCGAGCAGTCCGAAGAACCAGGTCCGTCGGTCGTAGTAGTAATCACGGTAGCCGCTTCCTTCGGTCAGCGATTCGGGAAATACCAGTGCGCACAGCAGGTAGAGCAGCAGCGCGTACAAGGTGACGTACAGGTAGAGCATGAAGCTCCAGTGCGACTGGTGGGAGAGGCTGAATTCCCACCACCAGAAGTGCAGCATGTAGACGAACATGAAACCCGCCCAGACCAGGTGCACGCCGTAGATCCGGTGCGCCCGGGGGCGTTCGACGATGCGCGCCACGTGGCGCAGCAGGTGGGTCAGGCCCAGGCCGACGATCATGCCCAGCAGGATGCGGACATGGATGTAGAGGTTGGCATGGCTGGCGGGATCGTCGGTTTGCATGAGCGTCCACGGACCGGTGCTGGCGGCTACGTTAGCGGATCATCGCCACGCTGCCCATCCGGAGCAGGGGGAGCCTTGCCCTGTCCGCGCCGGAGGTGTCTGATAGCGGCTTTCCGGGAGCCAACGCATGACCACCGCCTACGACTTCTCCGCGCAGGACCTCGACGGTCGCGAGCGATCGCTGTCCGAGTACCAGGGCAAGGCCCTGTTGATCGTCAACGTTGCATCCAAGTGCGGCTTCACCCCGCAGTACACCGGGCTGGAAGCGCTGTGGCGGGAGTTCGGACCCAAGGGGCTGGTGGTGCTGGGTTTCCCGTGCGACCAGTTCGGCCACCAGGAGCCCGGCGACGAGGCCGAGATCCGCAACTTCTGCTCGCTGAACTACGACGTGACGTTCCCGATGTTCGCCAAGGTCGAAGTGAACGGCAATGGCGCGCATCCGCTGTGGACGTGGCTGAAGCAGGAGAAGAGCGGGCTGCTCGGCATCAGCGCCATCAAATGGAACTTCAGCAAGTTCCTCGTCGGTCGCGATGGCAAGGTGATCAAGCGCTATGCGCCCACCGACACGCCCGAGTCGCTGGCGGGCGACATCCGCGCCGCGCTGGGCTGAGGATGCCATGAGCGGTGCCGATACGCGCGTGTTCCACATCGAGTTCGGCAGTACCGACTACGGACTGCGCGCGTGGGTGACCGGCACCAACGGCACGCTGGAAACGACACTGGCCTGCTGGCGGGCCATCGCCGACGAGGTGCGCCGGCTGTCGCCCTTCGGTCTGCTGGTGGTCGACGACATGGAAGGCGTGGCGCCGCCGCCGGAGCAGTTGCTGGAGTTCGTGCAGTCGATGCGCGGGCAGGGCATGGAAGCGGTCCGCATCGCGTATGTCGAGAAGCATGCCGAGCAGATCCCGGAAGTCGAGTTCGCCGGGCTGCTGGCGAACGAGCACGGGTTCGTCGCCCGCGTGTTTGCCGACGAAACCGATGCCGTCCGGTGGCTGCGCTACGGCGAGCGCTGAGCGTCCAGCCGCGCCGGGCCCGCGGCGGCGAGCAGGCGCCGGGCCAGGGGTGACCACACCTTCCACGCGTGGCCGCCTTCCACCACCACCGTATTGTCCTCCGGCAGCAGCGCGGCGAGCGGCGGCATCGCTCCCGCCAGCCGGTCGTCGGCCCCGTAACCCAGCCAGACCGAGCGCGTGCGCGCCGGATCGTTGCGCCAGCCCTGCAGGTGTCGCCACAGCTCGCGCTGGTAGTTGCCGGCGTTCACCTCGGCGGGCACCGGACCCGCATCCCACTGCATCAGTCCGCGGGTACGGATGTCGTCCACCAGCGCGCGATCGCCCAGGTAGGGCGCCAGCAGCACCAGGCCGTCGGCGTCGCCGGGATACGCGCGGTCGTACATCAACGTGCCCATGCCGCCCATGGAGGCACCCATCAGCCACACCTCGCGGTAGCCGCGGGCGCGCGCCGGCACGATCACTTCGTCATGCAACCGTTGCGGTGCGCGTCCCTGCATGTAGTAGCCGAAGCCCAGCCCGGTGAGCACGACGTCGGCGTCGGGCCATGCGGACTGGATGGCCGTCGCGATACCGCTGTCGCGCAGCGCCTGCACATCGTCGCCGCGGCCGGGCAGCACCACCACGAGTCGCGCAGGCGTCCCGGACGCGGGGACGAGCGCCTGCGGCACCGGTGCATGCGGGTTGATCGCAGGCAGGCAACCCGCCAGGGCAAGAGAGACCGCCAACACTGCCCCGTACCACCGCCCGCCTGCCGTCATCGCATCGTCTCCCTGCATCGAGGCGGCGAGACTAGCATCGCCCGCAGGACGGATGCGTGGACGCGCGCGGCGGGCGTGTCAGGGACTGCGCGGCGGTACGCGGCCCTGCAGCGCCTCTTCCGGCAGCAGCGCCATTAGTTCCCGCGCGAAGGACTCCAGCACCGCCTCCGAGTAGCCGCGGTGCGTCTGCACGATCAACCCATCCTGGCCGATGATGAACATGTTGGGCAGCGCGGTGACGCCGTAGCGATCCGTCACCACACCACGCACGTCATGCACGAAGGTCAGGTCCAGGTCCTTGTTCGCACGCAGCACGCCGAGGTAATCGCTGCGCGGCTCCTTCATGTTGATGGCGATGACTTCCAGGTACTCGCGCCCGACCAGCTTCTGCACGTGGCCGAGCATCGGCAGCTCGCGCCGGCAGGGGCCGCACCACGACGCCCAGAACGTCACCACCACCACCTTGCCCTTGAGCGCATCCAGGTCCACCGGATCGCCTTCGCGGTCCTTCAGCGTGATCGGTGGCGGCAGCTCGCCGATCGCGGGTTGCTTGACGGCATCGGCCGCCTGCACGCAAGGAGACGCGGCCAGCAAGGCGGCCAGCAGGAACAGGCTACGGATCACGGCAGGTCCTCCCCAGGACGTCGTGGGCGCAGCCTAGCACCCGTCGCGACCGCGGGGCGAGCGCGCGCTACTTCTCGACGAAGGCGCGCTCGAACACGTACTGGCCGGCGGTGCCGATGCGCGGCGCGGCGGTGAAGCCGCGGCCATCCAGCAGGGCGCGGAAGTCGGCCAGCATCTGCGGGCTGCCGCAGATCATGGCGCGGTCGTGCTCGGCATCCAGCGGTGCGATGCCGAGGCTGTCCATCATCGCGCCGCTGGCCATCAGGTCGGTCAGGCGGCCCTGGTGGACGAAGTCCTCGCGGGTGACGGCCGGGTAGTACAGCAGCTTCTCGCGGATGGTCTCGCCGAGGAACTCGTGCTGCGGCAGTTCCTTCTCGAAATAGTCGCGGTAGGCCAGGTCTTCGGCATGGCGCACGCCATGGGTCAGGATGACCTTGTCGAAGCGCTCGTACGTTTCCGGGTCCTTGATGATGGACAGCCACGGCGCCAGGCCGGTGCCGGTGCCCAGCAGGTAGAGGTTGCGGCCGGGATGCAGGTCGCTGATCAGCAGCGTGCCGGTGGGCTTGCGCCCGATCAGCACGGTGTCGCCGGGCTGGATGTGCTGCAGGCGCGAGGTCAGCGGACCGTTCTGCACCTTGATGCTGAAGAACTCGAGCTGCTCTTCCCAGTTGGCGCTGGCGATCGAATAGGCGCGCAGCAGCGGCTTGCCGTCGACTTCCAGCCCGATCATCACGAACTGGCCGTTCTCGAAGCGGAAACCGTCGTCGCGGGTGGTGGTGAAGCTGAAGTAGGCGTCCGTCCAGTGACGGACGTCGAGCACCGTCTCGGTGCCGAACGCAGAGGACATGGGGGAATGGGGGCGAGTGAAGCGACGCGTCATTGTAGCCGACCGGCGCGCGGCGGCCTTGATCGTGCTCAATCCGCACCGTCTGGAGCGGGCATCCGCCCGCCGCGCTGGTGGAAGCAGAGTTGCTCGACGATGCGGCGTACCGGGCGCGCCGTCAGCAGCAGGTCCATCGGCGCATCGAACTGTCCGTGGTCGAACGCCCAGCGCAGCAGGCGTTTGAACGCGAAGCCCGGAACCGGCGGCGCCATCGAGGCGTCCGCGGCCGCTTCGCCGGACAGGTGGCGGGCCAGCCCGTGCCCGATGGCCGCGCCGTGGCGAAGGCCGGAATGGATGCCGCCGGCCGTCAGCGGCGACACCATGCCGGCGGCATCGCCGACGAGCACCGCGTCGTCGCGCCGCATGGGCCGGACCGGACCGCCGCACGGAATCAGGCCGGCGCGGATGCTGTCCGGCCGTCGTGTGGCCGTCAGCCCCGTCATCGGTGCGATGTGCTGCAGGAAGCCGATCATGTCCGGCGCCTGCGTGCTGCCCGGTCGGTACCGCCGCGCCAGACCCGCCTGCACGCCGGTCGGTGTCTGCGCCACCCAGCCCAGGTAGCCGGGTGCGAAGCGCTTGCTGACGAAGCAGTGCAGGGCATCGGGTTCGCGCAGCGCGATGCCGTCGAACTCGTATTCAACACCGTGCAGGAACTGGTTCACCCGGCCCAGTCCCAGCCGCTGCGCGACCCGCGAGCGTGCGCCATCGGCGCCGACCAGGAAGCGGGCGTGGCCGACGCCTTCCACCTGCCATCCCGTCGAGGTTCGCACCGCGTTGCGGAACGCGCAGCCCCGCTTCAGTTCCACGCCGCACGCCTCGCCACGCTCGCCCAGCCAGCGCATCAGCGCCGGCGTGTCGGTGGTGAGGAAGCGGTAGCCGTCCGCGCCGAGCCGCACGCTGCGCAGGTTCGGCGCGTAGAGGCGGACGTGGGGCACCGCACGCACGAGGGCCGGCGGCAGGCCGGCCAGCAGCGGGGCGTCGCAGGCTTCCTGCACGAGGATGCCGGTGGTGTGGACGCGCTCGCCGAGATCCTGCTTGCGATCGATCACGCAGGCGCGAAAACCACGATGGGCGAGTGCGTGCGCACAGGCGAGGCCGGCGAAGCCGGCACCCACCACGATCACGTCATAACGGGGGGCCTGCATCGGCGGGCATGCGCTCCATCAAAGATGGAGTGCAGCGTGCAGGCCTGACGGGGAGTGGCGATGAAGTCGCCATGAAGTCACCGCGACCAACCCGCAGAAAGCGAGAAGGCGCCGATGGGCGCCTTCTCCGTGTTGCTTCAACCGTGGCCGCCACCGCCGCCACGGGGGCCGCGCTGGCCGCCGCCGCCGGGACGACCGCCGGGGCCGCGTCCACCCGCAGGACGTCCGCCCGGTCGCGGACCGGCCTGCTGCGGACGGTTGCCGCCGCCACCGGGACGCCCCTGCGGCCGCGGGCCGCGCGGCTGCTGGCCGTAAGGACTGAAACCGGGATTGGCATGGTCGGAGGGGAAGCTCGGCGCGCTGCCGGGATGGCCGTACGGACGCGCCGCACGCTGCGGTTTGCCGGCAGCGCCCTGGGCGCCCCGCGGACCGCGTTCTGCCCCGAAGCCGGGACCACGCTCGTTGCCGAAGCGGTCGCCACCGAAGCCACCCGGTCCGCCGCCGGGGCCACGCTTGCCTGCGCCGCCACCGGGCTTGCCACCCGCGCCCGGACGCCCGCCCGGCTTGCCGCCGTAGGGCTTCTTCGGGCCGCCGGGACCGGCGTTGCGGTGACCGGCCGGGCCGGTGTCCACGCCATCCGGGACGTACCAGCTGCGGAACGCGGCCGGATTGCCATCCGGCAACGGCTTCGGCCCCTTGGGCGTGCGCTGCTTGAACGGACGCTGCGACTGCTTGGCCGCCTGTTCGCCGCTGACGGTCAGGCCGCCGTGCGGCTTCTTGCCGCGACCACCGCGGCCGCGGTCTTCACGCACATGGTCGAAGCGGCGCAGTTCGCGGCCTTCGTCGGCGCTGTTGTGGCCGTTGACGTAAGCGCTGCCGCTGCGGCCGCCGCCCACGTGCACGGTGGACTTGGCGGCCTTGCGCTGGCCGATCACCGGCTGCAGGGTCAGGGCGGCGGGCGCGCCGACGTCCAGGCCCAGGTCCTTGCGCAGCGCTTCGACCTGCGCGTCGGGCAGTTCCTGCGTCTGGCCGCGCAGCAGCGGCTGCGGCAGGCTGACCTTGCCGTAGCGCACGCGCTTGAGGCGGCTGACCTGGCAGCCCTGCGATTCCCACAGGCGGCGCACTTCGCGGTTGCGGCCTTCCTTGACCACCACGCGGAACCAGTCGTGCGAATCGGTGCCGCCGATGCGGTCGATCTCGTCGAACTTGGCCGGGCCGTCTTCCAGCGCCACGCCGCGGCGCAGGCGGTCGACGATGTTGTCCGGCACGCTTTCCTGGCCTTCCGGCGCACGCACGCGCACGACGTACTCGCGCTCTACTTCGTACGAAGGATGCATCATCGCGTTGGCGAGTTCGCCGTCGGTGGTCAGCACCAGCAGGCCGGTGGTGTTGATGTCCAGGCGGCCGATCGCGATCCAGCGCGCACCCTTCAGCGAGGGCAGCGCTTCAAAGATCGTCGGACGGCCTTCGGGGTCTTCGCGGGTGGTGACTTCGCCTTCCGGCTTGTTGTAGATCAGCACGCGGGCCGGTTCGGTCAGTGCGCTGGCGACGAAGGTCTTGCCGTCCAGTTCGACGCGGTCGCCGCCCTTGATCGACATGCCGGTCTGCGCGACTTCACCATTCACCTTGACCAGGCCGTCGGCGATGCGCTGCTCCAGCGCACGGCGCGAGCCCAGGCCGGCCTGCGCGAGCACCTTGTGCAGGCGTTCTTCCAGGCGGTGGGTGTCCGCTGCCTCGGCACCTTCGCCGCGCTTCAGCGACAGCTTGCCCAGGGAGGTTTTCTTCGGAGGGGTGTTGCTCATTGTTTCTGCTCCGACGGTGCCCGGTCTTCCTGGTCGGAAGCAGCGGCGTCGTCATCTTCGGGTTGAGGTTCATCGTGATGGCTGGTGTCGTCGCCAGCGTCGTCCGATGGGGTGTCGTCGTCGGCATCGTCCGATGCCGCGGTGTCGTGGTGCTGGTCGTCCGTGGCGCCGTCATCGTCCGCGACGGGCGTGTTCTCGTTGTGCGTGTCGTCGTCCTGATGCGGGTCGACGGCATCGCCACTGGCGATGCTGACCGGCAACGGGGCGCCGTCCAGCGGCAGCTGCGGTTCCAGTTCGCCGATGTCCTTGAGTTCGGACAGCGGCGGCAGTTCGTCCAGCCGCTTCAGGCCGAAGTAGTCGAGGAAGCTCTTGGTGGTGCCGAACAGCGCCGGCTTGCCGGGCACGTCGCGGTGGCCGACCACGCGGATCCATTCGCGTTCTTCCAGGGCCTGGATGATGTTGCTGCTGACCGCCACGCCGCGGACCTGTTCGATCTCGCCGCGGGTGATCGGCTGGCGGTAGGCGATCAGTGCCAGCGTTTCCAGCGTGGCACGGGTGTACTTGGTCTTGCGCTCGGTCCACAGGCGCGCGACCCAGGCATGCACGTCGGCCTTGACCTGGTAGCGGTAGCCGGAGGCGACTTCGACCAGCTCCACGCCGCGGTCGGCGCAGGCGTCAGCCAAGTCCTGCAGCGCCTGTTCGACGCTGCCTTCCGGCGCAGGGTCGTCCTCGGGGAACAGGCCATGCAGCTGCGCCAGCGTCAGCGGCTGGGTGGCGGCCAGCAGGGCGGCCTCCACGATGCGGTTAATGAGCGATTGATCCATGCGGTCCTGTCGTTCGGAAGTGCGGCGGGCGGGCGCCCGGCCGCGGTCACGGGCTGTCGTTGGCGGCGTCGCTGTCGTCGAATTCGCTTGAGAACTGCAGCGGTTCGTTGGTGTTGTTCAGCGCCAGCGACTTGATGTAGATGGGAGCGAGCGGAGCTTCCTGCACGATGTCGAGCAGTTGCTCCTTGGCCAGTTCCAGCATGGCCAGGAAGGTCACCAGCACGCCAAGCTTGCCTTCCTCGGGGGTGAACATGCTCTCGAAGCGATGGAACCGCCCGTCCTCCAGCCGGGTGAGCACGTCGCCCATCCGCTGGCGCACGCTGAGCGCCTCGCGCTTGATGGCGTGGCCGGTGAACAGCTCGGCGCGCTTCAACACGTCGTGCAGGGCCAGCAGCATTTCCTTCAGCTCGACCGGCGGCGGCAGTTTGACCGAGGCACGGTCCGGCACGTCGGCATGCACCGGGGTGGTGTCGCGGTCCTGGCGGGGCAGGGCGTCCAGGTCCTCGGCCGCCTGCTTGAAGCGCTCGTACTCCTGCAGACGGCGGACCAGCTCGGCGCGCGGGTCGCCTTCTTCGCCTTCCTCGCTCACCGGCCGCGGCAGCAGCATGCGTGACTTGATCTCGGCCAGGATGGCGGCCATCAGCAGGTATTCGGCGGCCAGCTCGAACCGCAGCTCCTGCATCACATTGATGTAGGCCACGTACTGCCGGGTGATCTCGGCGACGGGGATGTCCAGGATGTCCAGGTTCTGCCGGCGGATCAGGTACAGCAGCAGGTCCAGCGGGCCCTCGAAGGCATCGAGGATGACTTCCAGCGCGTCCGGCGGGATGTACAGGTCCTGCGGGATCTGCAGGACGGGCTGGCCATGCACCACCGCCAGCGGCATTTCCTGCTGCTGCGGACGCGTGGACGGGGATTGTGGGTTCGCGTCGGACGCGAGTTCTGGGCTCATCAAGTAACAGCCATCGTGCGGGTCACCCTGCGGGCCTGCACGTGGCAGGACGGCGCGGCACCGGCAATGCACCAACCATCATCATGCGTCGCAGGGCGAACGCTTCCCTTACAGCAACCAGCAAAGCACACCGCAGGACTGCGGTGGCGGACAGCGAGAGGTCGTCGGGCGCGGGCGGGTGGGGGCAGCGAATCGAACGTCCCGGTGGTCCCTCGACGGGGCAGGGAGGTCGGCGTGGCCGGTCTTCCCCTGGACGGGCCGCTGCTTCCGGCCGTGCAATGGAACACAGGGTAAGCCTTGGCCCCGACCGTGTCCAGCATCGGCAAGCGGGCCGGCCCGTACAATTCAGACTTCGCCCCAGGAGTGAACACCATGTGGTATGCCATTGAAGGCCATGACGGCCCCGACGTTCTGGCCCGGCGCCTGGCCGCGCGGCCCGAGCACCTGGCGCGGCTGACCGCGCTGCGCGACGAAGGCCGGCTGCTGCTGGCCGGTCCGTGCCCGGCGATCGATGCCGAAGATCCCGGCCCAGCCGGGTTCAGCGGCAGCATCGTGATCGCCGAGTTCGATTCGCTGGAAGACGCCCGGGCCTGGGTCGATGCCGACCCGTATGTCGCCGCCGGCGTCTATGCCCGCGTCGACGTGCGCCCGTTCCGCAAGGTCCTGCCGTGAGCCGGGTCGAACGCATCCGCGACGCGCTGCAGGCCGCCCTGCAGCCGTCGTCGCTGGAGGTGGTGGACGACAGTCACAAGCACGCCGGCCACGAAGGCGCCCGCGACGGACGCGGTCACTTCACCGTTCGCATCACCAGCGACGCCTTCATCGGCAAGGCCCCGCTGGCCCGCCACCGGGCCGTGTATGCCGCCCTGGGCGAGATGATGCAGACCGACATCCACGCCCTGGCCATCGAGGCCCGCACACCGGACGAAGCCGGCTGACATCCTCTGTTCGGCAGCGCGGCATGCGCCGGCCGATGAAAACGTTTACATTCGCCCCCTTTCGTCACGCCGGGAGGGCGCCATGTTCATCAATCACCTTTCATCGCGCCCGCTGCTGGCTGGCCTGATCGCCACCTTGCTGGCCGCCCCGGCCGCCGCCGCGCCGCCGGTATATGCCACACCGCAGGAGAAAGCCTTCGTCGACGCCCTGATGGCGAAGATGACGGTCGAGGAGAAGCTGGGCCAGTTGAACCAGCCGGCCGGCGTGGGCAACAACACCGGCCCGGCCGCCATGACCGGCAACGAGGACCAGATCCGCAAGGGCGAGATCGGCACCTACCTGGGTACCCAGGGCGCGGTGCTGACCTGCCGCCTGCAACGGATCGCGGTGGAAGAGTCGCGGCTGAAGATCCCGCTGATGTTCGGCTTCGACGTGATCCACGGTCACCGCACGGTGTTCCCGGTTCCGCTGGGCGAGTCGGCCAGCTTCGACCCGGTCGAAGTGCAGAACGGCGCCCGCGTGGCCGCGGTCGAAGCGGCGGCGCACGGCATCCACTGGACCTACGCGCCGATGGTGGACATTTCCCGCGACCCGCGCTGGGGCCGCATCGTCGAGGGCGCCGGCGAAGACCCGTATCTTGGCTCGGTGCTGGCCGCTGCACGCGTGCGTGGTTTCCAGGGCGATGACCTGAGCGCGGCGGACACCGTGCTGGCCACCGCCAAGCACTTCGTCGCCTACGGCGCGGCCGAGGGCGGCCGCGACTACAACGTGGCCGACATCTCCGAACGCGCGCTGCACGAGGTCTATCTGCCGCCGTTCAAGGCGGCCGTCGATGCCGGCGCGCAGTCGATCATGGCCGCCTTCAACGAAGTGGCCGGCGTGCCGATGCACGCGCATCGTCCGTTGATCGAGGACGTGCTGCGCAAGCAGTGGGGCTGGGACGGCCTGCTGGTCAGCGACTACACCGGCGTGATGGAACTGATGCCGCACGGCGTGGCCGCCAACCGCGAGGAGGCCGGCATCCTTGGCCTGCGTGCCGGCGTGGACGTGGACATGGTCAGCCAGATCTATGTGAAGGACCTGCCGGCGGCGGTAAAGGCCGGAAAGATCCCCATGGCCGAGCTGGATGCATCCGTGCGTCGTGTACTCAACGCGAAGTACCGCCTGGGCCTGTTCGACGATCCCTACCGCTACTGCACCGACGACGGCGCCCGCGAGCGCGCGCTGACGCTCACCCCGGAGCATCGCGCGGCGGCGCGCCGCATGGCGCAGAAGTCGCTGGTGCTGCTGGAGAACGACCGCAACGTGCTGCCGCTGTCGAAGTCCGTGCGGACGCTGGCGGTGATCGGCCCGCTGGCCGACCATCGCCGCGCCATGCTCGGCAACTGGGCGGTGGCCGGGCGCGAGGAAGACGCGGTGACGCCGGTGCAGGGGCTGAAAGCCGCGTTGGGCGAGGACACGCGGCTGATCGTCGCCAAGGGCGCCGACATCGACAGCCAGGACACGTCCGGCTTCGCCGAGGCGGTGGCGGCGGCGCAGCAGGCCGACGCGGTGGTGATGTTCCTTGGTGAACATCCCGACATGAGCGCCGAGGCGCACAACCGCACCACGCTGGACCTGCCGGGCGTGCAGGAACAACTCGCGCTGCAGGTCGCCGCGACCGGCAAGCCCGTGGTGCTGGTGCTGCTGAACGGGCGTCCGCTGTCGATCGGTGCGCTGAAGGGCAAGGTGCCGGCGATCCTGGAAGCGTGGTTCCCCGGTGTGGAAGGCGGACATGCCATCACCGACGTGCTGTTCGGCGACGTCAATCCGTCGGCCAAGCTGCCGGTGACGTTCCCGCACAACGTCGGGCAGATCCCGCTCTACTACGCGCACCGCAACACCGGCCGTCCGCCAAGCGACACCGACAAGTACACCAGCAAGTATCTGGATGCGCCGTCCACGCCGCTGTACGCGTTCGGCCACGGGCTGAGCTATACGACCTTCCGTTACGACGCGCCGGTGGTGGCGAAGAAGACGCTGGCCCCGTCCGCCCTGCAGCAGCAGGTCAGCGTGCGTGTCACCAACACCGGCAAGCGTGCAGGCGAGGAAGTGGTGCAGCTCTACGTGCGCGACGACGTGGCCAGCGTCACCCGCCCGGTCAAGCAACTGCGCGGCTTCCAGCGCGTGGCGTTGCAGCCGGGCGAGTCGAAGACGGTCACCTTCGAACTCGGCTTCGAGGATCTGGCGATGTACGACGCACGCATGCAGCAGGTGGTGGAGCCGGGCACCTTCACGGTGTTCGTGGGCGGAAGCTCGGATCGCACGCAGCAGGCCGCGTTCTCGGTGGCGGCGCCCTGAAGGACGACTGCGGTGCGGCATCGGTGATGCTGCGCCGCAATATTTTCTGCGACATCAAGGTTCGCGCAAACGACTGAATTCACAACGTATTTCGCACCAACTAACGCGGGCTTTACACGTTTCCGTGAAAACGGTTACAGTCCGCGCCACTCAAGGCTGTCATCACCGCGGAGGGGCGGGGAATGGCGAGAACCTCGGTCACCATCAAGGATGTCGCACGCGAGGCGCGGGTCTCCGTCGCCACCGTGTCGCGTGCCTTGAACGGGCACGAGAACGTCGCCGACTCCGTTCGCCAGCAGGTCCTGGCCACGGCCGACCGCCTGCGCTACCAGCCGCATGCCGCCGCGCGCAGCCTCAGCAGCCGCCGCACACAGACCATCGGCGTGGTGTTGCCGGACCTGTACGGCGAGTTCTTCTCCGAACTGATCCGCGGCATCGACCAGGTCGCCCGCGCACGCCGCCAGCATCTGCTGGTGTCCAGCTACCACGGCCATCCGGAAGAGCAGGGCGAAGCGCTGCGCGCGATGCGTGGCCGCGTCGACGGCTTGCTGGTGTTGTCGCCGTATACCGACCGTCCGGGCTTCCTGGTCGACAACCTGCCGTCGTCGCTGCCGGTCGTGCTGATCAACACCGATGTGCAGGACTCGCCGTATCCGGCGTTGACCATCGACAACTACAGCGCCGCCGTGGCGATGGTCGAGCACCTCGTCCAGGCTGGCCATCGCCGCATCGCGTTCATCGGCGGGCCGGAGGGCAACTTCGATGCGCGTGAACGCTTGCGCGGCTACCGCGATGCGATGGCGCGTCTGCTGCCGGGCGCGCAGCCGCAGGAATTTTCCGGCGATTTCAGCGAGTCCGCCGGCTACGAAGCAGGCAAGCACATCGCGCATTCGGCGGACAGGCCGCAGGCCGTGTTCGCCGCCAACGACATGACGGCGCTGGGTTGCCTGTACGCCTTCAACGAAGCCGGCGTGCGCGTGCCGC
Organism: Pseudoxanthomonas sp. LH2527; assembly: GCF_022539275.1. Taxonomy (NCBI): domain Bacteria; kingdom Pseudomonadati; phylum Pseudomonadota; class Gammaproteobacteria; order Lysobacterales; family Lysobacteraceae; genus Pseudoxanthomonas; species Pseudoxanthomonas sp. LH2527. The sequence goes on along the minus strand of NZ_JAKZBW010000010.1, from coordinate 26,234 downwards.
AGGACGTGGCCCTGGCCGGTTTCGACGACATTCCGCTGGCGCGCTTCGTTCACCCGACCTTGACCACGATGCGGGTGAGTATTGCCGAGCTGGGGGGGCAGGCGATGAGCCGTCTGCTGGAAACGATCGAATCCGATGGTGCGCGTGTGGCGCCTTCGGCCATGTTGACGCCGGAGCTGATCGTCAGGGCGTCCAGTGTGGGAGAGGGCCGCCACACACAGACATAGGGAAAGCGTGACCGCTTTTTTTTGGAGCGGGTTGTAATCGATTACAAGCGGCATCAAGCCGATTTGCAGTACATCAATCTTTGGAGGGAGAGCCAATGAAGCAGCGCAACCGCACCACCACATTCCGACCCAATCGCAAGCTGTTGTCCTGTGCCCTGGCGAGCTGCCTGGCCATGGCGGCGCCGCAGGTGATGGCGCAGTCCACGTCCGCCACGCTGCGTGGTGCAGTGACGGCGGACTCGACCATCACCGTCACCAACGTGGATACCGGCCTGACCCGTACCGCGAAGGCCGCGAACGGCAGCTACAACATCGGCGGCCTGCCGCCGGGCACGTACCGGATCGACGTCAATGCCGGCGGCCAGACCAGCAGCCGTGCAGTGACCCTGGCCGTGGGCCAGACCGCCACGCTCAACCTGCAGGACGCACCGCCGGTGTCCGCGCCGACGGGTGACGCGACCACGCTCGACACCGTGCGCGTGACCGCGCCGATGCTGGTGGAAACCAAGACGTCGGAAGTGGCCACGTACGTGTCGAACAAGCAGATCGAGCTGCTGCCGCAGAACTCGCGCAACTTCCTGGCGTTCGCCGACACGGTGCCGGGCATGCGCTTCGTCACCAGCGGCAACGGCAACGAATCGCAGCTGCGCAGTGGTGCGCAGGGTGCCAGCCAGATCAACGTCTTCATCGATGGCGTCGGCCAGAAGAACTACGTCACGCCGGGCGGCATCACCGGTCAGGACGACAGTCGCGGCAACCCGTTCCCGCAGCTGGCGATCGGCGAATACAAGGTCATCACGTCGAATTACAAGGCCGAGTACGACCAGATCAGCAGCGCAGCGGTCACGGCGGTGACGCGTTCCGGCACCAATGACTTCTCGGGCAGCTTCATCTGGGACCGCTACAGCGAAGGCTGGCGCGAGCCCACGCCCGGCGAAGAGGTCGCCGGCCGGAAGAGCGAAGAAACCACCGAGCAGTACGGCATCGCCTTCGGTGGTCCGATCATTCGCGATCGTCTGCACTTCTTCGTGACATACGAAGCGAAGGATTTCATCGTGCCGGAGCTGGTGACCCGCCCGAACAACACGGGACACGTGAATATTCCGGCGAACATCCTGGCGCAGTACGGACCGACCAGTCGCCCCTTCGACCAGGACGTCTACTTCGGCAAGTTGAGCTGGCAGGCCAGTGACGAGCACCTGATCGAGTTCTCCGCACGCGTTCGCGAGGAGGTCGGCATCCTGGACGTGGGTGGCACGAACGCCCAGAGCGCGGCGACCGCGCTGAACAACGACGAGACGCGTTATGACCTGCGCTCGCTGTATTCGGCCGAAAACTGGATGAACGATGCGCACCTCACTTTCGAGGAGTCGTCCTACAATCCGTCTCCGCTGGTGAACGCGCCGATCATCCGCTACACCGCCCGCAACCAGGCGAACAATGGCGACATCACCCTGCTCAACACCGGCGGCGGTGGCAGCTTCCAGGACAAGGGCCAGAAGGGTTGGGGCCTGCAGAACGATTTCACCTGGTACGGGTGGCAGGACCACACCATCAAGGCGGGCGTGAAGTACAAGGACGTCGAGCTCACCGCGTTCCAGCAGTTCCCGCCGAATCCGCGTTATATCTACGACGTGGCGGTCAATCCCGGGCAACCCTATCGCATCGAGTACACGACGGCCCGTGCCGGCCGTACGCCCTTCGTCGAGTCCGGCAACAAGCAGTTCGGCCTGTACATCCAGGACGACTGGCAGGTCAACGACAAGCTGACGTTGAACATGGGTATCCGCTGGGATTACGAGGACATGGCGGCGTACAGGGACTATGCGCTCGATCCCGCCATCGCGAGTGCCTTGCGTGGTTGGACGAACATCCAGAACACCGATTACGACATCGAGAACTACATCAGCGATGGCGGCAACCGCAAGAGCGACAAGGACAATTTCGCTCCGCGCATGGGCTTCTCGTACGACCTCTCCGGCGACCAGCGTCACGTGATCTTCGGCGGTATCGGCCGCTCCTACGACCGCAACCTGTTCGACTACATGGCGCGCGAGTTCTACGGTGGCGCGTTCACGACGTACACCATCAACTTCCCGGACGTGAACCATCCGTGCAATCCCAGCCCCACCTGCATTCCGTTCAATCCGGCGCTCCTGACGCCTGAGGGTCTGGCGGCATTCGCGGCTGCCAATCCCACGGCAGGTGGTGAAGTCAATCTGCTCGCGAACGACCTGGAAACGCCGTACTCGGACCAGTTCAGCATCGGCACGCGCAACACGTTCACGGTGTGGGGCCATGACTGGAACACGTCGGCGACGGTCGCGCACATCCGTGCGAAGGAAGGCATCTACTTCCGTCTCGGCAACCGTTATCCGGGCGGCAGTTTCCGCGACCCGGCGTTCCCGAACGCCACGTGGGGCCGTCAGCCCTGGGGCCAGGCCATCCCGGGTTACGGCAGCCTGATCCTTGGCCAGAATGGCATCGAGAGCAAGCTCAATTCGCTGCTGCTGTCGATCGACAAGCCGTACACGGAGCAGTCGCCGTGGGGCGTGACGTTGGCGTACACCTACAGCGACGCCAAGGAGAACCGCGTCAACGCGTCGAACGGCGAGACCTATGTCTTCGACTACCCCGATGCCGGTGATACGTTCTATCTGTCCAATGGCGTGCCCAAGCATCGTCTGGTGGCGACGGGCATCTATGGACTGCCGTGGGATGTGACGCTGTCGGCCAAGCTGATCCTGGAGACCCCGACGCCCCGCAGCGCGACCAACTGCTTCGATGCGCCGAGCAACGACAACTGCTTCTTCGATCCCTACGAGCGTTCGGAAACCATCGGTTTCAAGCAGTTCGACATTGCGCTGCAGAAGGTCTGGGATACCGGTACCGATCTGAAGTTCAAGGTCCGCGCCGATCTGATCAATGCCTTCAACTGGCGCAACTGGACGGATTTCGACGACTGGCGCGGCGGCCCGGGCGTGGCCAATCCGAACTTCGGTCAGCGTAGCGGCAATGGCATCCTCTGGCCCACCCGCACGTTCAAGCTGTCGCTCGGCTTCGACTGGTAATACATACCCGCCCTCGGGCGGCGCCTCCGGGCGCCGCCTGACCGGCGGGTTTGTTTTGTGCTCTTTTGTAATCGGTTACAACGGGATAACGTTTTGAACAAGATCACCCCAGCCCCGCGCACGCCCTGGCTTATAGGCGTCGTGCTGACTCTGTTGATCGCCGGCTGCCAGAAGGCGCCGGAGGAGAAAGCCGCACCCGCCGCGAAGCCTGCCGCTCCCGTCGTGGCCGCCAAGCCGGAACCGCCGGCGAAGCCGGAGTTGCCGCCCCTTTTCCGCGACATCGAACGTCGTACGTTCCAGTTCTTCTGGGACACCACCAACGAAGTGAACGGCATGACGCCGGACCGCTATCCGTCGCGTCCGTTCGCCAGCATCGCCTCCATCGGCTACGCGTTGACCGCGTATCCCATCGGCATCGAGAACGGCTGGGTCAGCCGCACGCAGGCGGTCGACCGCACGCTGACCACGTTGAAATTCCTGCGCGACATCCCGCAGGGCCCGCAGAAGGAAGGGAAGGGCGGCCACAAGGGCTTCTACTACCACTTCCTCGACATGAACACCGGCGAGCGCTTCAACACCTGGGTGGAACTGTCCAGCGTGGATACCTCGCTGCTGTTGATGGGCGTGCTGTTCGCGCAGTCCTACTACGACCGCGACGATGCACGCGAGAAGGAGATCCGCGCGCTTGCCGACACCATCTACAAGCGCGTCGACTGGACGTTCCTGCAGAACAACAAGCCGCTGATCTCGATGGGTTGGTTCCCGGAGAGCGGCGTCATCCCGCACGACTGGAAGGGCTACAACGAGGCCATGATGGTCTACGTGCTGGCGATGGCCTCGCCGACGCATCCGGTGGGTCCGGAAGCGTGGGAAGTGTGGACGCGCAGCTACAGCGAACTGTGGGGCGTGTTCCAGGGGCAGGAATACCTGACCTTCGCACCGCATTTCGGCCACCAGTACAGCCATGTCTGGATCGACTTCCGCGGCATCCAGGACGCGTACATGCGCGAGCGCGGCATGGACTACTTCGAGAACAGCCGTCGCGCCACCTACGCCCAGCGCGCCTACGCCATCGAGAATCCGATGAAGTGGAAGGACTACGGCGCGAACGTCTGGGGCCTGACCGCTTCCGACGGGCCGCAGCAGACCACCCAGGAATACCGCGGCGAACAGCGTCCATTCCGCCATTACTCCGCACGTGGCGCGGGCTTCCGCGAGAACTTCGATGACGGCACCATCGCGCCGACGGCGGCCATCGCCTCGCTGCCGTTCGCGCCGGAGATCGTGATTCCCGCCACGGAGGAAATGCATCGTCGTTACGGCGACTACCTGTACTCCAGCTACGGCTTCCTGGATTCGTTCAATCCCAGCTTCGACTACGACATCCCACTGAAGACCGGACGCATCGTGCCGGGCAAGGGCTGGGTGGCCAGCGACTACATCGGCATCGACCAGGGTCCGATCCTGGCGATGATCGCGAACTACCGCAGCGATTTCGTCTGGAGCGTGATGAAGAAGAATCCGTATATCCGTGACGGATTGAAGAAGGCCGGCTTCCAGGGCGGCTGGCTGGATGCGGAGAGCGAGCATGCCAGCGGCAGCAGCCCCGTGGCGGCGCCGACCGCACCGCCGGATCTGGACGCGGCCGCGGCGCGCGCGCTGGGCACCGCGGAGTCGCGCGCCAACCAGGCCTCACAGCCCGAGGCGACGCGCCCGCAGCAGCCCGAGTAAGCTGTTCGCATGGATCGGCGTGCACCAGCAAGGGTCTCTCCAGCACGCATCAGGGTCTTCTCCGGTGGAAGGAGGGCCCTGGTGCGCTGCTGTTTCCCTGCGCTCCTGATGCTGCTGGTGCTGGCGATCGCCGGTTGCGCGCGCACGCAGGACGACCGCACCACCGTGCGGTTCTGGGTGATGGGCTACGAAGGCGAGGTCGTCGCCCGGCTGTTGCCCGAATTCGAGCGCCTGCACCCCGATATCCGCGTTGACCTGCAGATCGTGCCGTGGCTGTCGGCGCACGAGAAACTGCTGACCGCCTTCGCCGGCGAGTCGCTGCCGGATGTCAGCCCCATCGGCAATACGTGGATCCCGGAGTTTGCGGCGCTGGATGCGCTGGAGCCGTTGGATGACGAGATCGCCGCGACGCCTGGCTTCGATCAGGCCGACTTCTTCCCCGGCGTCTGGGACACGGGCGTGATCGAGGGCCGCGCCTACGCGGTGCCGTGGTATGTCGAGACCCGGCTGCCGTTCTATCGGCGCGACATGCTGGCCAAGGCGGGCGTGGAGACGCTGCCGGTGAGCTGGGACGACTGGCGGGTCGCGATGCGCGAGGTCAAGCAGGTCGCGGGGCCGGGCAACTATTCCATCCTGCTGCCGCTCAACGAGTTCGAGCCGCTGTTGAGCCTGGCGATCCAGCAGCCGGAGCCGTTGCTGCGCGAAGGTGGCCGCTACGGCAATTTCCGCAGCGTAGGCTTCCGCCAGTCACTGGGCTTCTACAAGGAGATGTTCGAGCAGGGCTGGGCGCCGGTGGTCACCAACAACCAGATCTCCAACGTGTGGGACGAGTTCGGCAAGGGGTTCTATTCGTTCTACATTTCCGGCCCCTGGAACATCGCCAAGTTCAAGGAGCGTCTGCCGGCCGCGCAGCAGAAGGACTGGGCGACGATGCCGTTGCCGGGCCCCAACGGCCCCGGCGCATCGCTCGCCAATGGCACGAGCTTCGTCGTGTTCAAGGATTCGCCCAACAAGGCGGCGGCGTGGCAGCTTATCGCCTGGTTGTCGTCGCCGAAGGTGCAGGCCGAATTCCACGCGTTGACCGGCGACCTGCCGCCGCGCCGCTCGCCGTGGCAGACGCCCGCGCTGGCGAGTGATCCCTACGCCAAGGCCTTCCGCGAGCAGCTGGAGCGCGCGGTGTCCACGCCGAAGGTACCGGAGTGGGAACGCATCGCCACCGAGATGCGGCTGGTCGGCGAACAGGTCGCCAATGGCCGCATGAGCGTGGACCAGGCGGCCGAGGAACTGGATCGCCGCGCCGACCGCATCCTGGAGAAACGTCGCTGGATGCTGGACCACGCCGGCAAGGCGGGGGCGGCGCCATGAGGTCCACGCACTCGCTCGCCGGCTGGCTGTTCGCCGCGCCTGCGCTGACGGTGATCGTGGTCTTCTTCGGCCTGCCGGTGCTGGCCGCGCTGGCGCTCAGCCTGACCGATTTCGACATCTACGCGCTGGCCGACATCGGCAACCTGCGCTTCGTCGGCGTCGACAACTACGTCGGCCTGCTGCAGAACCCGATGTTCTGGAAGTCGCTTGGCAACACCGTCTACTTCGTCGTGGTCGGCGTGCCCCTGTCGGTGGCGCTGTCGCTGGGCGCGGCGCTGCTGCTGCACTCCAAGCTCGGCCGCTTCAAGGGTTTCTTCCGCACCGCGTTCTTCGCGCCGGTCGTCACCACGGTGGTGGCGGTGGCGGTGATCTGGCGGTACCTGTTCCACACGAAATACGGTCTGGTGAACTGGGGCCTGTCATGGGTCGGCATCGATCCGGTCGACTGGCTGGGCGATCCCACCTGGGCGATGCCGACCATCATCCTGTTCGCCGTGTGGAAGAACTTCGGCTACAACATGATCATCTTCCTGGCCGGCCTGCAGAGCATTCCGGAAGACCTGTACGAGGCGGCCCGCATCGACGGTGCCTCGCGCTGGGCGCAGTTCCGCCACGTCACCCTGCCGCAACTCGGTCCGGTGCTGCTGCTGGTCGGCATCCTGACCATGGCGGGCTATTTCCAGCTGTTCGCCGAACCCTACGTCATGACGCAGGGCGGCCCGCTGGAAAGCACCAAGAGCGTGCTGTACCTGATGTACGAGGAAGGCTTCAAGTGGTGGAACCTGGGCAATGCGTCCGCGGTGGCCTTCCTGCTGTTCGTGCTGATGACGGCGGTGACCAGCGGCCTGCTGTGGTTCGCCCGCAAGCGGGGCGTGGAATGAACCCTCGGCTCGCCACCGTCGTCGTCAACGCCTTGCTGGTCGCGCTGGCGATCGTCAGCATCGGTCCGCTGCTGTGGATGCTGTCGGTGTCCTTCATGCAGACCGGCGAGGCCGGCCACTTCCCGCCACCGCTGCTGCCATCGGCACCGACGCTGGACAACTACCGCGAACTTTTCGTACGCGCCGGCATGGGGCGTTACCTGCTCAACAGCTTCATCGTGTCCACCAGCGTCATGCTGCTGTCCCTGCTGTTCAACACCATGGCCGGTTATGCCTTCGCCAAGCTGCGTTTCAAGGGGCGCGACCGCACCTTCCGCGTGCTGATGGCGGCGCTGGTAATCCCGGCCCAGGTGGCGATGATGCCGCTCTTCCTGCTGCTCAAGCAGATGGGCCTGGTGAACACCTACGCCGGCGCCATCGTGCCAGGCATGGCGGCGATCTTCGGCATCTTCCTGGTACGCCAGTACGCGCGCTCCATACCGGATGAACTGCTGGAGGCCGCGCGCATCGACGGCGCCAGCGAGGCGCGCATCTTCTTCCAGATCGTGTTGCCGGGATTGAAGCCGATCCTGGTGACGCTAGCGATCTTCAGTTTCCTCGGCGCATGGAACGATTTCATGTGGCCGCTGATCGTGTTGAGCGATGACAGCCTGCAGACCCTGCCGGTCGCGCTGGCGGGCCTGTCGCGCGAACACGTGATGGACTACGAACTGATGATGGCCGGTTCGGTCGTCACCATCCTGCCGGTGCTGCTGCTGTTCCTGGCATTGCAGCGCTATTACATCCAGGGCCTGTTGCTGGGCAGCGTCAAGGGCTGACCGGGAAGCCGGATCGTCGCGGAGCTTGAATCACCATGAACATCGAACCGTCATTCCTGCGCAGTCGGGAAACCCATGTCTTCGCTTTCCGCAAGGCTGCACTGGCTTGCGGCGTACTGCTCGCGTGCGCTGCGCCGGCCTTCGCCGCAGAGGAGGGCATCCGCATCCTCGACGACTTCAGCGATGCGTCCGCATGGCGCGTGGTGACGTCCAACCAGGTCAGTGGGGCGCTGCGTACGGTCGACGGCGTGGACGGCAAGGCGCTGTGCCTGGACTATGACTTCAACGGCGTATCGGGCCATGCCGGCATCCAGCGCGACCTGCCGTTGTCGTATCCGGCCAACTACCGGTTCGGCTTCCAGCTGCGCGGGGATTCGCCGCGCAACGACCTGCAGTTCAAGGTGGTCGATGCCAGCGGCGACAACGTCTGGTGGGTCAACCGGCCGAAGTACGAGTATCCGACGGTGTGGACGCCGGTGCGCTACAAGCAGCGCCACATCGACAAGGCCTGGGGCCCGGACCCGGACCGCGTGCTGCGGCGGAGCGAGAAACTGGAGTTCACCGTCTACAACAACGCGGGCGGCAAGGGCTCGGTCTGCTTCGACCAGCTGACGTTCGAGCCGCTGCCGGTCGACGACGGTGCGCCACTGACGGGCAAGGCGAGCGCATCGCTTGCATTTCCGGCGGGCGCCGCGGGGTTGGCCGTCGATGGCAACTCCGACAGCGCGTGGGCAGCCGATCTGCGTGGCGAACAGGATCCGCAGCTGACGCTGGACCTGGGCAAGGTGCGGGAGTTCGGTGGCCTGGTGCTGCGCTGGAAGCCTGGCCAGCATGCATCCGACTATCTGGTGCAGCTGTCCGACGACGGCGTGCGCTGGCGCGATGTGCGCACGGTCGTTGGTGGCAACGGGGGCACGGACTACCTGGCGCTGCCGGAGTCCGAGGCGCGGTACGTGCGCCTCGCGATCGGCGACGGGCCCGAGCATTCGTTTGCGCTGGCAGAGCTGGAAGTGAAACCACTCGCCTTTGCCGCACATCCCAACGATCTGTTGAAAGCGATGGCGGCGGAATCACCCAAGGGCTGGTTCCCGCGCGGCTTCAGCGGCGAACAGCCGTACTGGACCATCGTGGGCCTGGATGGTGGGCGTGAGCAGGGTCTGATCGGCGAGGATGGCGCCATCGAGATCGCCAAGGGTGGCGTCAGCGTCGAGCCGTTCGTGCAGGTCGATGGACGCTGGGTCGGCTGGGCCGACGTGGTGTCCACGCAATCGCTGCAGGACGGCTACCTGCCGATCCCGACGGTGGCCTGGCAGCACGCGGACTTCGCGCTGACGACCACGGCTTTCGCGGCAGGCAAGCCCGGCGATTCGCGTGTGGTCGCCCGGCATCGGTTGACCAATACCGGCAAAGTGCCGCGCGAGTACGTGCTGGCGCTGGCCGTGCAGCCCTGGCAGGTCAATCCGCCCAGCCAGTTCCTCAACACGACGGGTGGCTTCAGTCCGATCCGCGATATCGCGCTGCGCGATGGCGTGGCCAGCGTGAACGGAAGGCCGAGCGTGCGCTTCACGCCACCGGATGCGGCGCTGGCGTCGCGCTTCGACGAAGGGCTGGTGCGCGAGCGGCTGGCGTCCATGGAGACAGACATGGACGGTGCCTCCGCGCAGATATCCGGCGAATCGAACGGACTCGCGTCGGCGGCGGTGCTGTACCGGATCACGCTGGCCGCCGGCGAAAGCCGCGACATCGACTGGGTGGCGCCGCTGGAAGGCGCTTTGCCCGCACGCATCGACGCCGCACGCGACCAGCAGGCCACCGCCAGCATGTGGCGGACCAAGCTCGGCGAAATGAAGCTGCAGGTCCCCGCCGAAGGCCAAGCCATCGCCGACACTCTGCGCACCGCGCTCGCGCACATGCTGATCTCGCGCATCGGCCCGCGCTTGCAGCCCGGTACGCGTTCGTACTCGCGCAGCTGGATCCGCGACGGCGCGATGATCTCCGAGGGGCTGCTGCGCCTCGGTCGCCCGGAGGTGGTCAAGGAATACGTCGAGTACTACGCGCCGTACCAGTTCGAGAACGGCAAAGTGCCGTGCTGCGTCGACGACCGTGGCAGCGATCCGGTGCCGGAGAACGACAGCCACGGCGAGCTGATCTTCAACATCGCCGAGTATTACCGCTATACCGGCGACAAGGCGTTCCTGAGGAAGATGTGGCCGCACGTGCAGGGGGCCTTCGCCTACATGGAAGAACTTCGCCTGAGCGAGCGCACCGAAGCCAACCGCGCGGTCAACGCGGCGTTCTACGGCATGATGCCGGCGTCGATCAGCCACGAAGGCTACTCGGCCAAGCCGATGCATTCGTACTGGGACAACTTCTGGGCGCTGCGCGGCTACAAGGATGCCGTCGAGGTCGCCGATGCGCTGGGCGAGACGGCGGCGTCGAAGCGCATGGCCGCCTCGCGCGACCAGTTCCGCGACGACCTGTACGCCTCGTTGCGCGCGGCCACGCAGATCCATGGGATCAACTACCTGCCGGGTGCGGCGGAGATCGGCGATTTCGATCCCACCTCGACGACCATCGCACTGGCACCGGGCGGCGAGCAGGGCAAGCTGCCGGCGGACCTGCTGCACGGCACGTTCGAGCGCTACTGGACCGAGTTTGTGCAACGCCGCGACGGCCAGCGCGCGTGGAAGGACTACACACCGTACGAATGGCGCAACGTGGCCGCTTTCGTCCGCCTGGGTTGGCGCGAGCGTGCCTGGGAGGTGGTGGACTTCTTCTTCAAGGATCGCGCGCCGCCGGCCTGGAACCAGTGGGCGGAAGTGGTGTCGCGCACGCCGCGCACGCCGTTCTTCGTCGGCGACCTGCCGCACGCCTGGGTAGGCTCGGACTTCGTGCGCTCGGCGCTGGACATGTTCGCCTACTCGCGCGAACTCGACGACAGCCTGGTGCTGGCGGCCGGCGTGCCGGCGACCTGGCTGGACGGCGAGGGCATCGCCATCGACGGCCTGCGCACGCCGAATGGCGTGCTGGGCTACTCGCTGCGCAGGACCGGCGGCGACGTGGTGCTGGAAGCGAAAGCCGGACTGAAGCTGCCGCCCGGCGGCCTGGTACTGACGTGGCCGTACAAGACGGCGCCCGGTGCGACCCGGGTCAACGGCAAGCCGGCGCAGTGGAAGGACGGCGAACTGCGCATCACCGTGCTGCCGGCACGCGTCGTGGTGACGTCCCCCTGACCTGTAGAGCGGAGCTTGCTCCGCTGCGTGTCGCAGTTGATCGTACGTAGAGCCGAGCAAGCCCGGCTCTACGCCAGGGGCGGAATCCGTCCCGGTGCGCCGATTCGTAGAGCGGAGCTTGCTCCGCTGCTTCGATGCCAAGGGAACCGGCATGCGCTGCCTGCATGAGTCGCGCAAGCTCGGTTCTACGCTTGGGGCGGAATCCGTCCCGGTGCATCGATCCGCAGAGCGGAGCTCGCCCCGCTGCGTGTTGCGTCGAATTGCCCTTGGCTGGACAGGTGCGGCTCCACGTCGCGTCGCGGGACGGAGTACATTGCCGGGCAACGTCCTGTCCTGTCGTTGTCATGGTCGCTGACAACTCGCGCATCCCGCTCTGGCCGCTGCCACTGTTGCTGACGCTGCTGTTCGTGGTCGCCGCCCACGCCGCCTATCTGTTGTCGATCCAGGGCGGCCACGTGCCGGCCTGCATTCCCTATCTCGATGGGTGCGTGTCGATCAGTCGCGCCGCCCGGCACGGGTGGGGCAACCACCTGTTCCGGCTGCTGGTGATTCCCTGCGCTGTGCTGCATGCGCTGGTGTGGTGGCTGTCGATGCGCTGGTTGCGCGACGGACGCGTCATGCTGTCACTGGGTGTGGTGTCTGCGTTCGCACTGGCCGTGTATGCCACGTTCCTCGGCACGGAAGGCGATATCTACCGCTTCCTTCGCCGCTACGGCGTGATCGTGTATTTCGGATTCGGCTATCTGGCGCAGTTGGCGTTGATGCGGCGCGCGTCAGCGGCGAAGGCGCTGCCACCGCGCCTCATCGTGGCGATGTCATGGATATCGATCGCGATGCTGATGCTGGGTGTCGCGAACGTCGCGGCCGGCCAGCTCGCGCCCGATCCGGCGATGAAGGATCGCTGGGAGAACATCTTCGAGTGGTGGCTCGGCCTGCTGATGGTGGGCTGGTATGCCGTGCTGGCCGTGGGGTGGCGAAAGCAGCATCTTGCGGTGCACATCGAGCGTCGCGACCCGCTGTAGGAGCGACGTCAGTCGCGACCGCACGGCAACAATTCTCCGCAAGGCGTCAAAGCAGGCGCGGCATAACTTTCTGTCTGGAATCCGCGCGCGTTCCATCATCAGGACGCTCGATTCTCGCGGTCGCGACTCACGTCGCTCCTACATGTCGGGAGACGCGTCAGCGGCGGACGCTTCTCACGATGGTGGCGGCCTTCGCCGAGCTCTCGGTGACCTTGTCCCACTCGCCGTTGTCGAGCCAGCCCTTCGGCACCATCCACGAACCGCCGATGCAGACCACGTTCGGCTGCGACAGGTAGTCGGCAGCGGTGTCTTCGGTGATGCCGCCGGTGGGGCAGATCTTCAGTTCCGACAGCGGGCCGGCGAGGCCCTTCAGCATAGCCAGTCCGCCGACGGCGGTGGCGGGGAACAGCTTGCAGACGCGGAAGCCGCGCGCCATCAGCGCCAGCAGCTCGGTCGGCGTGGCGGCACCCGGCACCACCGGAATGTCGGCGGCGGCCAGCGCATCGGCGAGCGCCGGCGGCGTGCCGGGCGTGACCAGGAAGTCGGCGCCGGCGTCGATGGACTGCGTCATCTGCTCGGTCGTCAGCACCGTGCCGGCGCCGATCACGATGTCGGGCAGTTCCTTCTTCAGCATCGCCAGCGCTTCCATCGCGACCGGCGTACGCAGCGTCAGTTCGATTGCCGGCAGCCCACCTTTCAGCAGCGCCTCGGATACCTTGCGCGCCTCATCCAGCGTGTGGACGGTGACGACCGGCAGGATGCCGGCGGCGCGGAGGAGGGATTCGGCTTTCTGCTGGCGGGCTTCGATGGTCATGGTGTGTCGATCAGTTGGAGTGAGCCCCTCTCCCATCGGGAGAGGGGTTGGGGAGAGGGCGACGAAGGTCAGGGCAGTTCACCCTCACCATGACACCCGCCCTCATCCGCCGTTCGGGCACCTTCTCCCAGGGGGAGAAGGGAAAGGCTCAGGCATCCTTGGCCTCATGCGGTGCCTCTGCCGCATGCGCGGCGTCGCCCAGTTCGTATTCGGCATCGTATTCCCAGGTGCCGTCGTGGTAGGGCAGGCCGCAGGAAATCGACATCGCGCCGCGGTCGGCTGGCGTGACCACGTCGCGGCTGACCGCGAACAGGTTGCGGCCCAGGTCCAGCGCGGCCGGCGAGGTGTTGGGCGCGATCTCGCGTGCGGCCCACTCGTCGGCATCGACCAGCGCTTCCAGCGTGCCGGCCTCCGCATCGAGGCGGATGATGTCGCCCTCGCGCAGCTTCGCCAGCGGACCACCGCGCGCGGCTTCCGGGGTCAGGTGGATGGCGGCGGGGATCTTGCCCGAGGCGCCGGACAGGCGACCGTCGGTGACCAGCGCCACGCGACGTCCCTGGTTCTGCAGCAGGCCCAGCAGCGGCGCCAGCGAGTGCAGTTCCGGCATGCCGTTCGCACGCGGACCCTGGTAACGCACCACGGCCACGAAGTCCTGCGGCAGCACGCCCGCGGCGTGCAGCTTGTTGAGCGCACGCGGATCATCGACGACCACGGCGGGCGCCTCGATGTAGCGGTACTCGGCCTTCACCGCGGAAGTCTTGATCAGCGAGCGACCCAGATTGCCGCGCAGCAGGCGCAGGCCACCCTGGGCCTCGAACGCACGCGTCACCGGGCGTACGACATCTTCGTCCGCGCTCTGCGCGACACCGGGGGCGTAGGCGAGCTTGCCCTCCTGCAGGCGCGGTTCCTCGCAGAACGCACGCAGGCCACCGGGCACGATGGTGGTGATGTCGTGCATCAGGCCGGCATCGAGCAGTTCGCGGAACACGAACTGGATGCCGCCGGCTGCGGCGAAGCGGTTCACGTCGGCATCGCCGTTCGGATACACGCGCGCCAGCAGCGGCACCGTCTGCGCGATCAGGTCCATGTCGTCCCAGGTCAGCACGATGCCGGCCGAGCGCGCCACGGCGATCCAGTGGATCGTGTGGTTGGTGGAGCCGCCGGTGGCCATCAGGGCGGTCATCGCGTTGACGATGGCGCGCTCGTCGATCAGCCGGCCGATCGGGCGATAGTCGTCGCCCAGTGCGGTGATGCTGAGCGCGCGCTCGGCGGCGGCACGCGTCAGCACGTCGCGCAGCGGCTGGTCGGGATTGACGAACGAGGTGCCCGGCAGCTGCAGGCCCATCGCTTCCAGCAGTACCTGGTTGGAATTGGCGGTGCCGTAGAACGTGCAGGTGCCGGCCGCGTGGTAACTCGCGGCTTCGGCTTCCAGCAGCTCCTCGCGCGTGGCTTCGCCGGCGGCGTAGCGTTCGCGGACGGCGGCTTTTTCCTTGTTGGGGATGCCCGGCGACATCGGGCCGGCCGGCACGAACACCGCCGGCAGATGGCCGAAGGCCAGTGCGCCCATCAGCAGGCCGGGCACGATCTTGTCGCACACGCCCAGGTAGAGCGCGGCGTCGAACATGTCGTGGCTCAGCGAGATCGCCGTGGCCTGCGCGATCACGTCGCGCGAGAACAGCGACAGTTCCATGCCGGGGCGGCCCTGGGTCACGCCGTCGCACATCGCCGGCACGCCACCGGCGACCTGCGCGGTGGCGCCCAGGTCGCGCGCGACCTGGCGGATGATCTCGGGGTAATGCTCGAACGGCTGGTGCGCCGACAGCATGTCGTTGTAGGCGTTGATGATGCCGAGGTTCGGCGTCACGTCGGCGCGCAGGCGGCCCTTGTCGGTGGGGCCGCAGGCGGCGAAGGCATGTGCCAGGTTGCCGCAGCTCAGGCGCGCGCGTTGCGGGCCGTCGCGATGGGCGGCGTCGATGCCGTCGAGGTAGGCGCGGCGCAACGGGGCGCTGCGCTGGCGGATGCGTTCGGTGACTTCCTGGATGCGGGGGTGCAGGCTCATGGGCGTAGGGCTAGGCTGCAGACACGGACATTCTGCATGGCGTGGCGAAATGAGGCCGTGAGGCGCAGCCTTCCGGCATCTCCAGCGCGTGGAGGGGAAGGGCGGGGAACGACGGCGACGGCATGATGCTTTCTACCGCCTTTGCCGCAGGCGCGAAAGCGACCAAAGGCAGACCAGTCTCCGCAGCGGGGCCTTGCGCGTGTTGCGTTGCAGCGCGCATCTGCGCAAAACCTCAGCTGCGAGCCGCGCTATTCGGACCGAACAGTTCGACCGCGTATGCCGCCGCACCCAGCAGGCCGGGCCGCGGATGCATGTTGGCGAGCGTCGGCACGCGTCCCATCGCCGGCGAGAAGCGGCCCTTGTGTTCGAAGCGCTGACGGAAGCCGGAATGCTGCAGCGACGTCAGCAGCTTCGGCACCAGTCCGCCGGTGAGGAACACGCCATCCCAGGCGCCGGTGGTCAGCACCAGGTCGCCGGCGATGGCGCCGAACACCGCGCAGAACACGTCCAGCGTGCGCACGCAGCGCGGATCGCCGGCAGCGGCGCGTGCGGTGACGTCCTTCGGTTCGATCGGACCACCCGGGTCCTCGCCTGCGATCTCGCTGAGCGCGCGATACAGGTTCACCAGGCCCGGGCCGCAGATCAGGCGCTCGTTGGAGACGCGGCCGAACTGCGCCGACAGGATGTCGAGGATGCGGATTTCTTCCGGCGTGCCGGGCGGAAAGCTGACGTGGCCACCTTCGGTTTCCAGCGGATAAGCGCGGCCGTCGCGGATCACCAGCGCGGCCACGCCCAGGCCCGTGCCGGGACCGATCACGGCATAGGTGCGCGGTACCGACAGCGGTGCCGGCGTCCATTGCGTACCGCCGATCGCCACCACGTCGCGTGGCGTCAGCAGCGACACCGCCATCGCCTGCGCGGCGAAATCGTTGACCAGCTTGAGGCCCTGGAAACCCAATGCCTGCCGCGTGCGATTGACCGAAATGACCCACGGATGATTGGTGATGCGGGCTTCGTCGCCATCGACGCGACCGGCAACGGCAAAGACGCCGTTCTGTGCGGTGGCACCGGTCTCGTCCAGGTAATGCCGGGCGGCATCGGCAAGCGACGGGAAATCGGCCACCACGAATTCGCGCACGCTCTCGTCCAGCAACGGCACGCTGGCGCAGGCGTCGGCCAGCGCGAAGCGCGCGTTGGTGCCACCGATGTCGGCAAGGAGGACGCGATCGGTGCTGCTCATGCGGCAAACATCCTGTTCGATGCGGGGTGGCTTCCAAAACGGGTCCGCTGCATTCGCCTGGTCGATCCTGTGCTGCCGGGAAGGGGCCACATCGCGTGGGCGGCGCATGATAGCGCGCACCCGCGCGGCCGGTGCGCGGGCACGCACGAACGCGCGCCATCCGTATACGTATGCGCGGTTTCGCGAACGAAGTGTGCGATGGCGGATCTGCGGAGACGCGAGTGGGACATGGACGGCGAAGGGAAGAAGCGAAGGGCCCGGGCCACGTGCGCACGCTGTCCGCTTGCGTGGTGAAAACGGTTACATGGCAGAATAGCGCAACTTCCCGCACGGCGGAACGGGAGGCCGGGTGCATCGCCCACGCGGGCAGGCCCGTACCGGGAGGGCCGGGCCGCCGCGAACAATCACGGGCGTCGCCCGACCGGAGCAATGATGGCCAGTGTCCAACTCGACCGCGTGCGCAAGGTGTACGACAACGGCCAGGTGGCCGTGCACGGGGCCAGTTTCGAGATCGCCGACGGCGAGCTCATGGTGCTGGTCGGTCCGTCCGGCTGCGGCAAGTCCACGCTGCTGCGGATGATCGCCGGCTTGGAGGAGATCTCCGAAGGCAACCTGCTGATCGGCGAGCGGCGCGTCAACGACGTGGCGCCGAAAGACCGCGACATCGCCATGGTGTTCCAGAGCTACGCGCTGTATCCGCACATGACGGTGGCCGAGAATCTCGCCTTCGGGTTGAAGCTGCGCGGCGTGCCGCGCGCCGAGATCGACCGGCGCGTCCGCGATGCGGCGGAGACGCTCGGTATGACCGACATGCTGGACAAGCTGCCGCGCGAGATGTCCGGCGGACAACGCCAGCGCGTGGCGCTGGGCCGGGCACTGGTGCGTGAGCCGTCGGTGTTCCTGCTGGACGAACCGCTGTCGAACCTGGACGCCAAGCTGCGCCATTCCGTACGCACCGAGATCGGCCGCCTGCATCGCAAGCTCGGCGCAACGATGATCTACGTGACCCACGATCAGGTGGAAGCGATGACGCTGGGTCAGCGGATCGTGGTGCTGAAGGACGGCGAGATCCAGCAGATCGACACGCCGATGGCGCTGTACGAGAAGCCGGCCAACCTGTTCGTCGCCGGCTTCCTCGGCAGCCCGGCGATGAACGTGTTGCACGGCACGCTGCAACAGGCCGACGGCCTGCAGCTGGCGCTGGACGGCGGCGGGCAGATCCCGTTGGGCCATGCGGCGGTCGCGGAGGCGTGGATCGGGCGGCGCGTCGCCCTGGGCATCCGTCCGGAACACCTGCAGCCTGCCGGCATCGGCAAGCTCGCGTTCGAGGCGCATGTCGACCTGATCGAGCCGGTCGGCAACGAAGTCTTCGTCAACCTGCGCTTCGTCGGTCAGCCGCTGGTGGCGCGGATGCCGCCGCAGGTGTTGCCGGAGCCGGGGCAGGGCCTGCGTGTCACGGTCGAGAACGCGGCGCTGCACTGCTTCGATCCGGACAGCGGCCTGCGTCTGGGCTGAGGCTGCCTGAGGCGACAAAGAAAAGGGAGGCCATGGCCTCCCTTTCTTGTACCCGATAACGGTGCAGGTCAGCCGCGACTGACCGTGCGCACCGCGTCGGCCACATAGCCGAGGTTCTGCTGGTTCAATGCGGCCACGCAGATGCGGCCGGTGCCCACCGCATAGATGCCGAACTCGTCGCGCAACCGGTCCACCTGCGCCTTGCTCAGGCCCGAGTACGAGAACATGCCGGCCTGCTGCTGGATGAAGGCGAACTCCGGTGCGCCGAGGGCGGCCAGCTTGTCCACCAGGCCGGCGCGCAGGGCATGGATGCGCTCGCGCATGCCGCCCAGTTCGCTTTCCCACAGCGCACGCAGCTCGCTGCTCGCCAGTACGCCGGCCACCAGCGCGGCGCCGTGGGTGGACGGGCTGGAATAGATGGTGCGGATGATGCGTTTGACCTGCGACTGCACTGCCTTGGTCGCGTTCGCATCCGGACCGACCACCGACAGCGCGCCGACGCGCTCGCCGTACAGCGAGAACGACTTGGAGTACGAATTGGCGACGATGAAGGCGTCGATCCCGGCCTCGGCGACGATGCGCACCGCGGCACCGTCCTCGACGATGCCCTGGTCGAAGCCCTGGTAGGCCATGTCGATGAAGGGGAACAGGCCGCGGTCCTTCATCAGCGCGGCCACCTGCTTCCACTGCTCGACCGTAAGGTCGGCGCCGGTGGGGTTGTGGCAGCAGGCGTGCAGCAGCACCACGGTGCCGGGCTTCAGCTGGCCGACATCGGCGAGCATGCCGGCGAAGTCCAAGCCATGCGTGGCGGCGTCGAAGTAGGTGTAGTCGACGATGTCGAAGCCGGCCGCGCCGAACACCGCGCGGTGGTTTTCCCAGCTCGGGTTGCTGATGGCGATGGTGGCGTGCGGCAGCAGCTTCTTCAGCAGGTCCGCGCCCACGCGCAGCGCGCCGCTGCCGCCGACGGTCTGGGTGGTGGCGACGCGGCCGGCGGCCACCAGCGCCGAGTCCTTGCCGAACACCAGCTCGCGGGTGGCCGCGTCGTAGGCGGCCAGGCCGTCGATCGGCAGGTAACCACGCGGTTGGCCGGCGGCGGCGAGCGCCTGTTCCACCTGGCGGACGCAGTCGAGCAGGGGAATGCGCCCCTGTTCGTCGTAATAGATGCCGACGCCCAGATTGACCTTCTGGGTGCGGGGATCGGCGTTGTAGGCCTCGGTCAGCCCCAGGATGGGGTCGCCGGGCACCAGTTCGACGGATGCAAAAAGAGACACGGAGTGGGGACCGTTGATGGGTGAGGGAGGGGGGTGAAGCCGCCCGCGATGCTAACAGGCGCGCGCCCGCTCCGTACGCCCGTGGCGCGTCGGCGTACGGCGCCCGCAGGCCCGGGCATCGCGTGACAGGGGCGGCTATACTCATCCGTTGGCGTGCCTGATGGCAGGCCGGATTGCCGGACAATCAACAACTTGGCAGTCGAAGCTGATCCCACTTCACACTTGCGGCAGCGCGTCGGACCGGTCCGGTCGCGGTGCCCGGAAGACACCGTCGCATGCGCCTTTCCACCATCAAGCTGTCCGGCTTCAAGTCGTTCGTCGATCCCACCGTGCTGCACCTGCCGACCAACATGACCGGCGTGGTCGGGCCGAACGGCTGCGGCAAGTCGAACATCATCGACGCCGTGCGCTGGGTGATGGGCGAGAGCTCGGCCAGTCGCCTGCGCGGCGACTCGCTGACCGACGTGATCTTCTCCGGCTCGGCAGCGCGCAAGCCGGTCTCGCAGGCCTCGGTCGAGCTGATCTTCGACAACAGCGACCACACCATCAGCGGCGAGTTCGCCGCCTTCAACGAAATCTCGGTCCGGCGCCTGGTCAGCCGCGACGGCCAGAGCAACTACTACCTCAACGGCACCAAGTGCCGCCGCCGCGACATCACCGACCTGTTCCTCGGCACCGGCCTGGGCCCGCGCAGCTACTCGATCATCGAGCAGGGCATGATCAGCCAGATCATCGAGGCCCGCCCGGAAGACCTGCGCGTGTACCTGGAAGAGGCCGCAGGCATCTCCAAGTACAAGGAGCGCCGCAAGGAAACCGAAACCCGCATCCGCCACACCCGCGAGAACCTGGACCGCCTCAACGACCTGCGCGAGGAGATCGGCAAGCAGCTCGAACACCTCAAGCGCCAGGCCAAGCAGGCCGAGCAGTACAAGGCCCTGCAGGAAGAGCGCCGCATCAAGGACGCCGAGTGGAAGGCGCTGGAGTACCGCGGTCTGGACGGCAAGCTGCAGGGCCTGCGCGAGGCGCTGTCGCAGGAAGAGACCAGGCTCCAGCAACTGATCGCCGAACAGCGCGAAGCCGAACGCCTGCTGGAAACCGACCGCGTGCGCCGCGAGGAAGCCGCCGACGCGCTGAACAAGGCGCAGGGCGAGGTGTACCAGGTCGGCAGCACGCTGGCCCGCATCGAACAGCAGATCCAGCACCAGCGCGAGCTGGGCGACCGCCTGAAGCGCGCGCGCGACGAAGCCCACAACGCCCTGCAGGAACTCGGCCAGCACATCAGCGGCGACGAGACCCGCCTGAACGTGCTGCGCGAATCCGTCGCCGACGCCGAACCGCAGCTGGAGCAGCTGCGCGAAGACGACGTGTTCCGCCAGGACGCGCTGCGCGAGGCCGAGGCCGCGCTGGCCGACTGGCAGCAGCGCTGGGAAACCCACAGCCGCGAGTCGGCGGAAGCCTCGCGCGCCGGTGACGTCGAACGCACCCGCGTGGACTACCTCGACCGCCAGTCGCTCGAAGCCGAGCGCCGTCGCGAGGCGCTGGCCAACGAGCGCCTCGGGCTGGACCTGGACGCACTGGCATCCGCCTTCGAGCAACTGCAGCTGCAGCACGACACGCAGAAGGAATCGCTGGACACGCTGGCCGAGCAGGTCGAGGCGCGCAAGCAGGGCGCCGCCGACGTGCAGGAACAGCAGCGTGGCACGCAGACCGAACTGTCCGACGTGCGCAAGCGCGCGCAGGAAGCGCGCGGTCGCCTGTCTTCGCTGGAAACCCTGCAGCACGCCGCGCTGGGCCAGGAACAGGGCGCCGCCATGACCTGGCTGAAGGCGCGCGGGCTGGACAATGCCGCGCGCGTCGGCGAGAAGCTGACCGTCGAGCCGGGCTGGGAAAATGCCGTCGAAGGCGCGCTTGGCCAGCTGATCGAAGGTGTGCTGGTCGATGCGCCGGAAGCCCTGGTCGACGCGCTGGGCGAACTCGGCGACGGCCGCATCGCGCTGGTGTCGGACGACCGCAGCGATGTCGCGTTCGCACCGACCTCGCTGGCGGCCAAGGTGCAGGGCCCGGCCGCGATCCGTCGCCTGCTGGCCCGCCTGCACGTGGCCGAGAACCTGGCCGAAGCCCGCCGCCTGCAATCGCAGCTGGGCGACGGCGATTCCGTCATCACCCGCTCCGGCGAGCGCCTCGGCGCCGGTTGGGTGCGTGTGTTGCGCTCCGGCGCGGCCAAGCAGGGCGCACTGCTGCGCGAGCGCGAGATCCAGTCGCTGCGCGGCGAAATCGAAACCCTGCAGGCGCGCGAAGCCGAGCTGGAAGAGCGCCTGGCCCACCTGCGCGACCAGTTGTTGGCCGCCGAACA
The DNA here is from genome assembly GCF_022539275.1 of Pseudoxanthomonas sp. LH2527. Taxonomy (NCBI): domain Bacteria; kingdom Pseudomonadati; phylum Pseudomonadota; class Gammaproteobacteria; order Lysobacterales; family Lysobacteraceae; genus Pseudoxanthomonas; species Pseudoxanthomonas sp. LH2527. The sequence goes on along the minus strand of NZ_JAKZBW010000010.1, from coordinate 4,634 downwards.
GCAGCGCGAGGACGCCCAGCGCACCTTGTACATGGCGCACCGCGGCGTCTCCGAACTCGCCGGCCAGCTGCAGAGCCAGCAGGGCAAGGTGGAGTCCACCCGCACCCGCCTGGAACGCATCGACGGCGAGATCGCCCAGTTGGTCGAAACCCTCGACGCCAGCCGCGAGCAGGCCCGCGAAGCGCGCAGCAAGCTGGAAGATGCGGTCTCCCGCATGGGCGACCTGGAATCCGCACGGCAGGCACTGGAAGGCGAGCGCCGCCAACTGGTAGACGCCCGCGACCAGGCCCGCGAAGCCGCGCGCAGCTCACGCGACACCGCGCATGCGCTGGCGCTGACGCTGGAGTCGCAGCGCGCGCAGATCGTCTCGCTGAGCCAGGCGCTGGACCGCATGGGCGGCCAGCGCGGCCAGCTCGATTCGCGCCTGGAAGAACTCACCCTGCAGCTGAGCGAAGGCGATTCGCCGGTTCAGGAACTGGAAGCCCAGCGCCAGGCCGCGCTGGAACACCGCGTCACCGCCGACCGCCAACTGGCCGAGGCGCGTTCGCTGCTGGAAGGCATCGACAACGAACTGCGCCAGTACGAACAGACCCGCCAGCAACGCGACGAACAGGCGGTGGCCCAGCGCGAGCGCATCTCGCAGCGCAAGCTCGACCAGCAGGCGCTGGCACTGAAGGCCGAGCAGCTGTCCGAGGCCGTGGTCGCCGGCGGCTTCGTGCTGGACGACGTCATCAACACGCTGCCCGAGGTCGCCGACATCCGCGAATGGGAGCAGGCCGTCACCCAGATCGATGGCCGCATGCGCCGGCTGGAGCCGGTCAACCTGGCCGCCATCCACGAGTACGGCGAAGCCAGCCAGCGCTCGGAGTATCTGGACGCGCAGAACGTCGACCTGACCACCGCGCTGGAAACGCTGGAAGAAGCCATCCGCAAGATCGACCGCGAGACCCGCGGCCGCTTCAAGGACACCTTCGACCGCGTCAACGCCGGCGTGCAGCAGCTGTATCCGCGCCTGTTCGGCGGCGGCCATGCCTATCTGGAATTGACCGGCGAAGACCTGCTCGACACCGGCGTGGCCATCATGGCGCGTCCGCCCGGCAAGCGCGTGTCCAACATCTCGCTGCTGTCCGGCGGCGAGAAGGCGATGACCGCGGTGGCGCTGGTGTTCGCCATCTTCCAGCTCAATCCCGCACCGTTCTGCCTGCTGGACGAAGTCGATGCGCCGCTCGATGAAGCCAACGTCGGCCGCTTCACCAACATGGTGAAGGAGATGAGCGAGAAGGTGCAGTTCCTGTTCGTATCGCACAACAAGGCCACGATGGAAGCCGCACACCAGCTCAGTGGCGTTACCATGCGTGAACCCGGTGTCAGCCGGCTGGTGTCGGTGGACCTGGAAGAAGCCGCCCGCCTGGCCGGCGCCGCCTGACCCTGATCGATCCCAACCTGCCGGAGAAACCCCTGTGTCCGACATGGCCATGCTTCGTTTCGGAATCATCATCGCCGGCGTCCTGCTGGTGGCGGCGATCTTCCTGTTCGGACGCCCCAAGAAGCCCAGCCAGGGCCGTCGCATCGAAACCACCGAGCGCGACAACGCGCGCGTCGAGCCCAGCATCGCCGGCGACGACACCAGCGAGCAGGTGCAGGACTACAGCGACGCACGCGTCAGCCAGCCCGAACTGGGCCTGCCCGGCGGCACGCCGGTCGCCGGCGTGGAAAGCGACCTGGGCAAGCGTCCCAGTCAGGATTTCGACAAGATCGTCTCGCTGTACGTGGCGGCCAAGGCCGGGCAGGTGCTGCGCGGCGAGGACATCGTGGTGGCCGCCGAGAAGACCGGCCTGACCTTCGGCCACATGAATGTCTTCCACCGGTTGGTGGAAGGGCATCCGGAACGCGGCCCGGTCTTCAGCATGGCCAACATCATGCAGCCCGGCAGTTTCGACATGGCCAACATCCGCACGCTGGAAACCCCGGCCATCGCCTTCTTCCTCACGCTGCCCGCGCCGATGACCGCGCTGGAAGCGTGGGAAAAGCTGCTGCCCAACGTCGAGCGCATGGCCGAACTGCTCGGCGGCGTGGTCCTCGACGACAGCCGTAACACCCTCGGCCGCCAACGCATCCAGCATATCCGCGAAGAACTGCGTGCGTACGATCGCCAGCATGAGGCGCCGCCGCTGACTAAGGCGCCGCGGTGGTGAGGTTGCGGCGGGGCTAGTTCAATTCTTGGTTAGCCGATGACGAACATAACGCCCAGCGTGAATTGCGGAAAATGTTGGGCGGCGTGTCTCGACGGATGTGGCGGTGGAGCATCTAGGGAGCATTTGGTATCCAAGGCGATGTTGCCTGAAACCAATGTCACGGTGATGGGTTTTGATTGGTGTCCGACTTGGACCAAGGTGGGGGTCAGTTCACTTACGAGCAAGATTCTTTGCCGGCGTCACAACAGTCTCCTTTCCAGCGTAGATGAAGTCGGCTTACTAGTAAGTCGTTCGCTCAGAGATCCGGCCGACTCTAGATCTGTTCTCGGATTCGACTTTGAGCGTTGGCTTCTAAAAACCCTCATAAACATTTCAATTGGGGGCGATGCAAGAATTGGGATTGGCATGGCAGGCGGCGCATTGGGGATTGCGCCGCCCTACTTGGTAGATGTTGCCTTCGGAAACCTAAATTTGACCCATCGTATGGGTCTGTATTTTCTCCGTTGCATTGAACCCTATGGGGCAAATCCCGGAGAGATTATGTGCACCCCGTTTGTACGGGATGCGGAAATAGGTGGTGCGCTGTTTTTGATCGCAGGGATGTACTTCTTCCTGTCTTTGAATCCCGGACACGCCCCCAGCAGGATCGGCGAAATGGCTCGCGGTTCTTGGCCGGGGCATCTCGCAACTGCGGAGCTTGTTTACCGACCTGAGTATCTACGAGTTCAGATGCGGGACGGGCGGGATGGTGTGATCAACTTTGACTGGGGCACGTAGGATGGATATCGCTTTCGGATCAGCGCATAGGTTGGGTGAGCGAAGCGAAGCCCAACGTCGCACGCGTTGGTCAGGCGTCGGACTCTGATCGAATTTGCGTGTTGGGGTTCGCTTCGCTCACCCCAACCTATCGGGTTCATGCCGACGTCAACGCAGTGCGTAGGATGGGTTGAGCGAAGCGATACCCATCATCTTGAATTCCGAAACATTTTGATGGGTATCGCCTGCGGCTCAACCCATCCTACGATTGCGATTCATCGCTTCGTTTCGTGCCTCTGAAGGAATGACGATGTCCGGCCACCGCATCTTCACGACCCCCTTCGCCAGCGTGTATCCGCTGTACGTGCAGAAGGCCGAGCGCAAGGGCCGGACGAAGGCGGAGGTCGATGAGGTCATCCGCTGGCTGACCGGCTACGACCAGGCCGGGCTTGAGCGGCAGATCGATGTCAGGAAGGATTTCGAGACCTTCTTCACCGAGGCCCCGCAGCTCCACCCCCATGCGTCGCTTATCAAAGGCGTGGTCTGCGGGTTGCGTGTGGAAGACGTGGACGACCCGCTGATGCAGAAGATCCGTTACCTCGACAAGTTGGTCGACGAACTCGCGAAGGGGAAGGCGATGGAGAAGATCCTGCGCTGATCGCGGGCGGCGGGCCAAGGCCCGCCCTACGCGGATCGGGTTTTGCGTAGGGTGGGCCTTGGCCCACCGCCACACGATCCCGCACACTCGCGCCATGCCCCGCAACGTCCTCTTCATCTGCACCCAGAACCGCCTGCGCAGCCCGACGGCCGAGCAGGTGTTCGCCGAGTGGCCGGGGATCGAAACCGCGTCCGCCGGCCTGGGCAACGACGCCGAGGTCCCCGTCTCGCCGGAGTTGCTGGCGTGGGCGGATATCGTGTTCGTGATGGAGAAGGTCCACCGTACCCGTTTGTCGGCGAAGTTCGGGCGCCACCTCAACGGCAAGCGGGTGATCTGCCTCGACATCCCGGACGAGTACGACTACATGGATCCGGACCTGGTCCGCCTGTTGAGGCAGAAGGTGACGCGCTTCCTGCCTGCGGCATGAGGGTCTCCTCGCGCCTTCAGCAACGGAGACCGCCATGACCCCGACATCAGGCCCCGAAGCCGACGCCCTGCAACGCGCCGTCAGCGAGGTGCTGCACTACGTCTGGGATCCCATCGGCGTCGCCGCCAGGCCGGAGGCGCGCAACGAATACGACGGCTATGTGGAAGGTGTCTGCGCGCTATTGTGGCGCGGTACGGATGTGGGCGGGCTGGTCGCATACCTCGTCGACATCGCCGATACGTCAATGGGTCTGGCAGGTACGCACGCACGTGCGGACCGTGCCGCGAACATCTTGCTGACCTGGCGCGATATCGTGACGCGCTGACGTTTTGCCCCCGGGCGAGAGCACTGTAGGGCGTGGTTGGAGCGCAGCGGAAACCCGGCAGAGCCGACATCGCGCGCGATGCTGGGTTTCCGCTGCGCTCCAACCCAGCCTACGAACGCGGCAACGAGGTGGCGCGATTGCATGCACCTTATCTCTTGGCGATCTGCCAGATTAGATGCCGAGAGCCGGCGTGGTCGAGCGTCACACCTTGGGTGCTACGACCGCGGGAGAGCAAGCTCGCCACGCCGGAATCTCCCTGCACACGCCCGAACA